>DASPLX010000042.1:0-13281 GCA_035627375.1 Paucimonas sp. | reverse complement strand
CATTGACGAACAAGTCGATGCCGCAGGCCTGCGCCGCCTGTTTCGCCGCTTCGATCTTGCGGCACAGCAGGTCCGGCGCATCCCGCCCGTCCTCGATGTTGATGCCGACCGCGCCGGCATCGGCCACGGCCGCGACCAGCTCGGCCACCTGGCGCGGATCGTCGGAATAACCGCCTTCGATATCGACCGTCAGCGGCACCTGCACCGCTTGCGCGATCGCCGCCGTGGTCGCGAGCAAGAGCCGGCGCGGCAGCTTGTCGCCATCGGCATGGCCGTGCGACCACGCCACGGCGGCGCTGCTGGTGGCGATCGCCTTGGCGCCCAAGCGCTCGACGATGCGTGCGCCGCCGGCATCCCAGACGTTGGCCAGCAGCAGCAGTCCTTCTTCATGCAGTTTGCGGAAACGGGTATCGCGACGTTCGGACATGGTAGTTCTCCTTGGCGTTGAAAGATGCGTATCCTCGCACGGCCGCGGCAATCGGGTTGGCAGTTTTCGGACATCCATATTCGCCCGGCCCGGACCGCCATGGCGCAAAAAAAGCCCGGGACAAGCCCGGGCCGTTTCCGAATCGTCAGCAGGCATCGCCCGCGGCGGCAGGTCACGCCGCGGCGCGCTCCTCTTGCATTTCCCCGCCCAACGCCAGCACCAGATCGTCGAGCATCTTCGCCAGCTCGCCCGTCATGAGCATGAAGTCGGCATCGAAACGCTCGTCGTCGTCCTTGGTCCTGACTTCGTCGTTCTCCTTCAACACGTCGAGCGGCGCGATGCGCTTGATCGCGAGCGCCTCGGTCAGCACGAAGGAAATCTTGTCGGACCACGTCATCGCCAGGCGCGTGCATTGCTTGCCGGCCGCGATGTGGCGGCGCACTTCCTCGGCATCGATCGTGTGCCGCACGTAGCGCACCGTCGCCTTGCTCTCGCCGGTGGCGCGCAACTCGGTATCCTGGTCGACGGTGAAGCCGCCCGGCGCCTCGTCCGCCGCCAGCCAGTCGGTCATGGCCGACACCGGCGAGCGCGCGACATGCAAGCTCGACAAAGGCAGCTTGTCGACCGCCTTCAACAGCATCTTCAACACTTCGTCGGCCTTGGCCGGGCTGGCGGCGTCGACCGCGAGCCAGCCGTGCACCGGGTCGATCCAGACGCGGGTGTCGCGCCGGATCGAGAAGGCCCGCGGCAGCAATTCGTCGGTGACCTGCTCCTTGAGCTCGCGCATCTGCTTGCGCCCCGGCGCGAAGCCTTGCTGCTCCTCGAGTTCGGCGGCGCGCGCCTTGGTGACCTGGTTGATGACCGTGCTCGGCAGCAGCTTCTTTTCCGTCGCCAGTTGCAGCAGCATCTGGCGGTTGACGGTGTGCACGAGCCGGTCATTGTCGCGCGGCGAAGCCCAGCCCTGGGTCTGCATTTCGAGGCTGCCGCCGGCGGCGAAGGCCAGCGGCGCGAGCGCGGTTTCCAGTTGGTCGGGCGTCATGGCCCAAGGTGCGGGAAGTCGGTAGATCTGGAGATTCTTGAACCACATGGGAAGCGCTCGAAAAAGGCGACATTTTACACGCGAGGCGGCTGCGCCGAACCGCTGGCGACACAAATACGTCGCTCTTGTCCGGCTTGCATTTCGCGCTTTACATTTCAATTACGCGCTCCGCGCGCCGGCGTTGCGGCCGGGGCTTACGCAAGTTACATTGACGGCACTTCGATACCTCTTTCGCAACGCATGAAACCGCTCAAGATATTTCTGCTATCCGCTCTATTGTTTTCGAGCGCCGCGCTCGCGCAAGCACCCGCCGGAAAAGGCCCGAACATGAAGGAAACCCGCTTTGTCGTCATTCACAAACCCGGTGCGAAGTGGATTCCAGGCGCGCCGATTTTCGAACAACCCGGCATCCAGGCCCACATCGACCACTATCGCAAGCTCCTGGAAAGCGGCAAGCTGGAAATGGGCGGGCCCTTCCTGGATGCCGGCGCGGGCGGCATGATGGTGCCGACCGCCGGGGGCGAGCAGGGAGGAGATCGAAGCGTTCGCCGGCGCCGATCCGGCGGTGAAGTCCGGCCTGCTGAACTATGAAATCCGGCCGTGGATGCTCGGCATGAAAAAATAAGCGGAATTTTTTCGCGCCGTTGTCGAATCGCGCGCGCGCCGTTCGTCGTAGCAAGCCCGAATACGCGGGTAACCAACCAAGGAACTCGACATGGAATACATGATCCTGATTTACGGCGATGAAAAAGCCTGGAATTCGCTTCCGGAAGAGAAAATCCAGCAGATCTATGCGGATTACGGCCGGTACACCGAGGAACTGAGCCAGGCGGGCGTGATGCGCGGCGGCTCGGAACTGGCGCCGGTGCACTCCGCCACCACGGTGCGCCTCAAGGATGGCAAGGTGGTCTGCACCGACGGGCCTTTCGCGGAGACCAAGGAGCAGCTCGGCGGCTATTACATCATCGAAGTGGCGAACATCGACGAGGCGATCAAGTGGGCGGCGAAATGCCCGTCCGCGCAGATCGGATCTTCCATCGAGATCCGGCCGCTCGTGTAACGCGCGGCAACACCGCCGCGCCGGGAACGGACGGTCCGCCTCGCGGCGCGCCGTCCGCCGGCCAGGCAACCCGCGCCGATCATCCGCCGTCCCGTGCTGGTACACGCCATCCATGAAGTCTGCCGCCGCGAAGGCGGCAGAATCCTCGCCGGATTGATCCGCCGCTTCGGCGATTTCCAGCTGGCGGAAGACGTATTGCAGGATGCGTATGCCAAGGCGCTCGAAGCCTGGCCGGCGCAGGGGCTTCCCGCAAACCCGGCCGCGTGGCTGACCAAGGTGGCCCAGCATCGCGCGCTGGATATCCTGCGGCGCGACGGCCGGATGGTGCCCGATTCGGCGGCGCTGGCCGAATCGGCGGCGTCCGGCGAGGACTGCGATGCCGGCACCGGCGACGTGTTCGAGGACGATCGGCTGCGCCTGATCTTCGTCTGCTGCCATCCGGCCCTGAACGGGCAGGCACAGGTGGCGATGGCATTGCGCACCTTGTGCGGCTTGACGACGCCCGAGATCGCGCGCGCCTTTCTCGAGGCGGAAGCCACGGTGGCGCAACGCATCGTGCGCGCCAAGCGGAAGATCGCCGACGCCGGCATTCCGTTCGAGGTGCCCGGACGGGATGCCCTGGGCGAGCGCCTTCCCTTGGTGCTGCAAGTGATCTACCTGATCTTCAATGAAGGCTATGCCGCGACCAGCGGCCGGGCGCTGGTGCGCATCGACCTGTGCGTGGAGGCGATCCGGCTCGCGCGCCTGGTGGCCGATCTCCTCCCGGATCAGGCGGAAGCGCTCGGCTTGCTCGCCCTGCTGCTGTTCCAGCATGCGCGTAGCGCCACCCGCGTCTCCGATTCCGGCGAATTGGTCACGCTGGAACGGCAGGACCGGTCGCTCTGGAACGAACCGATGATCGCCGAAGGACTCGCCATCCTGGACCATGCGCTCGCGCTGCGGCAACCGGGACCTTACCAGGTGCAGGCGGCGATCGCGGCCTTGCATGCCAAGGCGAAGCGCGCCGAGGATACCGACTGGCGCCAGATCGCGGCGTTGTACGACGGCCTGCTGCGCTACCTGCCGACGCCGGTGGTCGAACTCAACGCGGCGGTGGCGCATGCCATGGCCGGCAAGATCGAATTCGGTTTGCGCCGGATCCTGGAGATCGAGGCCCGGGGCGAACTCGGCCGTTCGCAATATCTCCATGCGGCGAAGGCCGACCTGCTGCGCCGGCTCGCGCGCTACGCCGAGGCCTGCGCGGCCTACGAACAGGCGCTGGCATGCACGCTCAACGACGCCGAGCGTTCCTACCTGGCGCTGCGTCTGGCCGAGGTGCGCGCCGCCGGACGGCCCCATATTCGTGGGACGGACTAGCCGGCGCAGCGAGCGCTGCGCTTCAATGCACGGCGCGCGCCTGGAAGCGGTCGTAGCGTTCCATCACCATCGGCACGTAACGCATGGTTTCCGCATACGGCGGCACGCGCCGCCCGTGGCGGATCACGGCATTCTCGCCGGCGTTGTAGGCGGCCACCGCGAGCCGGATATCGTTCTTGAACATGGCCAGCAGATCGCGCAGGTAACGCGCGCCGACCTCGAGATTCTGTTCCGGCGAATAGAGGTCGTAGTGGCCGTAGCGCGCGGCGGTCGCCGGCATCACCTGCATCAGGCCGACCGCGCCCTTGGGCGACAAGGCGCGCGCATTGAAGCCGGATTCGACTTCGATGACGGCTTTCAGCAACGCGGCATGCACGCCGTACGCCTGGGCGATGCGCTGGACCAGCGGCTCCAGTTCGGCGCGCCGCGCCGCCAGTTGCGCCAGCGTCACCGGGCCGGTGCCGGCGCGCGGCCAGAGCCGGTGGCCATCGAACACGGCGAAGACTTGCGACGTACGGTTGAGCGGGCGATCGGAAAAGATCGGCGTCTTGCTGGCCGGATCGTAGGAGCGATAAATCTTGGCATCTTCCGCCTGCGCGATGCCGCTGGCGCAGAATGCCGCGCACAGCATCGCCTGCCGCGCTGTCTTGAAGCAGTCCACCTCTTGTCTCCTCCCCGTTCTGACCTGACAGCATTACGATAAGCTTGTCCACGCCTTGCCCGCAAGCATTTGTTGCAATAGGAAAATTAATATCGGAAGAAGCGTTCAATCGGGTAGGAGCAGCGCCGTGACTGCATTGGCGGCGACTAATTTTCACAATAATTCACTATTCATCCGAACGAAGACCGTATTTCGGCCACTCATTTCGTGATCGTTAGCCGACGATCCTCCTCATGGCGATATCCGTCTTTCGCCATGGGCCTGCATGGCGCCATCGCGGCCTGCTGCTCCTGGCGGATTGCCTTCAGTAATAGAACCTTCCCGTTGCCATGCCTCGCCCGAAAAGACGCTTTACTTTGGATCTCAAGAAAATGTTACCCGTCTTTACTTCTTCCCCTGATACATCTAAAACGCAAGGCCTGCGCTATTCTCCGGTTCAAGCAGAACAACAAGATATGCTCAATAGTATCCATGGAAAATTCGTCGACAAAATTGTCGATCTATTCATGCAATACGCTGCGGAGAACAGCGAGCTCCAACAGAGCAAAGTCGCAGACATCGTGAAGATCAAGAAAGGAGAGGCCGACATTTCCGCGAACTCGAAAACCCGCGTGAACACGCTTCTCGCCACGGTCGCCAAGGAGGCGCGGAGCAATAACACCCTACGCAAGAAGCTGATTCCCCTGATCGACCAATATTCGACGTCTCTTGACAAGGTACTCACCAAACGCCACTTTCTGGCCTTCAACAGCGAAAACATCGCAAGCAAGCTAGGCGAACTGAAAAGCCTGATCAACCAGCAAGGGTCGAGCGAAAGCGATATGCGCGTCCAGCTAGAAGAGCAAAAACAGAAAGAGGAATACGAAAGCCAGGTTAACCGCTTCAACCTCGAGCAGCAATTGCAGAAGCTGCCCAATAATGGAAGTGGAGGCATCGACGGGAACGAACAACCATCGGATCAGGAATACGAGGGCAGCGAGACTCCGAGATTTCCCTCCTCACCGCGCAACAACGAACGGAAAAAAGTGTTCCTCCAGCCGAAATTCGGTTTCATATCCGACAAGAATTTCGAGGCACTGCTCGATCCCGGGCGCAAGACACGAATGCAGGGAGAACAGCGAAACGGCAATGAAATACGCGGCAACCAGGAAGCACAACGGAAAACGGAGGAAGGAGAACATCGAGGCCGTGGCCCAAAGTTCGATGAATATATGACTATTCAGTCCAATACGCCGCGCCGGACGACCAGTAGCGAAAATGCAGGCATCGACACGCAAGGGCGACATACGAATCCCGGATACAACGGCGGCAAGACTCCGAAATTCCCCTCCTCACCTTTCGGTTCTCTTCCTCTTTCCGATTTCGATCCTTTTTCCGATGAGGATATTAGGGCAATGATCGATCTCGGGCTCAAGACACGAAAGCAGGGAGAACAGCGAAACGGCAATAAAATACGCGGCAACCAGGAAGCACAACGGAAAACGGAGGAAGGAGAACATCGAGGCCGTGGCCCAAAGTTCGATGAATATATGACTATTCAGTCCAATACGCCGCGCCGGACGACCCGTAACGAAAATACCGGCATCGACACGCAAGGGCGGCATACGAATCCCGGATACAACGGCGGCACGACTCCAAGAGTCCCGTTCATTCGAATCAATCGCCAACAGGACAAGGTAATCACGCAACCGGCACTCCAAAATGGCGGCACTGGCGGCCCAAGTTGCGATGATCTGATCGCCGCGTTGAATGACGCGCGCAAGAACGGAATGCGGGATGGCATCATGGGCATCGCCGGCAAACTGTATCGCATGGGTACCGATGCTGCGCGCGCGGAGAACACGAAGCTGATGAAGCAGATAAATGAAGTGTTCCGGACTTCCTATGCGAACCTGCTAGTCCCCAGTCACTTACTCACAACTACCGTGGATGAGTTCGAGGGCGAGAATCTGGTCGATCCTAACCGGAATATCAATGTCCAGGAAGTCGTGCAGTACTTGCGAGACAATCTGAAAAACATCAAATGCGAGGACAATCCTCAAGAGCGCCCCCTCAGCAACAGCATGCCGACGAAAACTTTTGAAAACCGGACGGTGAATCTCCTCAAGCAGGCGAACGGCATGCGCAACGGACAAACGATGTGCACGCCGTACAATACGGGCGGATACCATTGGTCCTTGATCACGTTGACGAAGACCTCGGAGAATCAGATTGCCATCGCGTTCATCGATTCCAATGGAACCAATATTCCGACAGGTGTGGAGGAAAAACTCACGGCCGGATTGTTGAGCGCATCGAAGAATACCGGCATCGGCTCCACCTTCCAATTCATTGGCCAAAAGGTGCAAATGGCGGTGACCTATCTAAATGGAGAAAACGGCTCCGATAACAATTGCGGGGCTTGGTGTTGCGCGGTTGCCGAGCATATCGATCAGCAAATCGGCCTCGGCTCCAAAGATACGGTGGCGAACTTGAGCAAGACGTTCCTATCGCAAGCCAAAAAGGACTTCGACATCGAAGCCGTACGCGGCAAGATGATGGCGAACCTCCTGGCCGAACACCGGTAGCCGTTGCTCTTATGAGCGACGATCCGTTCCGTCATCGAAGATGGAGCGCTCAGGCATTGTCGGCGAGACCGAACAGACCCAGTTGCTGAGCATTGTCGTCCTCTTCGCTGGTGCGCACCCCGATGCCGAGCAGACGCACCGGGCGCCGGCCGCGCTGGAAAGCGGTGTCGAGCAATTTGTCGAACACCCCGCGATCGAGTTGCAGGCCGACGCATTCGGCCGTCGTGCGGCGGAAATCCGCGAAGCGGATCTTGACGAACAGCTTGCGGATCTGGCGTTCGGCCTGCGCCTGCTTCACCCGCGCTTCGAGCAAGTCGTACAGCGGCGCCAGTTCGCGCCGGCAGGCGTCGAGATCGGGCAAGTCCTGCACATAGGTCTCCTCGACGCTGACCGACTTGCGCTCCTGGTCGGGGCAGACTTCGCGGCGGTCGATGCCGCGGCACAGGTCGTACATGCGTGCGCCGAATTTGCCGAAGTGATGCTGCAATTCGCGCAGCGACCATCGCTGCAAATCGGCGCAGGTATGCGCGCCGAGGCGTTTCAGCTTCGCGGCCGTGACCTTGCCGACGCCGAACAGCTTGTCGACCGGCAGCGGCGCGACGAAGGCATCGACATCGCGCGGCCGGATCACGAACAAGCCATCCGGCTTGTTCCAATCGCTGGCGATCTTGGCAAGGAACTTGTTCGGCGCGACGCCTGCCGAGGCGGTAATGCCGACTTCCTTGGCGATGCGGGCGCGGATCTCCTGCGCGATCAGCGTGCCGCTGCCGTGGAAATGCGGCGAATTCGTGACGTCGAGATAAGCCTCGTCGAGCGAGAGCGGCTCGACGAGGTCGGTATAGCTGCGGTAGATCGCCATGATCTGGCGCGAGACGACGCGGTATTTTTCCATCGCCGGGCGCAGGATGAGGAGCTCCGGACAACGCTTGACCGCGGTCGCCATCGGCATCGCCGAACGCACGCCGAACTTGCGCGCCTCGTAATTGCAAGTCGCGACCACGCCGCGCTGGTCCGGCCGGCCGCCGACCGCAAGGGGCTTGCCGCGCAACGACGGATCGTCGCGCATCTCGACCGCCGCGTAGAAGCAGTCGCAATCGCAGTGGATGATTTTTCGAAGCGGCGCGCTCACGATGCATGGAAGGCGAAAAAAACGCCGGTATGATTTTACCGGCGTTGGGCGCTTCCGTTCGTCCGCATGCGCGGTTCTATTCGCTGCCGAGCCAGATGAACTTGAACAGGAAGATCGCGGCGATGATCCAGATGATGACCGGCACCTGTTTCGCGCGGCCCGTGAACAGCTTCAAGCCGGCATAGGCGATGAAGCCGAAGGCGACGCCGTTGGCGATCGAATACGTGAAAGGCATCAGCACCGCGGTGAGGACGGCCGGCACGCTGTCGGTGGTTTCGTCCCAGTCGATGTCCGCCAGTTCGCGCAGCATCAGGCAAGCGACGTACAGCAGCGCCGGCGCGGTGGCGTAGGCCGGCACGGCGCCGGCCAGCGGCGCGATGAACAGGCAGGCCAGGAACAATGCGGCGACGGTGATCGCGGTCAGGCCGGTGCGGCCGCCCGCTTGCACGCCGGACGCACTTTCGATGTAGGCCGTGGTGCTGGACGTGCCGAGGAAGGAGCCGGCGACGATCGCGCCGCTGTCGGCCAGGAGCGCCTTGTTCAGGCGATCCATCTTTCCTTCCTTGAGCAGGCCGGCGCGCTGCGCCACGCCCATCAGCGTGCCGGTGGCATCGAACAGTTCGACCAGGAAGAACACCAGCACGACGTTGAGGATGCCGATCGAGAGAGCGCCCATGATGTCGAGCTTGAACAGGGTCGGATCGATCGATGGCGGCGCCGAGACGATGCCGCCGAAGGTATTGCCGCCGAATTGGAAGCTCAGCAGCGTAACGACCAGGATGCCGATCAGGATCGCGCCTTTCACACGCAGGCGGTCGAGCGCGACGATGAGGAAGAAGCCGATCGTCGCGAGAATCGCCGGCGGCTTGTGCAGGTCGCCGAGCGTGATGTAGGTGGCGGGGCTGGCGGCGACGATGCCGGAGTTCTTGAGCGCGATGATGCCGAGGAACAGGCCGATACCGACCGTGATCCCGGTGCGGATCGCGTGCGGTATGCCGTTGACGATCATCTCGCGCACGCGGAACGCCGTGACGGCAAGAAACATGCAGCCCGAGATGAAGACCGCGCCGAGCGCCGCTTCCCAGGAGTAGCCCATGCCCTTCACGACGGCATAGGCGAAGTAGGCGTTCAGCCCCATGCCCGGCGCGAGCGCGATCGGATAGTTGGCGTACAGACCCATGATGACGGTGCCGATGGCAGCCGCCAGGCAGGTCGCGACGAACACGGCATCTTTGGGCATGCCGGCGTCGCCGAGGATGGAAGGATTGACGAAGATGATGTAGGCCATCGTCAGGAAGGTGGTGATGCCGGCCAGCACTTCGGTGCGCACGTCGGTATTGTGCTCGCGGAGCCGGAACAGGCGCTCCAGCAGGCCTGTGCTGTGCGTGGCGGTGCCGCGCTCTTTCTGGTCTTGCAGACCCTTGGTGTAGCTCATGTCGGTCGTCTCCTTCCTGGGTGTGCCGCGCCCGCTTCGGCAAGCGCATCGTGCGGCGCGCTTGCCGGCAATGCGCGAGGCGCTTCGATCGCGAATATACGGAGCATGTAATGTCTTACAGAATCTTGCCTGCGGGATATGGGGGAATCGAATAACGGGTATTCGACTGTCCGTATGTGGCGCATTATACGGAGCGCGGGCGAACGGTCGTTCTGGCGCGCCGCAACGCACTCGTATTACACGGCGCGGAGCGGATGAGGCGAAGTGCGGTGACAACACCGCGGCAGAGAGTCAGGCGATCAGCGGCAGCACGACGAAGGCGCACAGGAAGGCCCACACCAGGCCGCCGACCGAGAACGCCGAGGAACTGAGCGCATGCGCCTCCTCGTCGTCCTCGAGCCTGAGAATGGTGTAGGTGCCGTGATATAGCAGGCTGGCTGACGTCATCAGGCCGGCCACGAGGGCGATGATCATGATCCACATGTTGTCGATCGCCAGGCCGAGGCTGGAAACCCACAACGGCACGGCCGTGATCGCGGCCAGCAGGAAACTGTCCTTGAAGTCGCAGGCGATCCGGTGCGTCTCGGCCATGCTCTTGATGACCCAGCCCATCAGCGGCACGGTCAGCAGTTCGGTCACGAAGAAGGCCGCCGCCACCATTTTCCAGCGCGAATACGGCGCGTTCATCAGATAGGTCAGCGGATGGTCGGCACCCGCGTACAACAGCATCGCGGGCGGCAGCAGCGACATCGGCAGCACCAGGCAGAGAAAGGTCTTCAGGACGGCGGGATGCAGCGCGCTCACATCGTCCCAACCGTCGTGGAACGACGTCACCATCTTCATGTAGTGGAGCGGGCTGTGCGTCATGATAGGCCTCGATGATTCGCCGGAGCGTTTGCCGGCTCCGTTTTTCACTATAGGACATGGGATCGCACGCTGCCATGCGGCATGTTGCGAAACTCGCACATTCGACTGTGCGTCTAATGAGGCCGATCAATTCCAATGAAGGAATGCATAATGACAATCAGCAGCCTCGATCCCGGCCTCGATCCGCGACCCGACCGCCGGCTCGGCGTCGGCCACGGCACCGATGCGCTCGGCCCCAGCGATACCTCGGACAGCGGCAGCGACGTCTGCGGCGGCCCCGGCCTCAAGGGCGAACAGGAAGTGCGCGTTCGCCTCGGCGGCGGCACCACGTCCGATCTCGACCAGGGACCGGCCAAGCGCAAGGGGGCCGGCAATGCCGGTCCCGATATCGGCGATGCCAATCTCGACAGCGATACCGATTCCGGCGGCACCGGCGAGCACAGGACGGCCGGTCGCGATGCCACCATCAGCGACGGGCAGGATATCGATGTCGACCAGATACAACGGCTCGCCGACATTCCCGACGAGCAAACGATGGAAGACCGGGCCGACGAAGAATTCCGGGACGACGAGCCGCCGCCGGAGGACCGGCCGCCGGAACGCAAGCATTGACCCGCCTCTGGCGCGGTTTCTTGGCGCTTTCTCAGCGCTTGCTTATGTACCTTCAATCCGCCTGCAGCACGAAATCGGTGAACAGCACCTGTTGCACGCGCGGCCGGTCGAACGATTGGTTGATCGTCTGCGTCAGTACTTGCTGCGTCGAGACCAGCCCGGCCGGCGTGCTCAGGGTCTTGGGATCGGTATCGAGCAACGTCCGGTACAGCAGATCGTTGAGCGCATCCTTGTTCTTCTTCGCCCAGCGTCCGTTGTCGCTGTCGGTTTGAATCGCCAGGCTGGCGTTGAAGGTATAGCCCTGGTTTTCGATATGGAACGGCCCGACGGCGGCGAAAGCGACGTCGGCCCGCAGCTGTTGCTGGAACGGCTTGTAATACGCCCAGGCAGCCACGAAACCGACCACCAGGCCGGCAACCAGGATTCCCGCCATATAGGCGAAGGTGTAATCGTCTTTCGGTTTTTTCTTTTTGGCAGCCGGCATGGTAGTCCGTGACGACGAAATCGGGATGCTCAAAGTATATCTATGCAGCAACTTTTTTCCAGCTGTCGATATTGACAGCTGATTTTCGCCAGAGCGGCTCTTTGCCGCGCAAAAAACCAAAGCGGCAAAGCATTGTCGAATTTACCAGCCCGCCGCCGGCGGCCTTTCCTGCCTCGCGAAAGGACCAGAGTGGACGACACCCATCGGAATATGCCTCCCGGCGATGATCCGCGACCGGATCAACCGCCTTCTTCATCGATCCCCGTTCCGCTTTTCGCGCGGTCAGCGCGCCGCTGGCGCTGGTTGTTGGCATTCGGCCTTGGCGCCGGCTCGCTCGTCCTGGGATTGATTTATGTCGCGTTCGCGCTGCCGGCCACGCCGGCGGTCGACCAGTTGCAGCGCGTGCGCGGCGAACAGCCGAGCCTGCTGTTATCGGCCGATGGCAGGACGCTCGCCTCGTTCCGCGACGTGCAACGGGAATGGGTCGATCTCGACCACATCTCGCCTTACGTGCTGCAAGCCTTGATCGCGACCGAAGACCGGCGTTTCCACCGGCATAACGGCATCGATGTGGGCCGTACGCTGGCGGCGGCATTCCATACCCTGGGCGGCGACACCCAGGGTGGCTCGACCATTACGCAGCAACTGGCGCGCAACATGTTTCCGAACGAAATCGGCCGCGCGCGCACGCTGACGCGCAAGTTCAAGGAGATGTTGACAGCGGTGAAGATCGAACGCGCTTACACGAAACGGCAGATCCTCGAGACTTATCTCAACACGGTGCCCTTCCTCTACAACATCAGCGGCATCGAAATGGCGGCTCGCACCTACTTCGGCAAACAGGCGGCCGATCTCGATATTCTCGAAAGCGCAACCCTGGTCGGCATGCTCAAGGGCACTTCCTACTACAATCCGGTCGCCTATCCCGAGCGCTCGCAAAAACGGCGCAACCTGGTGCTGGCGCAAATGGTGAAGCGCGGCATGCTGCCCGCCGCCGCCTATCGCGCGCTCGCCGGCCAGCCGCTGCGGCTTGACTTCCAGCGCCAGGCGGACGAGGCCGACGATTCGGCGCCGCATTTCACGCTCTATGTCCAGCGCTGGCTGCAGGAATGGGCGCGCCAGAACGATGTCGACCTGGCGGTGGACGGCCTGGTGATCCATACGACGATCGACTTGACGCTGCAGCAGGCCGCGATGCGCGCCGTCGAACGCCAGGCAGAGGCCCTGCAGAAGATCGCCGACGTGGAATGGAGCCGCAGCGCCGACCAGGTGCTGTCGCATGCGCCGTCGGCCTATGCGAAGCTCCACAAGCGCGTGGAACCGTTCCGCCATTTCTGGAGCACGAACCGCGATCTGATCGACAGTTTCGTGCGCGAGACGCCTGAGTTCCGCAGGGCGGTCAACGCGGGCCGGAAGCCGGCGGCGGTGCTGGCGGCGCTGCGTGCCGACGAGGAGTTCATGGCGCGGCTGCGCGCCGACAAAACGCGCCTGGAAGCGGGTTTCGTCGCGATCGATCCGGCGTCCGGCGAGATCAAGGCCTGGGTCGGCAGCCGCGATTTCCGGCGCGATCAGTTCGACCATGTGGCGCAGGCCGCGCGCCAGCCGGGATCGACCTTCAAGCCCATCGTCTACGGCGCCGCGCTC
>DASPLX010000041.1:0-18330 GCA_035627375.1 Paucimonas sp. | reverse complement strand
CAGCCGCGGTATCGGCGCGGCGACGGCGCGGCTGGCGGCGCAGCGCGGCTATGCGGTCGCCGTTAACTATCGCGCCAACCGGCAGGCGGCGGAGGAGGTCGTGGCCGCCATCGAAGACGGCGGCGGCCGCGCGCTCGCGATCCAGGCGGATGTCGCTTCGGAGCCGGAGATCGAGCGCATGTTCCGGACCGTCGACGGCACGTTCGGCCGCCTCGATGCGCTGGTCAACAATGCCGGCACGCTGGAGACGCAGCAGCGGCTCGACCGGATGACGGCGGATCGCCTGCGGCGCATCTTCGCGGCCAATGTCATCGGCAGTTTCATCTGCGCCCGCGAAGCGATCAAGCGCATGTCCACGGCGCACGGCGGGGGCGGCGGCGCCATCGTCAACGTGTCGTCTGTGGCCGCGCGGCTCGGAGCGCCGGGGGAATACATCGATTATGCCGCCTCGAAAGGCGCGATCGATACGATGACGATCGGCCTGGCGAAGGAAGTCGCGGCCGAGGGCGTTCGCGTCAACGGCGTGCGTCCCGGCGTGATCCATACGGATATCCATGCCAGCGGCGGCGAACCGGGCCGCGTGGAACGCGTGCGCGGCGCGATTCCGATGCAGCGCGGCGGCGAGCCGGCAGAAATCGCGCACGCGATCCTGTGGCTGCTGTCCGACGAGGCGTCCTATACGACCGGCAGCATTCTCGACGTGGCCGGGGGGCGGTAGGGTGGATATCGGCCGCGTTAAGCAGTACGATTAACTCCTGGCAAGAATCAGGAACAAGGAGGATGACATGGGGCAGAAGAGCGCGCGGCAGATCGACCACTTGCTGGATCAGTATTCCGAAAACCACCGTCATCCGATCAATGAAGCGATTCATTGCCTCTGCGTACCGGCGATCATGTTTTCCGCGGTCGGCCTGATCTGGGCTTTTCATCCGCTTGCCGCGCTCGGCCTGACGGTCGTTTCCATGATCTACTATTTCACGCTCTCGGTGCCGTTCGCCATCGGCATGCTGCTCATGTCAGGCTCGTTCCTCTGGCTGCTGTCGATGCTGCCGCAGCAATTCATCTGGCAGATTTCGCTGACGATCTTCGTGCTTGCCTGGATCGGCCAGTTCATCGGCCACAAGATCGAAGGCAAGAAACCGTCGTTCTTCGAAGATCTGCGCTTCCTCCCGATCGGGCCTTTGTTCGTGCTCGGCGTCCTCTATCGCCGGCTGCACGTGATCTACTGAGGCGGCGGCATCTTGAAAATAGCCATCTTCGGCGCCGGCGGGACCGGCGCCTATGCGGGCGGCGACTTGCTGGCCGCCGGGACCGGCACCGCGCGCATACCGGCGTTGCCTGGCCTCGTCGGTCGGAGAAGCCCTGGATGAGCGGGCCTTCCGGCTGAACTGAAAGTGGATTCTCCGCCGCCGGACAAGGAGCTACGGCTTCACCGCATTCCAGGCGGCTTCCGCGAAGAGCTCGCGATACTCCTTGAGGTCGGTCTTGGCGCGCCCGGACAGCCACAGGCGCGCGTAATCGTGCGCCGGCCCGGTGATCAGCGACGGATAGATTTCGCGCGGCAGATTTTTCAATCGGCCGCTCTCGATGTAGGGCTTGAACCAGTGCACGACTTCGGGCACGTGATTCTTGGTCCGGCTCGCCAGCTCGCCGGCCGCATCGCTCTTCGCCAGCGCTCCGCGGCTGTACAGCACGAAGCGCGCCTTCTCGGGATTGGCCGAAATCCAATCGACATAGGCATGGACGATCGCCTTGATGCCTTCCTCGGCGTCGCGCGCCCGGGCCAGCAACGCCATCTGGTATTCCCCGTATTCGTCCAAGGCATCGGCATACAGCGCGACGGCAATGCTCTCCTTGCTGCCGAAATGATGATACATGCTGCCGACGCTCGCGCCGGAACGTTCCCGGATCATCTCGATCGTGGTCGCCTCGATGCCGTTCTCCGTGAAGCAATGGAGCGCCGCGTCGAGGATTTCCTGCTTTCTGCCTTTTTTCTTCGTTTCCGTCATAGCCGTTTGACTAGAATTTTATTCTAGAATAATATTCTAGCGCGGTTTGCATGGGGCGGACCGCCTTATTGCGTCGCCTTGCGCCATCGCGCCTGCAAATTGCGCTTGGAACTGCGCACCTTAGCGCAGAATGCGGCGGCGGCAAAGAAACTCGTGCGGGTTGCGCACGCTCAACAACGGAGATTCTCATGAACCAGAGCATGACCCTCGGCATGTATAAGCAGATGGGCAAGGAAGCCTTCAGCAAGGCCGTGACCGAATTCGCGCCTTACTTCGCCACCATCGAGCCGCAATTCGAAGAATTGCGTCCCGGTTATGCCGAAGTGCGTTTCGCCAACCGCCGCGCCGTGCACAATCACCTCGGCACCGTTCACGCCATCGCCTTGTGCAATGCGGCCGAACTCGCCGCCGGCACGATGACGACGGTATCGATCGCCGACGGCCGCCAATGGATTCCGGTCGGCATGAGCGTGCAATATCTGGCCAAGGCCAAGACCGACATGCGGGTCGTCGCCAATGGCGAACAGGTCGATTGGGCTGCCGCCGGCGATGTCGAGGTGCCGGTCGAAGCCTTCGACGCAGAGGGCAAGCACGTATTCAGCGCGCGCATCACGATGAATCTGAAGTGATCGGCGACGATGACCGGAAGACGATCCCATGAACCTGATCCTGCGCCTCTTGTACGTCCTCGCGATTTCCCTGTTCCGGGAGCGCCTGCCGATCGGCCCCGCGCGCAGCCATCTGCGCCTGCGCACGCTGCCGAACGATCTCGACTTCAACCTGCACATGAACAACGGCCGCTATCTCACGATCTGCGACCTCAACCGTGTCGATCTGTTCATCCGTTCCGGCTTGCTCAAGCTCATGCTCAAGAAAGGGTGGGCGCCCATCATCGCCGACCATACGATGACTTACAAACGGCCGCTCAAGCTGTTCGAGCGTTTCGACGTGTCACTCGAACTCACGCATTGGGATGAGAAGTTCTTCTACATGACGCATACCTTCATGGTCGGCGACCGGGTGGCGGCGGTCGGCACGTCCAAGGGAGTGATCCGGGCGCGGCAAGGCGTGGTCGCGCCCGCGGACGTGATCGCGGCGCTCGAACAGGCGCGCGGATTGCGAAGCGAAGGCAGCGCGGCCTGAATCGGCGGCGCCGGCGCTCAGCTCACGCCGGCCCGCCCTTGCGTCAGGTCGCGCAAGGCGGCCCGCGCGGCGTCGAGCCGGTCCGACGGCAGGCGGATGACGAGCCTGACCGTCGTTCCGTGCGCACTGCCGGCAAGAACGAAATCCTGCTGTTCCAGCCAGCGCCGCACGCGCGCCTCATCCGCATAATCGACGTCGACGGTCAGCTCGGAGCGGGCAATCCTCTCGATGCGCGCGGCGTTCTTCAAGGCCATCGCGATCGCATCCGTGTAGGCGCGCACCAATCCTCCCGCGCCCAGCTTGACGCCGCCGTAATAACGCACGACCGCCGCCAGGACGCCGTCCAGTTCGTGATGGCGCAGCACTTCGAGGATCGGCCTGCCGGCCGTGCCGGAAGGTTCGCCGTCGTCCGACATTCCCGACTGGCCGCCGGCCAGCAGCGCCCAGCAGACATGGGTGGCGCCCGGATGCAATTCGCGCAGCGCCTGCAATTCCCGCATCGCGGTGCTACGATCTTCCACCGGCATGGCGATGCCGATGAAGCGGCTCTTGCGGATTTCGATTTCGGCTTCGACGGGCGAAGAAAGGGTGTAGGTGCTCAAGGGAGAATCGAGTTCGAGGGAAGCCGATATTTTTGCATAACCGGACGGGTGACCCATGATTTTTCGAACCGCCGCAGCGGCCGACGCCGACGCGATTGCCAACCTGCATGCGCAAAGCTGGCGCATTGTCTATCGCGGGGTGCTGGCCGACGCCTATCTCGACGGCGATATCCTGCGCGAGCGCCAAGCCCAATGGCACGAGCGCTTCCAGCATCCGGCGCCGAACCAATACATCGTGGTCGCGGAAGACAACGGCCGGATCGCCGGCTTCGCCTGCGCCTACGGCAACGCGGACGATCGATGCGGCACGCTGCTGGAGAATCTCCACGTCGATCCGGACCGCAAGGGACAAGGCATCGGCGCCATGCTGATGGCGGACGTGGCGCGCTGGAGCGTCGCCTGCCATCCCGGCAGCGGCATGCATCTGTTCGTGGTGGAAAAAAACCACGCCGCGCGCCGGTTCTATGAACGCTTGGGCGGCGTGGTCAACGGGGAGGAGATGTGGGCCGCGCCGGACGGCAGCTCGGTCAAGGCGTTGCGCTATGCGTGGCAACGCTTCCCGCCGGCCTGGCTCGCCGCGCGCGGCTGAGATCAGAAGCGGTAACCCAGGCTCATGCCGATTTCCGCGCTGGTGCGGCGGTCGGTGAGCGGGCTGTCGGCGGCCGCGCCGCGCAGGTGCGTCACGCCGGCGCCGACGGTGCCCACCCATTCGCGGCTGAAGGCGTGCCGCCAGGTGACGCCGATGCCGCCGCCGGCGATGCCCGCGCTCGGCCGGTACACGTCGTACGGGGTATTCGCTGCCTGCGTCTCGTTCACGCCGAAGAAGGTCTGCATCAGGCTGCGGTTGGCATAGGAAATCCCGGCGGTGGCGCGCACCAGGTTGTCGCGGTCGGCATGCAGATCGTAGCTGCCGTACAGATCCACGCCGGTGCCATGGCGCGAGCCCAGGGTCTGGCGCAACGCCAGCGTGGTGTGGAAGGGGCCGGCGTCGTAGTTGAGGAACACGTTGGCCCGCGGCCGCGCCTTCACGTCGCCCATGCCGAGCAGCGGGTTGCTGCCGCCGTCGCGGCCGTACTTTCCATCCTTTTCGCGGCGCATGCCGGACGAGTCGATGCTGGCGGCGAGCGAAAAGCCCGCCGCATTCTCGATGAAGCGGAAACCGATGCCGTCGGTCGTGCTGACGAAAAAGCCGTTGGAGAAATTGGCTTCGGCGTACAGGCCGATTCCGCCGCGGTTCTTATCGCTGCCGAGATAGGTCGGACCGACGCCGATGCCGACGCCGATTTCCCGTTCCGGCGCGCCGGAGGAACGCTGGCTGGCGCGGCCGGAGGAAAGCGGAGCGGAGTTGTCCGCGAACGCGGAAGCGGATAGCAGGCCAAGCAACAAGGCGGAGGACAGTGCGAGAGAGCGACGCATCATGATGATGATTCCTTTGTTCGAATTGATGATGAGGCAGGGGGAGGCTTCCCTGTCGTGCGGCGCGCACCTGAGGGATGCAGGGCTGCGACCGGGGCGAAGTGTCGCCAATTTCGGCGGAACGTACCACAGGATTGTGCGAAGAAGCGAAGATCGAGACATTTGGTACTGAAATACGATACATTTCGGTCTCCGCCAAATCAGGAATGAAGGTGAACGATGGGATCGCCCGAGCAGGTGTTCGAGATATTGCGCGCCGAGATGCGCGCGGCAGGCGTGACGTACAGGCTGCTGGCGCAGCGGATCGGCATGAGCGAGTCGAGCGTCAAGCGCATCTTCGCGCAGCGCGACATGACCTTGTCGCGCCTGGCGCAGATCTGCAAGGCTTCCGGCATCGCGCTCGAGGACGTGCTGCGCAAGGCGGCCGACGCGGCGCCGCGGGCCGATACGCTGACGCTGGCCCAGGAGCGCTCGCTGGTGGCCGATCCGAAGCTGCTGCTGGTCGCCATCTGCTGCCTCGGCCACTGGAGCGTGGAGCAGATCCTTGATACCTACGATTTGACCGAGGCCGAGTGCATCCGCAAGCTGACCGCGCTCGACCGGCTCGGCCTGATCGAGCTGCGGCCGCACAATCGCTACCGGCTGATCGTATCCAACGCCTTCCACTGGCGGCCGGACGGGCCGGTGCAGCGCTATTTCCGCGAGTTCGTGGTCAGCGACTATTTCGACGGCGATTTCGATGCCGAGGGCGAATGCCTGCTATGCGTGCCTGCCCGGCTCTCGCTGCCGAGCGCGCAGGAAACGGTGCAGAAGATCCGGCAACTGGCGGCCGACCTGGCGCGGCTGCATCACGAGGACCGCCGCCTGCGGCCGGACGAACGCGACGGCTTCACGCTCCTGGTCGGCCTGCGTTCCTGGGAATTCTCGGCATTCACGGCGCTGCGGCGCAATCCCGCCGCGCCGGCCGCTCACCAGATCGGGCCGAGGAAGAGATAGAGCGTGCCGCCGTTGCCCTTGGTGCCGCCGGCGCCGAAGTAGAGCGGCCCGAAACGCGTATCGGCGGCCACAAATACGCTGCCGGCCCGCTTCAGATCTTCGAAGCGCACGGTCTCGCCGTTGCCGAAGCCGCCGCCCAGTTCGACCGAAAATCCCAAGCGCACCGCGTTGCCGATCGTGGCCGGCATGACGCCGATCTTGCGCGCGAACACCGCGCGGCCGAAGACGATCTTGTTGCCGTCCAGCGAATCGGGCGAGGTTCCGGACAGCCGCAGGAAGCCGCCCAGCGACTGCGGCGCGTTGCCGGCGCTGGCGCGCGACCACTCGCCGTACAGATGGGCGGCCCAGTCGCCGGCCTCGAACGCGGTCAGGCCGACGATCGACGACTGCGCGAGCGTGGGCTGGCCGGCCTGGCGCGTCGGAGCGCGCTCCCATAGCGCGGTGATCAATTGGCCGCGCGTCGGAAAGGCGAGCGAATCGAGGGTATCGATACGGAACCGTCCGAACACCGTCGTTTCGTAGAAGCGCACGGTCGGCGCCGCCGGTTGTTCCGGGATCAGCGCATCGATCTTGCCGAAGCGCCGGGTCAGGCCGAACTGGAAGTCGCCCCAGCGCGCCAGTTCGCGGCCGGCCGCCAGCGTCGCGGTGGTCGAGCGTATGCCGAGGCGATAGGCGCGCAGGCCGTTGTTATAGACGTTGATCGGAAGGCCGTCGTACTCGATCGATGGCGCGAGGAACCACGGCGAGCCGGCGCCCAGCGGCTGCCAGAACTGCATGGACAGCTCGCGTTCGGTGCCGATTCGCGCGATGGTGCGCAATTCGGCGCCATAGCGATTGAGCGACGACGCGACATGCATCAGTCCCAGCGAAAAACTGTTGTCGTCCGAAAAATCGCTGGCCAGCTCCAGGCCGGCGCGCAGGCGGTTGCGTCCCCAGGTGGCCTCGGTCGGCCTGATCGTGACATGGCGTCCGTCGGCTTCGTCGCGGATCACGGTCTCGACATTGTCGATATCGCCGCGGCCGTACAGGCGGGTCGTCGCCTGCCGGATTTGCCCCGGCGTGAGAAGCTGGCCTTCGCGCAGGCCGGATTGGGCGAGCAAGGCTTCCGGATTGACGTGGCGCGTGCCATCCACTTCGACGCTGGCCAGCGGCCGCGCGACGGCGGCGTTGGCTTCGTCGGCGACCGTCGGCGCCATGCGCCGGCCTTCGAACGCGATGTAATCGGCGGCCGGCACGGCCAGCTTGCGCAGCCGGTCCGCCAGCTTGCGCGCCGCCGCTTCGCCGGCGCGCATCGCCTTGTCGTGCAAGGCGAAGTCGAGAAAGGTGATCCCTTTCAGGTCCGGCGCGATCAGGATATCGTCCGCTCCCAGCTCCTTGATCGAGCGCTGCACGTTCTGCTCGGTCAGGATCTGCAGCATCTGCCGCGCCACGCCGATGGCGCTGCCGAGTTCCTCCTCGGGAGCGAGCGGCGTGCCGACGTTGACCGCGATGACGACGTCGGCGCCCATCGCGCGCGCCATGTCGACGGGGAGATTGCGCACCAGGCCGCCATCCACCACCAGCCGATCGTTCACGCGCACCGGCGCGAACACGCCTGGCACGGCCAGCGATGCGCGCAGCGCCAGGAACAGCGAGGTGTCGGCCAGCTCCACCAGCTCTCCCGACACCAGGTCGGACGCGACCGAGCGGAACGGCAGCGCGAGCTGGTCGACGCGGCGGTCGCGCATGCCGGCCGGCAGCAGGCGGATCAAGGCTTCTTCGATCGCGGCATTGCTGGCGGCCGCCGGCGGCAGCGAAACGCCGTTCGCCTTGGTGACGGCGAATTCGATGCGCGACGGCAGCAGCACGTCTTCCTCGCGGCGGCGGTAATCGAGCGTATCGCGCACCGGGCGGTCGGACAGCACGTTATGCCACGGGGTTTCCCGGGTGATGCGGGCGAGTTCATCCACCGTGCGCCCGGCCGCATAGGCGCCGCCGACCACGGCTCCCATGCTGGTGCCGACGACGATATCGACCGGAACGTGCATCTCCTTCAGCACGCGCAGCACGCCGATGTGCGCCAGGCCGCGCGCGCCGCCGCCGGAGAGCACGAGCGCGACCCGCGGACGTCCCGCTTTCGCCGCTGGCGACGACGCTTCGGTTTGCGCTCCCGCCGGCGCGGCGAAAGAAGCGGCGCAGAGGAATGCGGCGGCAAGCGCGCGGAAATGCCCGATGACGCGATGTATGACCATAGTGACAGTTGCCTTGATTTTTCCGGACCTGCCCGACTGGAAGTGCGCTGGTTTTAGTATTGTTCGCGCGTTGGACAGTCCGGTCGACGGAGAAGGCTGAAGTATAGCGGGAATAGCGCGGCGACCTGGCGGGCGGCTGGCCGGCCGGGCAACCCGGGCCGGACGTTTTCCCCGGCCGTCATCGAGGCTCCCGCGAGAGCACGAAGCGGCCACGCGACGTATCTCGTGCCGCGGCGAGCTTTGCGGATCCGCTCAGCCTGCCTGGCGCCGGGCGGCAAGCAGCAGTGCCGCAAAGCCGATGAAGGTCGCGCCGACCGTGCGGTTCAGCCACTTGGCAAAACCGGGTCGCCGCAGCATTTTCCGGGCGCGCGATGCGGCGATGGCATAGGCCAGGTGCGTCAGGTAGGCGAGCGCCATGAAGATGCCGGTCAGGACCAGGAACTGCGGCGCCAGCGCTGCATCTGGGTTGATGAATTGCGGGAACAGCGCCGTAAAGAACAGCAAGGCCTTCGGATTCGTGGCGGCGGTCAGGAAGGCTTCCGCGAACAGCCGGCGTCGGCTCGGCATGGCCCGCTCTTCCGGCTCGGGGCTGTATGCCAGGCTCCGCGAACCGCCCAGCAGGCTGCGCACGCCGAGATAAAGCAAGTAGCCGGCGCCCGCGAGCTTCAGCAATCCGAACAGCAGCGCCGACGACTTGAGCACGACGCCCAGGCCGAACATGGCCGCGGTGGAAAGGCAGCATACGCCGCAGACATTGCCGAGCGCGGACCACGCGACCGACGCGACGCCGTAGGATGCGCCATTGCGCAGCGACAGCAGGATCGCCGGGCCGGGCGTGGCGATGGTCAGCCCGGCGACGACGATAAACGTGAAAATAGTGTGGATGCTCATGTCTGCCCAGGTCCTGGCAATACGCGCGCAACGGCCGCACGCACCGGCGTTTGGAATCGACGGGCTAGTGTAGGCGGCGCGAGGCGGGGACAACAGGTACAGTTGGGCGCGATGCGGCCGGGCCAGTGACGGAGAGCCGGCCGGCCGCGCCATCGGCGCGGATGCCCGGAACGGGCGACTTCAAGGCTGCGCTTCGTCGCCCCACAACGATTGCATGCGCAGTCGCACGCCGGCCCGCTCCTCGCTCAGCATTTCGCGGACGGCATACTCGCCATGCACGGTGTTGCGGCGCACCGGCTGGGCCAGCAGCCTGCCGTCGGCGGCCACCAGGGCATGCACGATGGGCGCCGTGATGCTTTCGCCCTTGCCGGTCACGGCGCCGATCTCGCCGTTGGCCAGCCGCACCATCGCGCCCGTCGGGTAGATGCCCAGCACGCGGATGAAGCAGGCCGTCAGCATCGGATCGACGCTCTGGTGATCGGCCAGCAGGATGTCGTTGAGCGCCTCGTTGGGCAGCAGCGACTTGCGGTAGCTGCGCGAGGAGACCCGCGCGCAGTAGCGGTCCGCGAGCGATACCACCTTCGCGGGCAGCGGTATGTCGGCCGCGCTTTTTCCGAACGGATAGCCGCTGCCGTCTTCGTTCTCGTGATGCAGCAGCACATAGGATAGCCAGTCTTCATTGTCGACGCCGGCGCGGCGCAGGAGATCGACGCTGCGCTGCGGATGCTCCTGGATCATCGCCAGCTCTTGCGGGGAGATCGCATTGAGCCGGGTCTGCAGCTGCTCCTGGTGTTGCAGCATGCCGACGTTCATCGTCAGCGCCGCCGCCATGACGGTCAGGATCTCGTGCGGTCCCTTGTGCAGGGCGGTCGACACGAGTTGAGCGACGACGGCGGTATCGACGCAATGCCGCACCGCGTAGCTGCCTTCGTTCTGGTTGAGGAGAATACAGGCGAGCGCGACATCGGGATGGAGTTCGACGGCGTGCGACAGGCTGCGCGCCACGGCGAGGATCTCCGACTGCGCATCGGTCTGACGCTCGATGTTGAGCAGCAGGTATTCGAGGCGCCGATGCGCGTCGTTGATCATGCGCAGGACCGGAGGCCTGGGAGCCTCCGGTGTCGGGTCCGAAATCTCGGTTGGGCGCTGTTCCATATGCAATCCTCGAGGACGGCCGCACACGCCGGCGGCGGGCCGGATGAGTGATTGTAAGTTCTGGAGGATCGCCCGGCGGCACACTGTTGCGTCAAGGGAACAGAATAATTTCGGTTCGGTCATTTGCGCAGCCGCCGCAGTATGATGAGTTTTCCTCAACCGCCTCATCGTCCATGCGTCCATGGCAACGATCACCAACCAGCGTCTCGCCAATTTGCGTTCGCTCGTAGTTGACGATATGGCCACAATGCGGCAAAACATCCGCACGCAATTGGGCCAGCTCGGCATTCCGCATGTCGATCAGGCCGGCACGCCCGACGAGGCGATCAGTTACATCCGCAGGCAGACCTACGACGTCATCGTCTGCGATTACAACCTCAACCGCGAGACCAACGGCCAGCAATTGCTGGAGTTCCTGCGTTCGCAGGGAATTCTCTCGCCGGCGACCATGTTCATCATGGTGACGGCCGAGAGCAGCTACGACCTGGTGGCCGCCGCCGCGGAATTCCAGCCGGATGCCTACATGGTCAAGCCGCTCACCGGCGGCAAGCTGCTCGAACGCATCGAACGCCTGCTCGACAAGCAGGCGGCGTTGCGGCCGATCGTCGGGCGTCTGAGCCTGAAGGATGTCGCCGGCGCGGTCGCCGAATGCGACGTCGTGCTCGCGGCCCAGCCCAAATGGGCGCTCGACATCTTGAAGCTCAAGGCCAATGCCTTGCTCGATCTCGGCCGGCACGAAGAAGCGCGCGCCGTTTTCGAGTCCGCGCTCAAGGTGCGCGACGACATCGTCTGGGCCAGGCTGGGCGTCGCCCGCTGCCACCAGATGGCGGGCGATCTCGATAAGGCGGGCAGCGTCGCGCGCGAAGTGCTGGAAATGAATTCGAAGTATGTGCTGGCCTACGACTTGCTGGCCAAGGTGGCCGAGGCGCAAGGCAAGGAACAGGAAGCGCTCGAGGCATTGAACAAGTCCTACGACGTGATTCCGTCCGCCAGGCGCAGCCGCATGGTGGGCGATGTTGCCTACCGCACCGGCGAGCTCGAGCAGGCGCGGGTCGCGTTCGATCGCGCGTTGAGCCACACCAAGGGCTCGCTCACCGCCCAGCCGTCCGACGTGCTGTCGCTGGCCCAGGTCCATGTCGACGAGGGCAACGGGCAAGAAGCGCTGCAACTGCTGGCGACCGCGCCGAAGCAGTATGCCGAGGCGCCGTTGTTCGTCGCGGCCAAGTCGGCGGTGCAGGCGCAGGCGCATTTCCAGCTCGGCGACGTCGAGGCGGCGCAGCAGGCGTATGCCGCGGCCAAGGAGTTGGCCGACGTCAGCAAGGCCGACGTCTCGTCGCTGGCGCTGGCCAAGGCTGCCTTCGCGCTTGGCCGCGACGACGAGGGCGCGGAGATCCTGTCGAAGGCGGTGATGGCCGACCACGAGAATCCGCGCCTGGTGTCGCTCGCGCGCAAGGTGCTGAAGGATACCGGCAAGGAAGAGCTGGCGGCCGGCATCGTGGACGATGCTCAGCAGCGGGTGAACGGCATCGTGGCCGAGGCCAATGCCTTGATGCGCAAGGCGCAGTTCGACGAATCGCTCGCCAAGCTCGACGAGGCGCTCCAGCGCATGCCGGAAAACACCGGCGTGCTGCTGGCGGCGGCGCAGCTGCATCTGTTGTGGATGAGCCAGAAAGGGCTCAATCTCGACTACGTCGGCAAGGTCAACAACTATCTGTCCAAGCTCGATGCACTGATGCCGGGCAACGAGCGGGTCACGAAGATGTACCGCTTCATGCGCGAAACCCTGAGCCGCACGGGGAAGAAGGAGTAGGCGTGGACAGCCAGCTCGCCGCCGTCATCGTGCACGACATCAAGAACGCGCTCGGGATACTGGAGAATGAATTGCTGGTCATGGCGGAAAACCCGTCGCGCGAGCGGGCGTTCGCGGCGCATGGCAATTGCGCCGCGCTGCGGGACAAGCTGATCGGCTTCCTGACGCTGTACAAGTCGGATACGCAAGGCCTGGCCCCGCGCATCGAGGCGGTCAACCCGGAGGATTTCCTCGACGGCCTGGTGCGCCAGCGCGCCCCGGCGCGGCCGGAACTGAAGATCGTGATCGACAAGACCGACATGCCGGTCATCGGCTTTTTCGACGAGAACCTGGTCGGTCTGGCGCTGGAAGCGGCGCTGCAGAACGCGACGCGATTCGCGCGCGGCACGGTGACTCTCTGTTGCCGGCAGCAGGAGGGCGAGCTGGTGTTCAGCGTCGGCGACGATGGCCCCGGACTCGGCGCCGCCGAGGCGAAGCCGTCGACCGGCCTCGGCATGGCGTTATGCGATGCGATCGCGCGCGCGCATCGCAAGGGCGATCGCGCCGGCCGCGCATGGCTGCGGAACGGCGCGCGCGGGGGCGCATTGTTTTCGTTGTATTTGCCGTAACGGCAAAAAGGGGAGCAGCAGGAATCCGACATACTGCAAGAGGGGAGGGAACCATGGAGAGACGGGGAATGACGGCGCGCGCCTGCCGGCGGACGGCGGCGGCGATTTTGACGATCGCGCTTGCCGCGGCAGGCATGAGCGCGGCGGCGGAAGAAACGCTGGCGGCCTACAACACGTACCAGGCGGTGCCGTTCGTCGTCGACAAGGGCGGATTGGCGGCCGACGTGGTCGCCTATCTGAACACGAAACTCAAGGGAAAATACAAGCTGCAACTGGAGAACGTCCCGCGCAAGAAGCTCAACGAGACGATCGAGGCCGACGCGAACTTCAAGGGGGTCGTGCTGTTCTTGAATCCGATGTTCGTCAACGACGCCGACAAGAAGAAATTCTACTGGACGCCCTCGTTCCTCTCCGATGCCAACGCCGTCATTTCTCCGGCTGCGAAAAAGGTGGAATACAGCGATCCGGCGTCGTTGAACGGCTTGCGGTTCGCCGGCGTCGTCGGCAACCGCTATGCCGGACTGGAGGAGCGCTTCGGCAAGGAGCTGCAGCGCGAGGACGTGACGGAAGAGCTCTCCAACCTGAAGAAGATCGCTTCCGGCCGAGCCGATGTCACCATCATGCCGTTCAGCACCTACCGTTTTCTCCTGAAACAGCTCGGCAGTCAAAGCCCGTTGAGCAGCACGCTATATGTCTCCCAGAAGCCGCACGCGAAATTCGATCGCTTCATCTTCGTATCGAAGAACGACGCGGCGCTCGGCAAGGAGTTGGATGCCGTCGTGGCAGGCATGAAATCCGATCCGGCCTGGAAGGCCGTGCTGAGCCGCTACGACCTGGAATGACGGCCGCGAGCGCCTTGTTTCTTGCGTCGTTTCCGATCCGGATTCGTCATTGGCAGATGAATACGCTGACGTAGCCCGGCGTCGGAAACGACGTTTCGTGAAACTTGAACTGCAGACCCTTGGCGGACAGCATCTTCGCCAAGGCGTCGGCCACGGGTTTTTCTTCCGGCGGCGTGTAGCGGATCTCGTTGACCGTGATGCTGTAGCCGGGTTGCTGGTTGATCGTACGGGGCAGGGCGCGCACGCGCCAGCGGCCGGTGTCGCTCGGTGACTTCAGATCGCGCGCGGCGCGCGCCAGCGGCTCGGACGTCGGTTGCTTATCCTCGCAGAAAAAGAAATCCACGTTGTATGCGCCGGCGCCGGCATGGGCGGCGTTCGCCTCGGCCGGTTTCGGCGCGGCGCCCGGACGCGCTTGCACCGAAACTTCTTCCTCATAGAACTTCGAGGTCGCGGCTGCGATCTCCTTCACCTCCTCGCTTTGCGCGCCGACGGCGATCACCTTGAGCAGTTTCCAGCGGAAAGGTTCGTCCGCCAGCGATTCGACCAGGACCCGCACTGCGTCTTCCTCGCGCGGATCCTTGTCTTCTTTCTCGATGACCTTCTTGACTTCCTGGTAGAGCTCGAAGGTCAGCTTGCGGTTGGATTCCAGGTTCTTCAATTCGGCATCGGCCTGTTTCAAGGCAAGGTCGAGGCGCTGGGTCTCGGCTTGCAGCCGCTTGATTTCCGCATCCGCCGGCAAAGCTTTCCAGGTCGCAAAGATGCCCAGCGCCAGTGAGACGAGAGTGACGGCCTTGGTCAGGAAATCGACGGTCGCGGAAGAGGGTGCGGATTCGGGCATGGGAGATCTCCTTGATGAGAGTGGCGCACGGGCCGGCGCTTGCATGGGGAGCATAGCGCGGCCCACGCCGCCGGGGGTTGATGCTGCTGCTGCGAGCGTTCCGATTCGTGTCCGGATGGGCCGCGCGACTCAGCGTTTCGCGGTCCCGGGAGCCGGATTCGCGGGGCCGAACCGCTCGGAAAGCCGCGATACCAGGTACGGAACCCACACGCCGATGACGACGAATGCGGTAAACAGGAAGTGCGCGGCTTCGAGCCCGGATGTGGAAGGCGCCTCGAATGCCTGGAGCACGCCCTGGAGCCCCGGATTCGCCGCCGCCGCTTCATTCAGCTGTTTCGTTGCCGCCGCCACCAGGTTCTGGGCGCGCACGATGGCTTGATGATTGCCGATGGAGAAAATAAAGAGACTGGTGCTGAGACAAGCGAGAATCGGCCGGCTCTTGCGGACATATTCATGCGTGAATACGAAACCGATGAGAACCAGCGATAAGCCCTGGAAGAAACTCCACAGCGTATAAATCAGGGCGGTCTGATCTTTCTGGATGTTGATGAGAAGTTGAATCTGTTCCATGCCGCGCTCCCTTTTTCTCTCGGATGAAAAGCGGATCATAAATTCCGTTCCGGTAACGAGCCATCCCATAAACAGGGGAGCGCGCCATTCTTGTACGGCCTAACCGCGTAATGCCGCCGGCGTCGTGCCGAACTCGCGCCGGATCAATTTCCTGAGCGCCGTGCCGTCCTGATAGCCCACCTCGGCCGCGACGGCTTCGATCGACATGGAGGTCGTCTCGATCAGATGCGAGGCGTGCAGCAGGCGCCGGCGCTGCAGGAATTTGACGGGCGAAACGCCGGTGGCGGCGGCGATGCGCCGCGCCAGCGTCTTGGGCGACACCGACAGTTCCGCCGCCAGGTCGGCGATGCTGATCGGTTCGGACAGATGGGCATCGATCCAGCGTTCGGCGGCGACGACGGTCGGATCGACGTGTTGCGCATGGGCGTGGATCATGTAACGGGCCTGGGACGGCCGGCGATCGATAAGCAGGTAGCGCGAGCAAAGATGCGCCACGGAAGTCCCCATGGTATCGGCCACGATGGCCAGCATCAGGTCGAGCTGCGAGTAGGCCGAGCCGGCGGTCAGATAGCGGCCGTCCCGCACCAGCATCTTCGTCTCGTCCAGCCGGACGTGGGGATGGCGCGCCCGGAACAGATGGGCCAGCCACCATGTCATGGTGACTTCGCGGCCGGCAAGAAGGCCGGCTTCGGCCAGCAGGAAGACCGAGGAACACGAGGCGCCGATCCGCGCCGCGCCTGGCGCTTGCCGCAGCAATTCCATGGCCGCGAGCGCATCCTTCCGGGCGAAGCGCGCCGCGATCGCCGCGTCCGATGTCAGCCCGAGACCGGGAACGACGATCCAGTCCGGCCGCACCGCGCCCGCGTCCGCGAATTGAAGGTCCGGCGTGAGCCGCAGACCGGCGCCGGTGCGGACCGTCTTCCCGTGGCCGGCGACGAGCGGCCGCACCTGGCTCGATTTGCCTTTTCCCCGCAGGAATGCCTGCCCTGCCCGGAGCGTATCGAGCGTGATGGCAAGACTGGAATCCATGACGCCGTCGAGCGCCAGAATCAGGATCGTTTTCATTTGTCCATTTTGACATGAAAAATGTCAAAAATGGACATTTCCGTTTTTTATCCCGTGCGCCAGACTGGCGGCTCATCCATGCTAGAGAAGGAGGCCGCCGATGCCGAAAAGGAACATGAACGAAGACGATCCGCTCGAGGATTTCGTCGCCCGCGAAATCGCCTTCGACGGCGTCGCGAAGAAGGTGTACGTCGCCGGCGCCGGGCCGGCGGTGATCGTCATGACGGAGATGCCGGGTATCAGTCCGCATGTAGCCCGCTTCAGCCGCTGGGTGCGCGACGCCGGGTTCACGGTCTACATGCCGTCGCTGTTCGGCCGCGACGGCGCCGTGCCGGGCGCAGAGGAGGGCGTGGCCGTCTTCCGGCGTGCCTGCGTCAGCGCCGAGTTTCGCGCCTTCGCGGCGAACGAATCGAGCCCGCTGACCGTGTGGCTGCGGGCGCTGGCGCGGCTGGCGCACCGGGAATGCGGCGGCCCGGGCGTGGGCGCGATCGGCATGTGCTTTACCGGCAATTTCGCGCTCACGATGATGCTGGAGCCGGCGATGCTGGCGCCGGTGCTATCGCAACCGACGCTGCCGCTCAACGACCCGGCCGGCCTGGAGATCGCGCCCGCCGAACTGGCGGCGGTGCGCGAGCGGCTGGAGCGGGAAGACTTGACCGTGATGGCCTATCGGTTCCGGGGCGACCGCTTCTGCACCGCGCAGCGCTTCGCCGCCTATGCCGAGGCGCTCGGCGACCGCTTCGTCGCGCGCGAGCTGCCGGACGAGGCGGCCAGCCGCGAGACGCCGCCGTTCTTCGCGCAAGTGGTGGGATGTCCGCACAGCGTCGTCACCGCGCATCTGATCGACGAAGCCGGGCAACCGACCGTCGCGGCGCGCGACGAGATACTTGGCTTCTTCGTGCGGCGGCTGGCGCCGCAAGCGCCGTCACCGTGAAAAAATCCGCCTGCAAAACGCTGATCGGGCAGGGGAAACGATGGCATCCCGGCGCGCGGCGCCGGAATGCCGGTGCGTCACGGATCTGTCTTCACAGCAGTACCTGCGAAGCATCCGGGGCCGTTCCCACCAGCAGGATACCGTCGTTGCCGGTCCCGAACTGCGCGCTGTTTAGCGTTGCCTGCGCCGTCATGATCGGTATCCCGGCGAGACCGTCGTGCTGCGCATAGTGGTAGGCCAGACCGCCGCCGATGGCGGCCGTGTCGCTGCCTCCGCTGAAGGCGTCGGCCAATGCCGGCAGCAACGCCCACTTCGCCAGCGCCGGATCGGCCGCGCGGGCGGCGTCGAATTGCAGTGCCAGTTGTCCGAAGTCGAACTGCGCAACCTTTTGCTGATGCAATTCGTCGGCAGCGGCCGGATCGTAATCGGCCGTGCCGTCGATCACCAATTGCAGGATGGCCGTGCCTTGACTGCCGGCATACCAGTTCGCCAGCGTGATGCGGTCGTCGGCGCCGGCCAGCAAGAGCAAGTCGTCGCCGCTCCTGGCGAATTCCAGGTCGGCGTACCGGATTCCGTGGCCCAGTGTAATCGTGTCGTCCCGGCCGGCTCCCGCCACGATCGTGTCCCGCCCATCGCCGCGGTTGAAGGCGACGATGTCGGCTCCGGTGCCGGTGACGAGGCGATCGTCGCCCCTGCCGCCGATGAGCAGGTCGTTGCCGTCGCCGCCATCGAGGACATCAGCATCGGCGCCGCCATGCAACAAGTCGTTGCCGCCATAACCCGAGCAGTTATCCGCTCCGGCCAGCCCTTGGATCATGTCGTGGCCGGCAAAGCCGGCGAGCGTGTCGTTACCGGCCGTGCAGACAAACGCCTTGGTTCGAATGGCGATTTCGCTCCATATCGTTCCATCCGCAAATTCCAGTGTTTCGATGTGAAACGGGGCGCTGTGATACCAGTTCTGGATCGTGAGGCGGTCGGTGGCTGCTGGATTGGTCGGATCGATGATCGTCAGCACCAAATGATAGCCGGCGCCATTGTCCGAACGCGTCGCTTGGATATCGGCCGCGCTGATGCCCGCACCGAATACGATGCGGTCAGTCTTGCCGGTTCCGAGCATGTCGTAGTCGTAGATCGTATCCTGACCGTCGCCTCGGTGATACAGATAGGTGTCGGCGCCGCTGTAGCCGGTCATCCTGTCGTTGCCGGTGCCTCCGATGAAG
>DASPLX010000040.1:0-3345 GCA_035627375.1 Paucimonas sp. | reverse complement strand
GAAGAAGCCGATCAGGGACTCGATCTCGCCGCGGTTGCGGTTGGCGATCGGGGTGCCGAGGGTGATGTCGGATTGGCCGGAATAGCGGGCCAGCAGGATGTTGAAGGCGGCGGCCAGGGTCATGAACAGGGTGGCCTGGGCCTGGCTGGTGACGGCCTGCAGCTTGGCGGTGACGGCGGCATCGACTTCGAACGGCAGGGTGGCGCCGCGATAGGACTGCACCGGCGGACGCGGACGGTCGGTGGGCAAGGCCAGCAGGGTCGGCGCGCCGGCCAGCTGGGCGGTCCAGTAGTCGAGCTGCTTCTGCAACACCTCGCCGGCCAGCCACTGGCGCTGCCAGTGGGCGAAGTCGGCGTACTGGATCGCCAGCGGCGGCAGCGGCGAGGGCAAACCCTGGACATGGGCGGCGTAGAGGGCGGCGACTTCGCGCACGAGCACGCCCATGGACCAGCCGTCGGAGACGATATGGTGCATGGTGAACAGGACGATGTGCTCGGTGTCCTGGAGGCGGATCAGGCGCGCGCGGACCAGGGGGCCGACGGCGAGGTCGAAGGGGGCCTGGGCTTCGGCGCGGATCAGGCTCTGGGCCTGGGCATCGCGTTCGGCGGGCGGCAGGGGGCTCAGGTCGGCGACGGGCAGGTCGAGCGTGAGGCTGGGGGCGATGACCTGGAGCGGGGCGCCGTCGACGGTGGCGAAGGTGGTGCGCAGGGATTCATGGCGGCGCACGATCTCGTTGATGCTGTAGGCCAGGGCGGCGGCGTCGAGCGTGCCGCTCATGCGCATGGCGGCCGGGATGTTGTAGAAGGCGCTGCCGGGTTCCATCTGGTCGAGGAACCATAGCCGCTGCTGCGCGAAAGACAGAACCAGCTCCTGGTCGCGCGGCACGGGCGTCGGCCCGGACGCCTCGGCCGCCAGCTCGGCTTCCAGCTTCTTTTCTTCTTCTTCCAGCAAAAGCGCAAAAAGTTCAGCTTTGAGAGCAGCGAAATCTTTTTTCATGATTGGCATCTTTCAATGATTCAGTTGTTCTTTTCGCGTTTTTTTGCCATGAGCATGGCGATGATTTCTTCTTCCGACATGCTGTCGATGCTCATTTGCACCTGGGCTTCGAGCGCCGCCTTGCGTTCCGCCTGCTGTTGCGTGCGTTGCGCGAGAATCTGCTCGAGCTGCGCCGCCAGCGTGGCGACCGTGGGCGACTCGAACAGGCTGCGGATCGGCAGATCGGTGTCGTAGGCGGCGCGCACCTTGCTGATCATTTGCATCGCCAGCATGGAATGGCCGCCGAGGTTGAAGAAGTTGTCGAGCACGCCGACGCGGTCGAGCGACAGCACTTCGGCCCAGATCTCGGCCAGGGTCTGCTCGACCGGGTTGCGCGGAGCGACGTAGCCGACCTCGCTGCGCGTCATGCCGGGCGCGGGCAGCAGCTTGCGTTCCACCTTGCCGTTGGGCGAGAGCGGCAGCTTGTCGAGGAACACGAAGTGCGCCGGCACCATGAAATCGGGCAGCGACTGCAGCAGCGCGGCGCGCAGCGGCGGAATCGCTTCCTCGGCCGGAATGGCGCTCTCTTGCGGCACGACATAGGCCACCAGGCGCTTGTCTCCCGGAATATCCTCGCGCGCCAGCACGACCGCGTCGCGCACCGCGGGCAGGGCGGCGAGCTTGGTCTCGATCTCGCCCAGTTCGATGCGGAAGCCGCGGATCTTGACCTGATGATCGATGCGTCCCAGGTACTCGATCTCGCCGTTCGGCAGCCAGCGCGCCAGGTCGCCGCTGCGATACATGCGGGCGCCGGGCTGGCTGCTGAACGGATTGGGAATGAATTTCTCGGCGCTCAGGTCGGCGCGGTTCAAGTAGCCGCGCGCCAAGCCGTCGCCGCCGATGTGCACTTCCCCGGCCACGCCGATCGGCACAGGGTTCATGTCGGCGTCGAGGATGTAGACCTGGGTGTTGGCGATCGGACGGCCGATGGGCGGCGCGCTGCTGCGGTCTGCATCGCAGCGGTGCACCGTCGCGCATACCGTGATCTCGGTCGGACCGTAGGCATTGAACATCTTGTATGCGCCGGCCCACTGCGCCACCAGCGCCTGGGAACAGGCTTCGCCGCCGACGATGACGGTCTCCAGCTTCGCTTGCCGGCCGGGAACGAGCATGCCCAGACCTACCGGCGGCAGGATCGCGATCGTGATGCCGAGGCGGTCCAGCGTCTCGCCGAGCCCGCCGGCCGGCATCAGCTGTTCGCGCGTCGCCATGCACAGCGTCGCGCCGGATAGCAGGGTCAGGAAGATTTCCCAGGTGGAGGCATCGAAATTGAAGGAGGCGAATTGCAATACGCGATCGCCGGGGCGGAAGCCGAAAGTCTTGACCTGGTCGTGGATCAGGTTGGCCAGGCCGGAATGCCGCAATTGCACGCCCTTGGGCAGGCCGGTGGAACCCGAGGTATAGATCACGTAGGCTAGGTTGTCCGGCAACGTGAGGTTGACGGGATTCGCGGACGGGAAGGCGGCGAGCCGTTCTTCCTCGGTATCCATGCAGAACAGCGGGATGTCGTGTGGCGGCAGGTTGTCCGCCAGCTGGCGTTGCGTGAGCAGGACGGCCGGCTTGGCGTCGGCCAGCATGTAGGCCAGGCGATCCTTGGGGTAAGCCGGATCGAGCGGCACGTAGGCGCCGCCGGCCTTCAGGATGGCCAGCACGGCGATCACCAGGTCCAGCGAACGTTCGACCGAAATGCCGGCCAGGACGTCCGGCCCGACGCCGGCGCCGCGCAGGTAGTGGGCGAGCCGGTTGGCGCGCGCATTGAGTTCGGCGTAGCTCAACAGCCGTTCTTCGAACACGAGGGCGATCGCGTCCGGCGTGCGCGCGGCTTGCGCTTCGAACAATTGGTGGATCGTCTCGCCGCGCGGATAGTCGGCCGCGGTCGCGTTCCATTCGGCCAGCAGCCGGCGCCGTTCGTGCGCTTCCAGCATCGGCAGGTCGGCGATGCGGCTGTCCGGCCGTTCGGCCGCGGCGGCGAGCAATTGCGTGAAGTGACCGGCCATGCGCTCGATGGTGGCGGCCTCGAACAGATCGGTGTTGTATTCGAGCTCGCAATGCAGGCGTCCGGCCTCTTCGGTGATGTTGAGGGTCAGGTCGAACTTGGCGGTCGCGTGGTCGGCGGCCAGCGGTTGCAGGCTCAAGCCGGGCAGTTCGAGTTTTTCCGCCGGCGCGTTTTGCAGCGCCAGCATGACCTGGAACAGCGGCGAGTGGCTCAGGTGGCGTTCCGGCTTCAAGGCCTCGACCAGCTGTTCGAACGGCACGTCCTGGTGCGCGTAGGCGCCCAAGGCGGTGGCGCGCACCTGCTGCAGCAGGTCG
>DASPLX010000039.1:0-76934 GCA_035627375.1 Paucimonas sp. | reverse complement strand
GCCCGGCAGCTCGGCGTCGAGGCCAAGCGCATGTCCGAGGCGGCGATGCAATTCCTCGCCGGCCTCGAATTGCCGGGCAATGTGCGCCAGCTCGAAAACCTGTGCAATTGGATCACGGTGATGGCGCCGGGGCAGACGGTCGAGATCAAGGATCTGCCGCACGATCTGACCGCGGGCGAGCCGCTGATGATGCAGACGGCGGCGCCGGCGCCGGTTCATGCGCCGCCGCCGGCGGTGGAAGGATACCGGCCCGGCGACGCGGCCGCGCTCAAGATGCCCGCCATGGCACCGGTGACGGTCGCGAACGGCGCCGCGGAAAAGGCCGGCTGGATCGCCTTGCTCGAGTCCGAAGCGGAGCACATGCTATCCGCTGGTCAGCCGGAAGTGATGGACGCGCTCGGCCGCCAGTTCGAATCGGCGCTGATCAAGACCGCCCTGAAATACACGCACGGCCGCAAGAACGACGCCGCGGTGCGGCTCGGGATCGGGCGCAACACCATCACGCGCAAGATCCAGGAACTCGGAATCGACGGCGCCAAGGAAGAGTGACGTGCGCGCCGCCGGGTTCGGCGGCGCTTCTGCGGAAGAGAGACGCTTACCGCAAGCCGATCGCCATTTTCGGACCGGCCAGTCCGGAACGCTCCAGCCATGCGAACACCGAATCGGCCGTCACGGTCTCGATCCGGTCCGAGAAACGCTTTTCGCTCGGATGATCATCGAAGGCCACATTGGCCGAGCCGAGACGTCCGCCCAACCGGGTCAGCGGTCCGATCCTCAACGTCGTCGGTTGATAGCCGTGAAGTTGCAGCCAGGCCTGGGCCTGCGCGCGCGTGACGGCCGTGGAGGACATGGCCGAGGCGAGGGTTTCGATCGCCCATTGATTCGACTGCTGGTATTTGCGCCCCCAGGCATAGCTGACGATGCTGTACGGCTTGTGATGCAGGCGCACGGCCCGTTCGTCCAGCAGCGCCGCGAGCAGCTTTTCCTGCACTTCCCGCGACGGCACCGCATAGGCGGCTTCGTAGTGCCACAAGTCGTCGAGAAAGAATTCGCCGAGTCCTTGCCGATAGATCGCGGCTTCCGCCGTGCCGCAATGATTGAGCTTGTGCAGGACGCGCCAGACGTGTTCCCCGTTGGCGGCCGGCTGCCGGTAGGCGAAGCCGATATGCGAATAGCGCAGGCCGTATTTCGACAAATCCTGGACGGCGCGCGCCAGGATCACCACCCTGTTGCCGCTGGCCTCGAGTTCCTTCCAGGTGCGTTCGGCCAGGTTCATGCCCTTTTCGATCGTCTGTGCGCTGGGGCGCTTCGCTTCGCACGAGCGTCCCGCATGCGCCGGCCCGGCGGCCAGCAGAAAGACGGCGCAGGCCAGCGCGACGCTGTTTCGGGTTGGTTTCATGTCGTCGTCAATACGTCAGGCGTTCGTTGCTGAGGAGCGCCTTGCCGAGCGCATTCGGCAGGAAGGCGATCGCTTCGCCGGCGGCGGACAGCACGACGCCGGAACCGATGACGCTGACGGTGACCGTGGTGCCGACCGCGAGAGAGCCGGCGGCCAGTCCGCTGCCGGCGATGTCGATGCTGATTCGCGCGCCGTCGGAGGCGCTTTCCAGGATCAGAAGCGTTCCGTGCGCCGAGACTTCGACCGCCTTGACGACGAGCACCGCGCCGGAGACGGCAAGAGCGGCCGGAACCGCGACGCTGGCTCCGGCGACGACGGACGCCACCGGCAAGGCGGAAACGGCGCTGAGGGCCGATGCTTCGCTATGCGCTCGCGCCGGAGCGGCCGAGAACGCGAGGGAAGCACAGGCCAGCAGGGTGACGAGACAGGTTTTCATGAGAACTCCCGTGGTTGCCGAAAAGGTGGTCAAACGCTGTCCTTGCCGGCCTTCAAGCGCGCTTCGCTCACATCCGCCTCGTGCTTGTCGCGCAGCATCTTGGCCAGCGTGAAGGCGCAGGTAATGAGGTAGAGCCAGCTCACGCCGAGGAAAGCCTTGTAGGTTTCGTTGATATTCATGCGCAGCAAGCCCCAGCCGGTCAACGCCATCGCGAGGAAGAACCCGCTCCACACGACATACTTGAACATCGGCGTGTCTTCGCGCTTGCCCTCGATCCTGCTCTTTTCGCTGTCGCGCACGAACTTGGCCAGCACGAAGGCCGAAGTCAGGCAGAACAGATAACCCATGATCATGAAGGCGCGGTCGAGATCCGCACCCGGCAGATAGGCCAAGCCGACGCCGCATAGAAAAACGGCGATCGCAAAGGAAACCCACACTTGCATCTGCCACGCTCGGCTATCACGATGAATCAGCACCTGCATTTTTTCTTCTCCTTGAGTTAAGGTGAGTGAAGTATAGCGACGCCGGCGGGAAACGAATAATGAGAATTGATGCCGGTAGTCGGCGACTGCGCCGAAAGTATCGATATGAGATACTTTTGCCCGATCCGCGCCGAATCGGCGCCACACGAGAACGCCTTCGCCATGACCACCACCGCCAATCTCATCGCCGTGCTCAAGTCCGAACTGAAAGCGGCGCAAATGACGTATGCCGATCTGGCCAAGAAACTCGGGATGTCGGAATCGAGCGTCAAGCGCATGTTCGCGCGCGGCGACATGCCGTTGACCCGCATCGACGCGATCTGCGGCGCGTTGAAGGTCGATTTCGCCGAACTGGCGCGGCGCGTCGCGGACGAACAGCCGTTGCTGGCGGAACTGACGCTGGCGCAGGAAAAGGCGGTGGTCGCCGACAAGAAGCTGCTGCTGGCGGCGATCTGCGTGCTCAGCCAATGGACGCTCGAACAGATCACGGCGCATTACCGCCTGAGCGAAGCCGAAGCGATCAAGTGCCTGGTGCAGCTCGACCGGATCGGGATCATCGAACTGCGCCCGCTCAACCGCTACCGCCTCAAGCTGGCGAAGACCTTCCGCTGGAGGCCGCATGGTCCGGTGATGAATTTCTTTCGCGAAGAAGCGCTGCTCGATTATTTTTCGGGCGGTTTCGACCAGGAGGCCGAATCGCTCATGCTGGTGCACGGCTCGATCAGCAAGAGCCTGGCGCCTGCCTTCGTCGAGCGCCTGCAGCGCGTGGCGCAGGATTTCGCGCAGCAGCACCAGGCCGATCAGAAACTGCCGGACCGGCATCGCGAAGGCTATACCCTGCTGCTCGCCATGCGCTCGTGGGAGTTCGAGGCGTTTTCGCGCTTCAGGCGTTGAATCCCGCGCACATAAGACCAAGAGCCATCATCGAGCGATTGACGACGATGCCCACGATATCCAAACTCGCTATGATGTATCCGGCGTTTATCTCGACCGCCGATCCGACTCACATCGAATGACTTTCCTATGACGACCATCGACACCGGCCGCCTGTTGCTGCGGCATTTCACCGTGGACGACGTGCAAGCGATCTACCTGATGAATTCCATTCCGGAAGTCGTCCGTTATGTCGGCAACACGCCGATCTCTACGCTCGACGAGGCCAAGGCAATCCTGCTGGAAGGGCCGCTGCATGATTACGCGACCTACGGCTTCGGGCGTTTCGCCTGTGTTTGGAAGGAAAGCGGCGAGGTGATCGGATTTTCCGGTCTCAAGTTCATTCCCGAACTCGATGCCGTCGAGCTCGGTTATCGCTTGCTGCCGCCGTTCTGGGGACGGGGCCTGGCGACGGAGGCCGGCCGCGCTTCGATCGACTATGCGCGCGACGCATTGAAACTGAAGCGCCTGATCGGCCTCGTGCATCCGGAGAATGCCGGCTCCGCCAACGTGATGAGGAAGCTCGGCTTCGCCGTCGAAGGCAAGGCGCGGCTCGATTTCATCGAGGACGCCGACCTTGATCTGTACGCGCGCGGCCTTTGACGCCGCGCGCCGCCGGCGCTCAACGCGACGCCGCCTGCTTCACTTTCGAGGCTTTGGCTGCGGCATCGGCGGCGCGCGCCATCCTGGCGGCCGCCGCTTCGAACTTGACGAAACGCCGGTCCAGTTCCCGCAACTGCCGTTCCTTGTCGCCCGGGGGCAGGAAGGAATAGCGGATGCTGTTGTAGACCGTGCGCTTCAGCGTTTCATAGGACGGCTTGTAGCGGCTGACGAACAGCAGGTACTCGCCGGACAGATTGTTGCGCGATACGCCGGCGTCGTCGGTCGAGATGACGAACGGAACGCCGTGGCGCAGGTATATGGTCACCGGATGCGCCTCCTGCTTCACGCCGAGAATGAATTCATTGCTGGTCAGGTTCACCTCGACGGCGACATTCCTTCTTTTCAGCGTCTCGATCAGTTGATCGGGCCGGTCTTCGTGCGCCAGGTCGATGCCATGGCCGATGCGTTCCGCGCCGGCGACCTCGACCGCTTCGCGGATGTGGCCGCGCAGGTCTTCCGGCGGCACCATGCCGAGCGTCAGTTCGCCGGCGTGCAAGGCCAGGCGCACCGACGGGAAGCGCTGCTTGAGGAAGCGGAACATGCGCATATGCAGCTTGTAGTCGCGCAAGGCGACATAGCCGTTCTCCGGGCCGACGATATTGACGCCGACGATCGCGGGATTGCCGCTGGCCGCGGCGAAGGCCGCGTACAGGCTGGAAAACACCTTCGAGGGCGCGCTGTTGCGCGAGACGTAGGTTTGCGCGCGCAGCGTGAAATCGGCGTCGTCGAGCCCGGCGATATCGTCGGCCACGCCCCTTGCGTAATCGGCGATCCGCTTCCGCGCGGTCTCGTCATGCGCGAGAAAATCGGCGAACGGCGCCAGCGCCTGGCGCACGGCGTCGTCGCTGGCGTCGGGCGGCAAGGCGTCGATGCGCGCTCCCAGTTCGGGATGATCCGTGGCCGGCGCGCTCCTGAGCATCGTTTCGAGATATTGCAGGTTTTCCGCCTTGGCGCGCTCCTTGAGCTGGCGCAGGCCTTCCTTCGTCGCATACGCGGAGATCGGACCGAAGTAACCGAAGGTGTCGAAGAAATGCTCGTCCGGAGGAACCTGCTGATGGGAGTGATTGCCGTAATCCTTGTCCGACCACTTCATCAGCACCTCGCGGTAGAAGCGGTTGTCCTTGCGGATCGCATCGGCCTTCAGGCAATTCTTGTCGGGCTCGGGCGCGGGCTTGGTCTCGATCCGGTATTTCTGCTGCCCCTTGGTCGGATCGTCCTGCCGATAGACGCAATAGCCTTGCCGTCCGAGCCAATCGAGATAGGTTTCGGCATAGATCGCGCCGGAATAATGATGATGCAGGTCGCCGCCTTTCGGCAGCATCGTCATCAACAGGTTGAGTTCCGCGAGCTGCGGCTTGCTTCCCGACAAAAGCTGCTCGTAATAGGCGCGCGCATGACGAGCGTTGTGGCGGGCGTCGTGCGCCGCCGTATCCTTCGCATGAGCGTTCGCGGCGCCGAACGCGAGCACGGCGGCGCACAAGGGCAGGGAGATTGCTTTCATCGGCGTTTTTCCTCTTTTTGGTCAGGGCCAGATGGCTTTCAGCAGCGCGGCAAGGCGATAGCCGCCCTTGACGATCTGATTTTCCGCGACGATCGCGTTCGCGGTCTTGTAATCGGCGGCGGCCGTGATGAACCACGCGGAGTAGGGTTCGCCCCTGCGGTTGATCTGCCGAACACGGTCGCCGACGGTCGTGGCATGGTAGGCCGGCTTCGCGACCGCCAGCGCTTCGTTCGCCCATTGATACGGCCAGCCGGCGGGATTGCCGGCGTCGGGGGCGACGTTCGGTTCGCGACCGATCGCGATGCGCGCGAATTCCTCGGGTGATTTGGCGTCGATCCTGCGCATCGCATCCTCGACCACGGTGACGTCCCAGTACACGTGCAGCGAACGTCCCTCGCGCTTGGCCTTGTCGGTCGGCGTGGCGGCGACCGTTTGCGCATCGCGCGCCGGCCAGTAGCGCGCGTCTTCCAGCAGCAGCAGGTTGCCGCCCTGGGAATTGAAAACATGGATGCCGTCGACCTGGGCGCGGGTTTGCGGTGCGACGTATTTGCCGTCCTGGTCGAGGTAGGCTTCGCCGACGTGCAGCGGCTGATGGATGTCGCCGACCAGGTGGGCGATCAGGATCAGCGCCTGGCGCGGCGTGAGGCCGGGCTTGGCCGGGCTTTCGTCCGGCTTGCCCTGCAGGACCGCGATCGCGTGCTTGAGCGTCTGCACGATATCGATGTCGCGCGTGCCGACGCCGCCGTCCTGGTAGGCGGCGTTCTGGAACGGGACATTGGTGTAGTGATATTCGGAATGCTTGGGATGGGCCTGCGTGAATTCGATCATCTCGGGGGTCTGCGGACCGCAGTAGCTGCCCTTGACGCAATCTGCCCACACCGACAGCTGGGCCAGGTTCTCTCCCGGTTTCAGCAAGGCCTCCATGCGCTTTTGCGCGTTGCTGTTCTTGAGCAATTGGTCCGCGATCGCGCCGACCGCTTTGTGACCCTGATCGCCCCAGGCCCACGCGGAGCCCGATGCGAACGCGCAGCAGAGTGAAATGACGATACCGAGTTTCTTCATCGCTTGCTTCCTTCCATATGCCTGTTGTGCTGCTTCTCGTGCCGCTTCTTGTGCCGCTTCTGGCGCGCCATCGGCTTCGTCTAGCGCAAGCGCTGGATGCGGCCGGCGGGATCCTTGCTGCCCGCCGGGCGGCCTTCGCGGTCGTGCCGGATCAGGTATTCGATCATCACGTCGCGATCCTTGATGCCGGTATCGACACGGTCGCGGCCTTCCTTGAACATCGGCACGCGGTCGCCGCCCTCGGCCAGGAAATTGTTGACGGCCACGCGATAGTCGGCCTTGTCGTCGAGCGGCTTGCCGTCGAGCTTGATGCTGCCGGGCACCACGCGTTGCCCGAGCGGACGCTTGCTGTCCCATTGGTAAGTGAATCCGCTCGAGACCTGCAGCACGTTGCGGCCGTCGGGCGCTTCCTCGTCCAGCCACATCTGCTGCTCGAGCAGGGCGCGCAGTTGCGCGCCGGTCAGCGTCATGAGGATCAGGCGGTTGTTGAACGGGTGGATGACCGCGACCTGGCTGTAGTTGGCGACATTGCCGGCATCGGTCTTCAGGTCGCTGCGCAAGCCCTTGTTGTTCATGAAGGCGATTTGCGCGCCGAACTTGCGCACGGCCGCGAGCTGGGCGTCGGTGACCAGGTCGCCGAGCGCCGATTCGCCGGCCTCGTTTTCCTTCTTGCTGACGAGCGGAACGGCGACGCGGGCGATCGGGCGCTTCAGCTCCGCCGCGCTGCGCTCCTGGACTTCCTTCAGCAGCGCGGCCAGCTTGGGATCGGGCGCGTAGGCGGCGGTCGCCATCACTTCGTTGCTGGTGCGGATATTCTCGATCGCGTGCGTCTTCGGATCGATGGACAGCGTCAGCCGGGTGAGGAAGTGGCCATACTGTTCCGCCTGCGTGATGACGCGGCCGTCGACGCGGCACATGTAGCCCTTGTGCGTATGGCCGCTGATGATCAGCTTGACGGCGGGATCGAGGCGCTTGGCGATGTCGACGATCGGGCCGCGCAGCTTCTGGCAATCGGGCTGGTCGATGTATTCGCTGGTCTCGCCGCCTTCGTGGATCAGGACCACGAAGGCATTGACGCCTTGCGCCTTGAGCTCCGGAATATAACGGTTGATCGATTCGGCTTCGTCATGGAAGCTCAAACCCTTCACGCCCGAGGCTTGCACCATGGCCACGGCATCGCGCAGCACGGCGCCGAGGAAGGCGATCTTCACGCCGCGCACCTGCTCGATGCGATAGGCGGGAAGGAAAGGTTTGCCGGTGGCGGTGTCGAGCACGTTCGCCGCCAGGTAGGTGAACTTTGCGCCGGAGAAATCCGGACGGAACTTGCAGGCGGCATCCGGGCGCGGCGACTTGCAGCCGCCGTGCTGCTGGCGCAGCAGCTCGTCCTTGCCCTGGTCGAGCTCATGGTTGCCGAGCGCCGACAGGCGCATGCCCATCAAGTTCAGCGCTTCGATCGTCGGCTCGTCGGCCCAGGTGCCGGACAGCGCCGGGCTGGCGCCGATCAGGTCGCCGGCGCCGACCAGCAGCAGTTCGCTATCCTCGCGCCGCCAGGCCTGCAAGGCCGCGCCGAGCGTGGCGATGCCGCCGGCATGGACTTCATGCTCTTTCCGATCCTTCACGCTGGTGTACTTGACCGTTTCTGCTTCGAGGTGGCCGTGGAAGTCGTTGATCGCCACCAGGTTGACTTCGATCGGAGCGGCCGGCTTGGTCGCGCAGCCGGCCAGGCCCAGGGCGAGGCACAGCGCGGTCAGGGTCGGGAGAGGATTCAGGAACGTTTTCATATTCATGACTCGAGGCGGGAAATCGGGATGGTCGATCGGGTCTCTCTTGGGTCGGAGAACCGCCGGCAAAACGCTGGCGCGCGATGCGCTCAACGTTTTGCGGGAAGCTCTGGAACCGTTCAAAAAAACGGCCGGTGTCGCCACCAGCCGTTTCAGTTACAGCATCATCGTTCTTATTAGAACTCGTAGCGGACGGTTGCCTGTACGGCCCACTGCGACTCGCCCTTGTTCTGCTTGACTTCGGGTTCGGTCACCCTGTCTTGCATGCTATAGATATAGCGGCCTTGCGCATCCAGACCGGAATAGGCGACGAACGTGCGGCGCTGGCCGCCGCCGGCCGGGCTGGCGCCACTGAAGTTCATCTCGCTGATGCGGCCCCAGCGCTTGTTGATCATGTTGCCGACGTTCAGGAAGTCGAGGCTGAACACGGCCTTGTGGCCGGCGAAGAAGCTCGGGATTTCCTGGCTGAGACGCATGTCGAAGCTGTTCACCCATGCAGAACGGCCGCTGTTGCGCTTGACCACGCCGCCCTTGGCCGCGGAGAGTTCCGGATTGGCGTTGACGATCGCCCAGAAGCGCTCCTCGTTGGTACGGCTGGTTGCCGTATCGCCGCGGAACACGACCTCGCCCGAACCGAAGCCCGACGGGATGTACATCAAGTCGTTGCCGTTGATGCCGTCGCCGTTCAAGTCGTTGCTATAGGTCCAGCTGTACGGACGACCCGAGCGGCCTTCATAGAACATGCCGAAGGTGGTCTTGTAGGTGGAGAAGAACGCCTTCTGCCAGGTGAACGTCGCGCTCACGCGGTCCTTGACCAGATGCGACGACTTGGAGGCGACGTCCTCGTTCGGATGGAAGGAGGCGCGTCCCAGCCAGTTCGATTCCGCTGTCGAGGACGTGAGCGGGCTGACTTCGGTCGCGTTGGTGTAGGTGTAGGCGAACGAAGCGCCCCAGCCGCCGCGCAGCGGACGCTGCAGCGACATGGTGATGACGTCGCCGCCGCCCTTCTCGGTCTTGGTCGCCAGGAACACGTTGTTGTACGACGAATTGCGGAGCCCGCGGCCGGAATTGCCGGCGCAGGCGCCGGAGGTCGATGCATTGCCGGTCGCGGACCAGCAATTCGAATTGTAGCCTTGGGTCGAATGGAACAATTCGCGGCCGTCCTTGCCGGTACGGGTCGAAGGACCGAGGTTCAGGTGCTGGTAGTTGATACCCGTCCTGGTCTTGGTATTCAGGTATTCCATGCCGAACACCAGGCCCAGGAACGGCAGCTCATGCTCGAACGCCAGGTTGGCTTTCCACACCGACGGCTGGCCGAGGTTCGGCGAGACCAGGTCGACGTTGGCGGCCGGCGGCGCGCCGGTCAGCGTGGTGGGCTGATTCGCGGGATCGGCGCTGAACAGGCCGTCGGTGCCCGGGCAGGCGCCGAAGCCGGGCGTGCCGCAGCTGACGATACGCATCGTCAGGCCGTTGTTCTGGAACGGGTTGGCGAGCCAGACGTTGGCCGCCGCGCCTTCGAACAGGCCGATACCGCCGCGCAATTGCGTCGGACGCTCGGAAATGTCGAGCTTGTAGTTGAAGCCGACGCGCGGCTGGAGCAGCTTCTTGCCGTCGATCGTGACGGTATTGTCGTAGCCGAAGCCGCCGGTCTGGCGGGTGTTGGTCGCGACGTTGCCCGCGACCACCGGAGCGGCGACGGCGGCATTGGCCTTCGGCGTGCTGCCGACGCTCGTCATGTCGTAGCGGACGCCGTACAGGATCGACAGCGCCGGCGTGACCGCCCAGGCATCCTGGATGAACAAGCCGTAACCTGTCTGGGTGTACTGGGCCGCCGCATCGTTCAGCGTGTAACCGGCGTTCGGCGCCTGCAGCGTGTATTCGGCCGGGCGGCCGCGGCTGAAGTTCTCCAGCACCGCGCGCTCGTGATCGGCGGCGGAGGCGCTGGAACAGGTGATCGGGCCGAAGGTATAAGTCCAGGTCGCGCTGCTGTCCACGCAGCGGAACTGGTAGTTGCCCTTCGTGTTCTGGAAGAACGCATTGAAGATCTCGTTCTTGGTGTAGTCGGCGCCGAATTTCACATCGTGCTTGCCGATCGCCCAGTTGGCGCCGAAATAGGCATCCAGGGTTTTCGTGTCAAGGACGTTGAAATGACGGCTGCGCTCGGTACCGAAGTTCAGGAAGCGGTTGCCGGTGGACAGGCTGCTCGGCGCGCCGGCCGGCAGGGCGCCGGAGAAGCGCAGGGCCATCGCCGGCAGATTCGAATTGTTGTTCGGTTCGCTATGGTAGTCGCGCTGGGAGACCTTCACCTCGGTGGAGAAGTTCTCGGTCCAGTCGCCGAACCATTGGGCGACGGTCGTCTCGATCGTTTTTTTCTGGTTGTACCAGTACGAATTCAACGACAGGCTGGTGTTGCCGAAGCCGGGGAAGATCTGTTCGATCTGTTCGGTCTTGGTATACCGCAGGTTGGCGCGGTGGTCGTCGTTGATGTTCCAGTCGAGCTTGATCAGGGAATCCTTGACCGACGTGTTGGAGCCGTCCGGGACGTCGGAGCCGCCGACGTTCATGCCGTAACGCGATTGCGCGAGCGATTGCAGGCTCGAGATCGCCGATTGCGAGATGGCGACGTTGGTCAGGCTGCTGCCGACCGGGCCGTGGGTCGGGGCGGTGCGCGACGGAGCGCTGGTCATTTCCTCGTAGTTGGCGAAGAAGAACAGCTTATCCTTGATGATCGGGCCGCCGAGCGTGATGCCCTTGGTGGTCTCCTTGAACGGGGACGGCGCGGAATAGGTGTCGGTCGTCGCGTTGTAACGGTCGCCGGCCAGCTTGTCGTTGCGGAACACATAGTAGACGCTGCCGTGCAGCTCGTTGGTGCCGGACTTCGTGACGGCGTTGATGTTGGCGCCGGTATAGCCCTTTTGCGTGACGTCGTAGTTCGAGACGTTGACCTGCACCGACTGGATGGCGTCGATCGAGATCGGCTGCTTGATGGTCGGCAGGTTGTTCGACTCGAGGCCGAAGGTATCGTTGATGGCGACGCCGTCGATCGTGATCGAGTTGTAGCGGAAGTTCTGGCCGGCGGCGCTCATCTCGCCGCGGTCCTTGTCTGTCTGCGACAGGCGCGGATCGGTACGGGCATAGTCTTGCAGGTTGCGCTGGATCGATGCCAGCGCGGCCAGTTCGGCGCGGCCGATGTTGGTGCCGGCGCCCATGGCGGATTTGTTGAAGCGGTCGGAAGCGGCGCGGCCGGTCACGGTGACGGTCGCGGTCGCCTGGCCGGCGCCGAGCTTGGCATCCAGGCTCGCGGTTTCGGCCAGCTGCAGGTAGACGTTTTCGTGGGTTTCGGTCACGCCGCCCTTGGTGACGGTGATCGTGTAGGGGCCGCCCGGACGCAGGCCGCGGGCCGTGTAGCGGCCGGTCGCGTCGGTCGTAACGTTGCTGACCGAGCCGGATTCGACGTGCTTGATCGTCACTTGCGCGCCGGCAGCCGGGCTGCCGTCGGCGCTGGTGACCAGGCCGCCGATGGCCGACGTCGTGTTTTGTGCGAAGGCCGGAGCCACGGAGAACGCCAGCGCCACGGACAGCGCGAGTTCGGTGAGCCGCATCCGGTTACCCAAGCCGCGCTTGGGATTTTTTTGATGGTCAGACTGCATTGAACAACCCCCTGAGTGAATTATCGGATCTGGTACTGCTGAAGCTAGTGGAAACCGTTCCCGGTCCTGTCCTTCGACTGCGGTCTTCTTGCTACGGGCGCCGCCTTGAACCACTTGTACAAACGCCGGATGACGTCTTTGCACCGTGCCGCAACCACGCGGAATTGCCGCGTAATCTTGCTGCATGGAACGAATAAAGAGCCGGATTATACGCAGCAAAATGACAAGTTCATGACTTGTGGCAGGCACGACACACAAACGATGAATTTCTTTTCGCTCATGAGGGAAAGGAATCTTTCGATTCGTTTCGTTTTGATTCGAATTGGAAAGTTTATCGTTTGCGCAATCGTTTGCGTCGGCGCAAATATTGAACTGTTATTTGGCAATTTGCAAGAGGCCGGATCCTCTAAACGCCGGTTGTCGCCAGCACGACAACGGAGATGCCGCATGTGTCGGGTTCCGGGGTTGAACTGTTATTTGGCAATTTGCAAGAGGCCGGACCCTCTAAAGGCCGGTTGTCGCCAGCACGACAACGGAGATGCCGAATGCGTCGGGTTCCGGGATTGAACTGTTATTTGGCATTTGCAAGAGGCCGGACCCTCTAAACGTTGGCAGTCGCCAGCACGACAACGGAGATGCCGCATGCGTCGGGTTCCGGGGGGGAACAGTTGTTTGGCAATTTGCCAGAGGCCGGACCGTCTAAACGCCGGCTTTCGCCAATACGACAACGGAGACGCCGCGCGCGCCGCGTTCCGGATCGGCATTGCGATAGGAGTGGGGCGTGCTTCCCGGAAAAGCGAGCACTTCTCCGGGCCCGAGTTCGTAGCGGTCGCCGGCGACCACGATCGTGACGCGGCCTTCCAGGCAGCTGAAATATTCGCGCGTGCCCGGCAGGTGCGGCGAACCGCGCATCACGCTGTCCGGGGCGAATTCCATCAGTTCCAGCATTTCTTCCGGGACCGGTTCAGGGACCAGCGGGCGCATGGTGACGCCTTGTCCGCTCTTGCGCGTGGTGAGGTCTTCGGTCCGCCACTTGCGCACCTTGGCGCGCGGCGATGCGAGCAGTTCGTCGATCGGCACGCCGAGCGCCGACGCGACCTTGATCAGCACGATCAACGACGGATTGCCGTCGCCCGATTCGAGATTGGCGATCGTGGAGCGCGGCACGCCGGAACTCTTCGCGAGCGCATCCTGCGTCAATGACCTTACGCCGCGCAGGGCGATCAAGTTGCGCGCGAGATGCGCGGAAACGTGTTTCGGATCGTCCATCGTGTCGACCTTTCGGACCTTTTGCCAATGGATTGGACATCGCGTTGGAAAACGCGGGCATGCGCCGCATTATCGGTCATGAACTTAACGAATGGAGAATGACCATGCGATATAAACAGGTAATCGATTCATCGGCATTGCTGTCGGGATTGCGCGTTGCGGTGACCGGCGGCACCTCGGGATTGGGACTTGCGCTCGTGCGTCGATTGCATGCGGCCGGCGCGCGCGTCGCATTCGTCGCGCGCGACGCGGACCGTGTGCGGCGGGTGGCGGCCGGGCACGGCGGGATCTACGGCATCGTCGGCGACGTGGCGAACAAGGACGACATCCATCCGATCGCCTTGCAGATCGCGGGCGAACTGGGCGGGCTCGACGTGCTGGTCAACAATGCTTCCGATCTGGGACCGGTGCCGTTGGCCCTGCTCGGCGATACGGAATGCGAGGATCTCGAGCGTGCGCTGGCGACCAACGTGCTCGGCCCGTTCCGGCTCACCAAGACCCTGCTCGGTGCGCTGGCGTCGTCGGCGCGCGAAGGGCGCGGCGCGATAGTGCTCAATATTTCCAGCGATGCCGCAGTCAATGCCTATCCGCGCTGGGGCGCCTACGGCGCGAGCAAGGCGGCGCTGGCGCACATGAGCCGGATCTGGGATGCCGAGCTGGCCGCGGAAGGCATCCGCTTCCTGGCGGCCGATCCGGGCGACATGGATACGCCGATGCATGCCGCTGCCGTTCCCGACGCCGATCCGGCCAGCCTGAAGCGGCCGGAAACGGCGGCCGACGAATTGATCGGCTTGATTTGCGAGACGCTGGCGGAGCGCATGCGCACCGCGCCGTCGAGTCCGGCGGCGGTCCGGCAAGGAGGTGCCGCATGAAGGCCGCCGACCTGCCCCAACAGCGCCCGGCGCACGCGAAGCTGCTGATCCTGGACGCCGACGGCGCGATCGCGCATGCGCCGCGCGCGGCGTTCGCGAACCTGCTGCGCGCCGGCGACCTGGTGGTCGCCAACGATGCCTCGACCCTGCCGGCAAGCCTGCACGGCACGCACGTGACGAGCGGCGCGCCGATCGAGGTGCGGCTCGCGGGGCGGCGTTCGCTGGCGGCCGAAGACGTCCGCCGCTTCGCCGCCGTGATCTTCGGCGCCGGCGACTTCCGCACCCGGACCGAGGAGCGGCCGCTGCCGCCGGCCCTGCTGCCCGGCGACCGCCTCGCGCTCGGGCCGTTGTCGGCGATCGTCGAAGAGACGCTCGGTCATCCGCGGCTCGCGGCGCTGCGGTTCGACGGCAACGCCAAGACGGTATGGGCCGGGCTGGCCCGGCACGGCAAGCCGATTCAATATGCGCATGTGCGCGAGCCCCTGCGGCTGTGGGATGTCTGGACCCCGATCGCCGGCGCGCCCGCCGCTTTCGAGCCGCCCTCCGCCGGCTTCGCGATCGATTGGTCGGTGCTGCGGGAAATCCGCGCGCGCGGCGCGGAATTCGCGACGCTCACCCACGCCGCCGGAATCTCGTCGACCGGCGATGCCGCGCTCGATCGGCGCCTGCCGTTCGATGAGCCGTACCGGATTCCGCCGGCCACCGCCGCGGCGGTCGAGCGGGCGCGCGCGCGCGGAGGACGGGTCATCGCGATCGGCACCACGGTCGTGCGCGCGCTCGAGCATGCCGCATCGAGCCGCGGCAGGGTGCGCGCCGGCGCCGGACTGGCGACGCAGCGCATCGGCCCCGAGACCAGGCTGCGCGTGGTGGATGCGATTCTGTCGGGAACCCATGAAGCCGGCACCAGCCACTATGAGCTGCTGCGCGCATTCACGGATGACGCGGCGTTGGAACGGGTGAGCGCCGCGCTGGAGGCGGACGGCTATCGCACCCACGAGTTCGGCGATTCGATGTTCATCGAGCGGCGCGGCGGGCAGAGGGACGAGACGCGATGGTGGAGCCGCAGCTTCTTCGACTGGGCGCGTTCGAGCCAGCATCGGTTGATGAGCGCATAGTTCAACGCGCGGCCGCCTGCAACGCGGCCGCGCGCTCGCGCAAGGCTTCGAGGGTGCGCGGCAGGCTGCGCTTGCTCATCAAGTCGACGATCCAGCCGAAGCCGAAAGGCACCGGGCCGGGATCGGCGTGGACGAGATATTCGACCACGGTCTTGTCTTGATCGGCGGGATGGGGCGTCAAGTGCCAGTGGCCGGTCGTGTCGGCGATCGTGTCCTCGAGGCGCAAGCCGGAGGGAACCAGTTTCCAGGCGAGGCGGCAGGACAGCTCGCCGGTCGCCGCCTCCATCCGCAGGCGGTATTTCTTGGTCTTGCCGAGCGGCAGGGCGAGCGTCATGTCGATCAGCGACTGCTCTCCGGCCGCCGGCACGATGCGCGTATCGGCGGTGTTCGGCATGAATTGCGGGTACCGCGGATAGTCGAGGATGATCGCGCACAGCTGCCGCAGCGGCGCGTTCATGACGGTCGCGGCGAAGAAAGTCTTGCCGGGTTCGGCGGGTTTGCTGATGTCGTAGATCGCGATTTGCCGCTCGGAGAGAGTGTCGATGTCGAGCGCTTGCGCGGCGGCCGGCGCTTGGAGAAAGCCGGCGAGGACGAGCGGCAGCGCCGCTCGGCGGCCGGGCCTGCGCGTACCGTGGGTGCGGGGGCGCGGGATCATGCCGGCACCAGCACGAGCGCGAACGGCATCGCGACCGCCATGCCAAGGCAGGTGCCGGCCACGACGTCGCTCGGATAATGATGGGCGGCGGCGATGCGGCACCAGGCCAGGACGAGCAGCGCCGCGCAGGCAGGGAGCCAGCAGGCCGGCGCCGCGTGGACGACGGGGCCCAGCACGGCGGCCAGCGTCATGCAATGGCCGCTCGGGAAGGCATAGCGGTCGAGCGCGCGCGCCAGCGGCGTCAGGGACGGATTGCGTTCGAAAGGGCGCAGGCGGGCGACCCGGCGTTTCAACACGGCATAAAGCGCATGCGAGCCGGCGGTTGCGGCCACCGAGGCGGCGGCGATCGCGCCGGCATGCGGCGCTTCCGACAGCAGGAGGAGCGCGACGAGCGGCAGATAGATCCAGCCGTTGCCCAGCGCGTTGACGGCCAACGTCAAACCGCGCACCGCGCGAAAGCGCGTCAAGCCTGCCAGCAAGACCACGACCGGCATCTCGAGCGCATCGATGCGGTCCAGCGTGTCGCGCCGGCGCGGCGCCGGCGGATGCGCCGCGATCAACGGCGCGGCCGGCAGGGACGGGTCTCCTGGGCAGGGCAGCGGTGCCGTCAGCGCGGTTTCGCGCCATCCGCGCTGGCGAGTCGCCCGTCGGGCGTGATTGCGCATCATGTCCCTCGTCTCCATCGTCATGATCGGGCCACTGACGATAATATGGATTGCTTTATTGCTACTTTGATAAATCTCATTGCCGCCGGGATTCGGCTTGCAAGGTCTATTTCGTGCCGGAAGTGAATTGCGTTGCCTCTGGTCTACGCTTCCGGGATAATTTCCAATCCTTTCCGATCGACGCGCCATGTCCCAGTTTTCTCCGAATTCGATAGAAGACCGCCTGTATGTCTTGCGTACGCGCTGGCAGCGCTATGCCGAGGAAGGGCGCTTCGAACAATTCATCGAATTCACGGTGGCCGTCAACAGCCTGGCCGAATATTTCAATCGCCTGCGCCTGCCGGGACTGGTGCGCTTGTGCGAGGGCTTGGAGAACGCCGCGCTGGCCAAGCTCGGCGATGCGTCGACGCATCCGGTCTCTTCGCAGGACATTCTTTCTCTGCAGCGCCAGATCGATGCCTTGCTCGGTTCGGTGGCGACCTCGCGCCCGGCGAGCAACGAACCGCGTCCGCACGACAACAGCGCCGGCGAGCACGATGCGGAATGGATCAAGCCGCGCTCGGTGTGGATGATCGCCGCGGAAGAAAAGCGCGACATGGCCGATGCATTGAGCCGGCAGCTGCAGTTCTTCGGCTTCAAGGTGTTCGAGTTGCAGTGGGCCGGGCAGATCCTGCCCGAAGACAAGCCGCTCGCGGTGCTGTTCATTCCGCCCCAAGGACACGCCGGCAAGGACGAGTTCGCCTGCATTTCCATGGTCCGCAACAACTGCCCGGCGAGCCAGCTCATCTACCTCGGGGCGCAGGCGGCGATCGAACCGATCGTGGCCTTGATGCGCGCCGGCATCGACGTCACCATACCGGCCGAGGAGCAGCCTTCGACCGTCATCAATTGCGTGCTCGACCTGGTGCAGACCAACGAGCAGGAACAATACCGTGTCCTGATCGTCGAGGATTCGCGCGTCGCCGTACACCTGATCCAGCGCACGCTGGCCGAACACGGCATCGCGACCCAAGCCATCGGCGACCCCGCCAACCTGCTGTCCGCCGTCGATGCCTATCAGCCGGACCTGATCCTGATGGACATGTACATGCCGAACTTCAACGGCGTGGAGGCGACGCGCGTGCTGCGGCAGATGGCGGCGCATCGCTCGCTGCCGGTCGTCTACCTGTCGGGCGAATCGGATGTCGGCATGCAGGTCGAGGCCTTGCGCCTCGGCGGCGACCAGTTCCTGATCAAGCCGTTCAACCCGGTGCTGCTGGCGGCGGTGGTCAAGACGCGCATCGAGCGCTTCCGCGAAACGCGGCGTTCGACCCATCTCGACGGCCTGACCGGCCTGCTCAACCACACCGCGGCCAAGTCGCGGCTGCAGATGATGGTCGACAAGATCGGCAGCCACGACAAGCTGACGGTGGCGATGATCGATATCGATCACTTCAAGTCCGTCAACGACACGTATGGTCATCCGGTCGGCGACCAGGTGATCCGCGCGCTGGCCTGGCTGCTCAAGGGGCGCCTGCGTTCCAAGGATCTGATCGGCCGCTGCGGCGGCGAGGAATTCCTGGTCGCCTTGCCCGGCGTCGGCCTCAAGCAGGCGGCGGCGGTCATCGACCGCATCCGCGCCGATTTCGGCGCCTTGCCGCATGCGCATCCCGGCGGCGCGCTGTATGCCACCTTCAGCGCCGGGCTGGCCGCCTATCCGCTGCTCGAGAACGCCGCCGGATTGACGGAAGCCGCCGATGCCGCGCTGCTGCAGGCCAAGCGCCTCGGCCGCAACCGCGTCGAGCAGACCTCGGCCTCTTAGCGGTAACATCTGCGTTGCTCGTTCGCGCGCCGCGCGGACCGTAACGTGGAGACCACCGCATGAGCAATCATCCCAGCGACAAGGCCGCCGAACTTGCCAGGCGCCTGATCCGCAACTTCAACGAGATTCCGACCGAACGCGAAATCCGCGAGCCGCTCTACGATTCGACGGCGGCGCGCCTGGCTGCCGGCACGGCGGCGCGCAAGCTCGGCGCCAGCATCGATACGGTCGCGCCGGGCAAGCGCGCATGCCCCTACCATTTCCATCACGCGCAGGAGGAGATGTTCGTCGTGCTGGAAGGCAGCGGCACCTTGCGCGTGGCCGGCGAAATGCTGCCGCTGCGCGCCGGCGACGTGGTCTTCATTCCGCCCGGCGCCGAGTATCCGCACCAGATCATCAACACCTCCGACGCGCCGCTCAAGTACTTGTCCATCAGTACGCGCGAATTTCCCGAGATTTGCGAATATCCCGATTCGAACAAATACCTGGCGATGATGCGGACCGATCAGGGCGTCACGTTCGATGCGCTGCAACGCAAGGAGGCGAGCCTCGATTACTGGGACGGCGAGCCCTGAGCGATATCGCCTCCGCCGCATATTCATTCATCCAGGAAAGAGAAACCATCCATGTTCGGCACTCACGACCTCGCCTTGTTCGTCATTTCCGGCCTGCTGCTCAATATGGCGCCCGGCCCCGATTCGCTGTTGATCATGACGCGCAGCGCCACCCAGGGTTGGCGCGCCGGATCGATGGCGGCATTGGGCATCGGCGCCGGCACCTTCGTGCACATCTTTGCCGCCGCGCTCGGCTTGTCGGCCTTGCTCGCGACTTCGGCGACGGCGTTCACGATCGTCAAACTGGCGGGCGCGGCCTACCTGCTGTACGTCGGCATCGGCATGATCCGCGGTGAAAGGAAGGCGGGACCGGGAGCGCCGTCCGCCGACACGCCGGCGCTGCCGTACCGGAAGATTTTCGCGCAAGGTTTCCTCACCAACCTGCTGAACCCGAAAGTGGCGGTGTTCTTCCTCGCCTTCGTGCCGCAATTCATCGCGCCCGACGCGCCGAACAAGGCGCTGGCCTTCATCGTGCTGGGATGCATCTTCAATCTCAACGGCATGTTGTGGTGCCACTTCCTGGCGGTCTCGACCGCGTTCGCGCGGCGGCATGTGAAGATCGGCGGCGGCATCGCCAAGGGGATCAACCGCTTGATCGGCGGCATGTTCGTTTCCTTCGGGATCCGGCTGGCGCTCGCGGAGCGGGCATAAGGAGCCGGCATGGAGACGAGCGCAATGAATATCAGGGCCGCCGCGGCAAGCGATGCCGCCGCCATCGCCGCCATCTATAACCACTACGTTCTCGCGACCGCGATCACCTTCGAGGAGCAGGCGGTGTCCGATGCGGACATGGCGGCCCGGATCGGCGATGTCGCCGCCGCCGGCCTGCCCTGGCTGGTCGCGGAACGGGAGGGGCGCGTCATCGGCTATGCCTATGCCACCAAGTGGCGGGCGCGCCCGGCCTACCGGTATTCCGTCGAAGTGTCGGTCTATACCGATGCCCAGGCGGGCGTGCGCGGCGCCGGCAGCGCGCTCTACGAAGCGCTGTTCGCCGAATTGCGGGCGCGCTCGGTACATGTCGCCATCGGCGGGATCGCCTTGCCGAACGAGAAGAGCGTTGCCCTGCACGAGAAATTCGGCATGCGCAAGGTCGCGCATTTCAGCGAGGTCGGCTACAAGTTCGGGCGCTGGCTCGATGTGGGGTATTGGCAGGCGGTCCTGTCCTAGTGGTTCGACACGTCCCGATTTGCGGTTTATGCCGCGGCGATCGAAGGCGAGTGCAAGGCGCACACCACAGCGATAGTATTGCTACCGCGCGGATGTGCAACGCGGCAATCGTCTTCGAGCGCCCGGCAGAAACCGTAAATCGGGGCGTGTCGGACCACTAGTGCCATGCATTCCGGCGCGTATTCAAACCAACATTCCCGATGAGCATGCAACAGAACTCGATATTGCTTCCCTGCGCGGCCATGGCCGCGATCACCGCGGCGGTCTGGACGCGGATGTACTTCGACCGGGTCGGCGAACTCCGTGCGCGTCGTATCCACCCGCAAGCGCTGGCGACGGCGCGCCAGGCGGCCGAAACCCTGAAAAACGTCCAGGCTGCCGACAACTTCCGTAATCTGTTCGAAGTGCCGGTGCTGTTCTATGTGCTATGTCTGTCGCTGTTCGCCGCGCAGGCGGTTTCGCCGCCGTTCCTGGCCGGCGCCTGGCTGTTCGTGCTGCTGCGCGCCGCGCACAGCTGGATCCACTGCACCTACAACCGGGTCATGCATCGCTTCACCGTCTATGCCGCCAGCAGCTTGCTGTTGTTCCTGATGTGGGGAGCGTTCGTGGTCCGCTTGCTGACGGCGTAATCGCAAGTCACCGATACACCAACACCGGTATCGTGCTATGGGTGAGAACCTTCTGCGTTTCGCTGCCCATCAGCAAGGCTTTGATGCCTTTTCTGCCGTGCGACGCCATGACGATGGCGTCGCAGCCGGTTTCGCGGGCGGTCTCGATGATGGCTTCATAGGGATGATCGTGGGTGGCGAGCAAGGTGCTGCACTCCACGCCGGCCTCTTGCGCCGCCTGCTCAATCTTGGCCAGGAACCGCTGCGCATGGGCGCGGCTGTCTTTCTCGAATTGCTGGCGCGTGTCTTCCAGCATTTCGGCGCGGTAGTCGAAGGTATGAAAGGCCGGAATCACATGCACGCCGGTGATTCGCGCGCCGATCGATTTCGCGAATTCGACCGCATGGGATATCGCCGCTTCCGACAAGGGCGAACCGTCGGTCGGCACCAGAATATGCTTGAACATGATGACTTCCTTCTCCTAGAAGCGACTGCGCAGTCCGGAGCCGAATCGGCCGGGCCGGTACGCGGCCTCAATGCCGGTCCGCGCTCTTTTCGGCCCGGTAGACCAGTACCGGAATGCGGCAGGACGACAGTATCTTGTTGGTCACGCTGCCGAGTATCAGTTGTCCGAGACCGCTGCGGCCATGCGAACCGAGGAAGATCAGATCGCAGCCGGTCTCCTCGGCGCAATGAATGATGGCCTGGGCCGTCCCGTCGGCGAACACGGTCCGGCCCGAAAACCGCACGCCGAGCTCATCCGCCTCTTCCCGGATCCGGTGGAGATATTCCTCGCCATGGCGGAGCATCGCGGCCTGGTATTCTTCTTCGGAGGGATATTCCGGCACGATGATTTCGACATTGACGGGATATTGGTAAGGCGGCGCGACATGCACGCCGACGACCTCCGCGTCGCATTGCCTGGCGAGTTCGACCCCGGCATGCGCCGCGGCGGTGGAGAGGGCGGAACCATCGGTCGGGATGAGGATTTTTCTGTACATGATCGCCTCCTGTTGCCGGGCATGCCGGCTGATTCCAGTATAGGCCGCGCTGCGGAGAACATCCATCGGGCACCATGCCGCCCGACCGCTTCCGAGGCGGCCGACGACTGCATGTTGTTCGCGATGCAACGGAAGGGAAGGAGGCAGCGGGCGCGCACGCTTTTCGCTTCCTCGTGGGATGCAAATTCTTACGCCATGGCGCATCCCATGGCCGAGACGGAGCGGTGCGGGACAGGCGTTCCGCGTCGCGGGAGATGACGATGTACATGGTGTATTGGACGGCCAGCGAGAACGGCGAGGCGACGCCGCATGCCCGGCGGTTCGCGTCGAGCGGCATGCTGGAGGCGATGAAGTTCATGGAGGAGTTGCGCGCGCGCCAGCGGGCGGGCGAGCCGATCGGCTTCGTCGCGCTTTCCTCGGAAAACCCGGATTCCGTCGGCCTGAGCGGCGTGGCCGAGACCGGCCCCGATTACAACTGGAAAAAACGGCGCCGCTGACGCGCGCTCCGCGCCCGGCATGCGGCCTCATGGCCTCGCGAGGCCTTATCGCAAGCCATGGTCGGTGCGCACGGGCGGAACTCCGGTTGCCTCTCTTTATCAAACTGCAACGCCGGCTTGGCGGCCAGCGCCGCGCGCCGGCGACCATGGAACGAGACATTGACGAGGAGAGCAGCCATGATGCAAATGAACGAAATCCAACAGCGTTTCAGCGATGTGCGGCGCGCCGTCGACCATGCCACGCAGGCTTGCCGAACGCAGCAAGGGATACCCGAGGATCTGCGCGAATGCCTGCAGCAATTGGATCAGCAGACCAGCCAGGCCCAGCAGGTTTTCCAGTCGCAGGACGAGAATCAGATCCGCCAATGCATCGACGATCTCGAGCAATTGAGCGATCGCGCGGAGCAGGCGCTGGAAGGCGCGAGCTCCATCGACGGCGACCTGCGCAATGCGATCGACGAGGCGCATAGCCAGCTGTCGAACCTGAAGCGTCAACTGCATTGAACGGCGGCGGCGCGTTCGCCGGGGCGGCGGCGCGCCGTCGCAACCGCCTGTTCAGCCGGCTTGTTTCAGTTTGCGCCACAGCGTGGTGCGGCTGATGCCGAGATGCCGCGCCGCCGCTTCGCGATTGCCGTTGAAACGCACCAGGACTTGCTTGATCGTTTCCGCCGATGCCGCGGGCGCGGCATGCGCGGCCAGGGTTTCCTGCAGCGTCGCCGGGTCCGAGGAGTGGGCGAGTTCGGGTGCGAGCGATAGCATGAAGCTCGGCGTCAGGGCTTGCAGCGGTTCGGCGGCGAGGAACAGAGCGAAGCGCTGCATCAGGTTGCGCAGTTCGCGCACGTTGCCGGGCCAATCGTAGGCGGTCAGCAGAGGGGTGCAGGCATTGATCTCGGCATGCAGGTTCGCATGCGGACGCACGCCGAGCGAAGCCAGGGCGTTCTTCAGGCACCATTCGGTCAGCGTCGGCAAGTCTTCCGCACGTTCGCGCAGCGCCGGCAGCGTCAGCCGCAACACGCCGAGGCGATAGAACAGATCGGCGCGGAAGAGGCCTTCCCTGACGCGCGCGTCGAGATCGCAGTGGGTGGCGCTGACGATGCGCACATCGACCGGGATCGGGCGCGTGCCGCCGACCCGGACGATTTCGCGTTCTTCCAGGACCCGCAGCAAACGGGTTTGCAAGGGCAGCGGCATCTCGCCGATCTCGTCGAGAAACAGGGTGCCGCGATTGGCCGCTTCGAACAAGCCCGCATGGCCGCCGCGCCGCGAACCGGTGAAGGCGCCTTCCTCATAGCCGAACAATTCCGATTCCAGCAGCGATTCCGCGATCGCTCCGCAATTGATCGCGACGAATGGGTGGCGCGCGCGCACGCTTTCGCGATGGATGGCGTGCGCCGCCAGTTCCTTGCCGGTGCCGGTCTCGCCCTGAATCAGCACGGTGGCGGGCGATTTGGCGAACAGCGCGATCGATTGCTTGACCGCTTGCATGACCGGCGATTCGCCGCGCAAATCGTGCAAGCCGTGCTTGGCGCGCCGGGTGTCGGTGACGGCATGCGAGCGGCCGCGGCCCGATTCGAGTTGCGTCAGGCGCGCGATCTCGATCGCATCGTCGAAGGCTTGCCGGATCGAGGCGGCCGAATAGATGAAGACGCCGGCCAATCCGGCTTCCTCGGCCAGGTCGGTCACCAGGCCGGCGCCGACGATGGCCTTGATGCCGTTGGCTTTCAATTCGCTGATCTGGGCGCGCGCGTCTTCCTCGGTCACATAGGTGCGCTGCTCGATATGCAAGCCGAAGGTGGATTGGAATTCGGTCAATTCCGGCATCTCGGACTGATATGTGACGAGGCCGATGTCCGGCGTGATCTTGCGCGCCCGGGACAGCGCTTGCATGACATCGAAGCCGCTGGCCTTGGCGAGGACCACCGGCACCGACAACCGGCTTTTCAGATAGGCGCCGTTCGAACCGGCCGAGATCACGGCGTCGCAGCGTTCGGTCGCCAGCCGCGCGCGGATTTCGCGCACCGCATCCTCGAAGCCGAGGTGCAGCGGTTCGATGGCCGCGTGCTCGTCGTATTCCGGCGTGATATCGCGGAACAGGTCGAACAGGCGGGAGATCGAGACGGTCCAGATCACCGGCTTATCGGCCGGATCGCGCGGGTCGGGAGGAGAGACTGTCATGTTGCGTGGGGTGTTGCAATGTTTCAGTTGAAACGGATTGTGAAACATTGGCGTTCCCGGGTCAAGTTTTGTCCTGCCCGGCCCGGATTTCGGCAAATGCCTGATTTTGCATGGAATTTATGATGGAGCGAGGCGCCGGCGGCGGACCCGGGAGGAAATGATTCCATGTGGCATGCCGATTGCAACATCGCAGGTCAGCCTCATCCCTGAAACAAACCAGAAAAGGTCTAGACATGAGTCATTCCTCTCCAGGCGCGGCATTCCGCCAGGCGGTCAAGGAAGAATCGCCGTTGCAGGTGGTCGGCGCGATCAACGCCAACCATGCGCTGCTCGCCAAGCGCGCCGGCTTCAAGGCGATCTATCTGTCGGGCGGCGGCGTCGCGGCCGGCTCCCTCGGCTTGCCGGATCTCGGCATTTCCAATCTCGACGACGTTCTGACCGACGTGCGCCGCATCACCGACGTGTGCGACCTGCCGCTCCTGGTCGACGTCGATACCGGTTTCGGTCCGTCGGCCTTCAACGTCGCGCGCACCGTGAAATCGATGATCAAGTTCGGCGCCGCCGCGATGCATATCGAAGACCAGGTCGGCGCCAAGCGCTGCGGCCATCGTCCCGGCAAGGAAATCGTCGGCAAGCAGGAAATGGTGGATCGCATCAAGGCTGCCGTCGATGCGCGCACCGACGAGAATTTCGTGATCATGGCGCGCACCGATGCGCTTGCCGTCGAAGGCCTGGAAGCCGCGATCGAGCGCGCGCTGGCCTGTGTCGAAGCCGGCGCCGACATGATCTTTCCGGAAGCGATGACCAAGCTCGAGATGTACCGGACCTTCGCCGAGGCCGTGAAGGTGCCGGTGCTGGCCAACATCACCGAATTCGGCTCGACGCCCCTGTATACCGTCGAGGAACTGAAATCGGTCAACGTCGGTCTCGTGCTCTATCCGCTGTCCGCTTTCCGCGCGATGAACAAGGCCGCGGAGAACGTCTACACAGCGATCCGCCGCGACGGCACGCAGAAGAATGTCGTCGACACCATGCAGACGCGCATGGAGTTGTACGAACGCATCAATTACCACGACTACGAACAAAAGCTGGATGCGCTGTTCGCGCAACAGAAAGCCAAATGATTCATTCGGGAGATAACACATGAGCGACCAACAAGCCACCGCCTTCAAGCCCAAGAAATCCGTCGCCCTGTCCGGCGTTGCCGCCGGCAACACCGCGCTGTGCACCGTCGGCAAGACCGGCAACGATCTGCACTATCGCGGCTACGACATTCTCGACGTGGCCGACGCCTGCGAATTCGAAGAGATCGCCTACCTGCTGGTGCACGGCAAGCTGCCGACCGCCGCCGAGCTGAAAGGCTACAAGGCCAAGCTGAAAGCGCTGCGCGGCATTCCCGCCAATGTGAAGGCCGTGCTGGAGATGCTGCCGGCGTCGTCGCATCCGATGGACGTGATGCGCACCGGCGTCTCCGCGCTCGGCTGCGTGCTGCCAGAGAAGGACGACCACAACACGCCGGGCGCGCGCGACATCGCCGACCGCCTGATGGCCTCGCTCGGTTCCATGCTGCTTTACTGGTATCACTTCAGCCACAACGGCAAGCGCATCGAGGTCGAGACCGACGACGACTCGATCGGCGGCCACTTCCTGCACCTGCTGCACGGCGAGAAGCCGTCGGCGCTGTGGGAAAAGTCGATGCATACCTCGCTGATCCTGTACGCCGAGCACGAATTCAACGCCTCGACCTTCACCGGCCGCGTGATCTCGGGCACCGGTTCCGACATGTATTCCGCCGTCACCGGCGCGATCGGCGCCTTGCGCGGCCCGAAGCACGGCGGCGCCAACGAGGTGGCGTTCGAGATCCAGAAGCGCTACGAGAATCCGGACGAGGCGGAAGCCGACATCCGCCGCCGCGTCGAGAACAAGGAAGTCATCATCGGTTTCGGCCATCCGGTCTACACCATTTCCGATCCGCGCAACAAGGTGATCAAGGAAGTGGCGCGCAAGCTGTCGGCCGAAGCCGGCTCGATGAAAATGTTCGACATCGCCGACCGCCTCGAAGCCGTGATGTGGGACGTCAAGAAAATGTTCCCGAACCTCGACTGGTTCTCGGCCGTCTCGTACCACATGATGGGCGTGCCGACCGCGATGTTCACGCCGCTGTTCGTGATCTCGCGCACCTCCGGCTGGGCCGCGCACATCATCGAGCAGCGCATCGACAACAAGATCATCCGCCCGAGCGCCAACTACGTCGGTCCGGAAGATCTCAAGTTCGTCCCGATCAAGGAACGCAAGTAAATGAACACCGCCTACCGCAAACCCTTGCCCGGCACGCAACTGGATTACTTCGACGCGCGCGCCGCGGTCGAAGCGATCCAGCCCGGCGCCTGGGACAAGCTGCCCTATACCTCGCGCGTGCATGCCGAGAACCTGGTGCGCCGTTGCGACCCCGCCATTCTCGCCGACTGCCTGAAGCAGATCATCGAAGTCAAGCGCGAGCGCGACTTCCCGTGGTTCCCGGCGCGCGTGGTCTGTCACGACATCCTCGGCCAGACCGCGCTGGTCGATCTGGCCGGCCTGCGCGACGCGATCGCCGAGCAGGGCGGCGATCCGGCCAAGGTCAATCCGGTCGTGCCGGTGCAGCTGATCGTCGATCACTCGCTGGCCGTCGAGTGCGGCGGCTACGATCCGCAAGCCTTCGAAAAGAACCGTGCGATCGAAGACCGCCGCAACGAGGACCGCTTCCACTTCATCGACTGGACCAAGCTGGCGTTCAAGAACGTGGACGTGATCCCGGCCGGCAACGGCATCATGCATCAGATCAACCTGGAGAAGATGTCGCCGGTCATCCATGCGCAAGACGGCGTGGCTTTCCCCGATACGCTGGTCGGCACCGACAGCCATACGCCGCATGTCGACGCCCTGGGCGTGATCGCCGTCGGCGTCGGCGGCCTCGAAGCGGAAAACGTCATGCTGGGCCGCGCTTCCTGGATGCGTCTGCCGGAAATCGTCGGCGTGGAGCTCTCGGGCAAGCGCCAGCCGGGCATCACCGCCACCGACATCGTGCTGGCGCTCACCGAGTTCCTGCGCAAGTCGAAGGTGGTCGGCGCCTATCTCGAGTTCTACGGCGAGGGCGCGGCGTCGCTGACCCTGGGCGACCGCGCGACCATCTCCAACATGGCGCCCGAGTACGGCGCCACGGCGGCGATGTTCTCGATCGACCAGCAGACGCTCGATTACCTGAAGCTCACCGGCCGCTCCGACGACGACGTGAAGCTGGTCGAGATCTATGCCAAGGAAGCCGGGCTCTGGTCCGACACGCTGAAGAACGCGCAGTACGAGCGCGTGCTGCGGTTCGACCTGTCGAGCGTGGTGCGCAACATGGCAGGCCCGTCCAATCCGCATGCGCGCGTCGCGACCACGGAGCTCGCCGCCAAGGGCATCGCCGGCAAGTGGGAAGAAGTCCCCGGCCGGATGCCGGACGGCGCCGTGATCATCGCGGCGATCACCAGCTGCACCAATACCAGCAACCCGCGCAACGTGATCGCGGCCGGCCTGCTGGCGCGCAACGCCAACCGTCTCGGCCTGGTGCGCAAGCCATGGGTGAAGACTTCGCTGGCGCCGGGCTCCAAGGCGGTCGCCCTGTATCTTGAAGAATCCGGCTTGAAGACCGAACTGGAAAAGCTCGGCTTCGGCATCGTCGCCTTCGCCTGCACCACGTGCAACGGCATGTCCGGCGCGCTCGATCCGGCGATCCAGCAAGAGATCATCGAGCGCGATCTCTACGCGACCGCCGTCCTGTCCGGCAACCGCAACTTCGACGGCCGCATCCATCCGTATGCGAAGCAAGCCTTCCTGGCATCGCCGCCGCTGGTCGTGGCCTATGCGATCGCCGGCACGGTCCGCTTCGACATCGAGCGCGATGCCTTCGGCACCGATGCGAGCGGCAAGCCGATCACGCTGAAGGACCTGTGGCCGTCGGATGAAGAGATCGATGCCATCGTCGCCTCGAGCGTGAAGCCGGAGCAGTTCCGCAAGGTCTACATCCCGATGTTCGAGAAGAAGGGAGAATCGGCCGCGTCGGTCAGTCCGTTGTACGACTGGCGCCCGCAAAGCACCTACATCCGCCGTCCGCCGTATTGGGAAGGCGCGCTCGCGGGCGAGCGCACGCTCAAGGGCATGCGTCCGCTGGCGGTGCTGGGCGACAACATCACCACCGACCATCTGTCGCCGTCGAACGCGATCCTGGCCGACAGCGCCGCCGGCGAGTACCTGGCGAAAATGGGCTTGCCGGAGGAAGACTTCAATTCTTATGCGACGCATCGCGGCGACCACCTCACCGCGCAGCGCGCCACCTTCGCCAATCCGACGCTCATGAACGAAATGGTAGTCGTGGACGGCAAGGTCAAGAAGGGTTCGCTCGCGCGCATCGAGCCGGAAGGCAAGATCACGCGCATGTGGGAAGCGATCGAGACTTACATGGAACGCAAGCAGCCGCTGATCATCATCGCCGGCGCCGACTATGGCCAGGGCTCGTCGCGCGACTGGGCGGCCAAGGGCGTGCGCCTGGCGGGCGTGGAAGCGATCGTGGCCGAGGGCTTCGAGCGCATCCATCGCACCAACCTGATCGGCATGGGCGTGCTGCCGCTGGAGTTCAAGCCGGGCGTCAATCGCCTGACCTTGGGCGTCGACGGCACCGAGACCTTCGACGTGATCGGCGAGCGCAAGCCGCGCGCCGATCTTACGCTCGTGATCCATCGCAAGAACGGCGAGCGCGTCGAAGTGCCGGTGACCTGCCGTCTCGATACCGCCGAGGAAGTCTCGATCTATGAAGCGGGCGGCGTGCTGCAGCGTTTCGCGCAAGACTTCCTGGCGTCGTCATCGGCGAAGGCGGCATGATCATGGCGCATCTACCTCAAATCAGGATCCCCGCCACCTACATGCGCGGCGGCACCAGCAAGGGCGTGTTCTTCCGGCTGCAGGACCTGCCGCCGGCCGCGCAAGAGCCGGGCGCGGCGCGCGATGCGCTGCTGCTGCGCGTGATCGGCAGCCCGGACCCGTACGGCAAGCAGATCGACGGCATGGGCGGCGCCACCTCCAGCACCAGCAAGGCGGTGATCGTGTCCAAGAGCAGCCGTCCCGACCATGACGTCGATTACCTGTTCGGCCAGGTCTCCATCGACAGACCGTTCGTCGACTGGAGCGGCAACTGCGGCAATCTCTCCGCCGCCGTGGGTTCGTTCGCCATCGGCAGCGGGCTGGTCGATGCAAGCCGCGTGCCGCAGGACGGCATCGCGACCGTGCGCATCTGGCAAGCCAACATCGGCAAGACCATCGTCGCGCACGTGCCGATGGCCGGCGGCGAGGTGCAGGAGACCGGCGACTTCGAACTCGACGGCGTGACTTTCCCGGCGGCCGAAGTCCAGCTCGAATTCATGGACCCGGCCGCGGAAGAAGAAGGCGCGGGCGGATCCATGTTCCCGACCGGGAACCTGGTCGACGACCTGGAGGTCCCCGGTGTCGGCACGCTCAAGGCGACGATGATCAATGCCGGCATTCCGACCATCTTCGTGAACGCGGACGCGATCGGCTATACCGGCACCGAGCTGCAGGACGACATCAACGGCAATCCCGAGGCGCTGGTCATGTTCGAGACGATCCGCGCCTACGGCGCGCTGCGCATGGGCCTCATCAAGAATCTCGATGAGGCCGCCAAGCGCCAGCATACGCCCAAGGTCGCGTTCGTCGCGAAGCCGGCCGATTACGTCGCCTCCAGCGGCAAGAAGGTGGCGGCCGGCGACATCGACCTGCTCGTGCGCGCGCTCTCCATGGGCAAGCTGCATCACGCCATGATGGGCACGGCGGCGGTGGCCATCGGCACCGCGGCGGCAATACCGGGCACGTTGGTGAACCTGGCTGCCGGCGGCGGCGAACGCAGTGCCGTGCGCTTCGGCCATCCCTCCGGCACCTTGCGGGTCGGCGCGGAAGCGGCCAAGGCCGACGGCGAGTGGAGCGTGACCAAGGCCATCATGAGCCGCAGCGCGCGGGTGCTGATGGAGGGCTGGGTGCGCGTGCCCGGAGATGTTTGTTAGGGCGCGGCGCCGGCCATGAAAAAGCGCAACCGCATTCGCCGTTGCGCTTTTTTTACGACCGGCGTCAGGGCAGAGTAAGCCTCGCCCATCACACTGCCGTCATCACCATCGGCCGTGCAACACAGTCCTCCGGAGACCGCGATGAATTACGCAAGCTTCTATCGGCAATCGATCGACGACCCGCAAGCCTTCTGGGCGCGCGAGGCCAAGGCGATCGACTGGATCGAACCGTTTTCCCAGGTGCTCGATTATTCGAAGCCGCCGTTCGCCAAATGGTTCGTCGGCGGCAAGACCAATCTCTGCCACAACGCCGTCGACCGCTGGGCGAAGACGCAAGCCGACAAGCCGGCATTGATCGCCATCTCCACCGAAACCGATACGGAAAAGGTCTATACCTTCGCCGAACTGCAAGCCGAAGTGATGCGCGCCGCGGCCATGATGCAATCGCTCGGCGTCGGGCGCGGCGACCGCGTGCTGATCTACATGCCGATGATCGCCGAAGCGGCGTTCGCGATGCTGGCCTGCGCGCGCATCGGCGCCATCCACTCGGTCGTGTTCGGCGGTTTCGCGGCGAACAGCCTGGCCATGCGCATCGACGACGCCAAGCCCAAGCTGATCGTCTCCGCCGACGCCGGTTCGCGCGGCGGCAAGACGATAGCCTACAAACCCTTGCTCGACGAGGCGATCGGACTCGCCGCGCATAAGCCGCCCGCCGTGCTGCTGGTCGATCGCGGCCTGGCGCCGATGGACAAGATTGCCGGCCGCGACCTCGACTACGCGGCATTGCGCCAACGTCACCTGCACGCCGACGTGCTGGTGACGTGGCTCGAATCGAACGAGACCTCCTACATCCTCTATACCTCCGGCACGACCGGCAAGCCGAAAGGCGTGCAGCGCGATGTCGGCGGCTACGCGGTTGCATTGGCCGCATCGATGAAGCACATCTTCTGCGGCAATCCCGGCGAGACGTATTTCTCGACCTCGGACATCGGCTGGGTCGTCGGCCATTCCTATATCGTCTACGGCCCCCTGATCGCCGGCATGGCGACGGTGATGTACGAAGGTCTGCCGATCCGGCCCGACGCCGGCATCTGGTGGCGCATCGTCGAAAAATACCAGGTCACGCGCATGTTCTCGGCGCCGACCGCGGTGCGCGTGCTGAAGAAGCATCCGACCGAATTCATGCGCAAGTACGACTTGTCGTCGCTCAAGGCGCTGTACCTCGCGGGCGAGCCGCTCGACGAGCCGACTTCGCAATGGATCTCGGCGGAACTCGGCGTGCCGGTTATCGACAATTACTGGCAAACCGAGACCGGCTGGCCGATCCTGTCCATCGCCAAGGGCGTGGAAGACTTGCCGACCCGGCCCGGCAGCCCCGGCATTCCGATGGCCGGCTACGACGTCAGGCTGCTCGATGAAGCGACCGGCGCGGAGTGCGGCCCGAACGAAAAAGGCGTGGTCGCCATCAAGGGACCGCTGCCGCCCGGCTGCATGCAAACCGTGTACGGCGACGACGAGCGCTTCGTGAAGACTTACTGGAACAATTTCGCCGCCGAGCAGGCGTATTCGACCTTCGACTGGGGCATCCGCGATGCCGACGGTTATTACTTCATCCTCGGCCGCACCGACGACGTCATCAACGTTGCCGGCCATCGCCTCGGCACGCGCGAGATCGAGGAAAGCATCTCGAGCCACGCGAACGTGTCGGAAGTCGCGGTCGTCGGCGTCGAGGACAAGCTGAAAGGGCAGGCGGCCGTCGCTTTCGCGATCCTCAGGAATGGCGAGGCCGCCGCGACGCCAGAAGCCCGCAAGGCGCTCGAAGCCGAGATCATGGGCGTGGTCGACCGCCAGCTCGGCGCGGTGGCGCGGCCATCGCGCGTGCATTTCGTTTCGCTCCTGCCGAAGACGCGCTCCGGCAAGCTGCTGCGCCGTTCGATCCAGGCGATCTGCGAAGGCCGCGATCCGGGCGACCTGACCACGCTCGAGGATCCATCCTCCTTGCAGCAGATCAAGCAGGCGATCGCGTCATAGGAGCCGGCCGCTGCTTGTCAATCCCTTCATCCGGGTCTATCCTCGCGGATTGTTTCTTTTGCCTGGAGGCCCTGGATGAAAGCCCGCAAGCTGCTGGTTCTGCCCGCCCTGCTGTTCGCGATTTACGGCACGACGACACCGACTTTCGCCGCCGATGCCGCGACTACCGCGACCCCCGCCGCCGCCGCGACGGCAAGCGCCGCGCTGCCGCACATCGCCTACGAGAAATACACGCTGCCCAACGGACTCGACGTGATCCTGGTTGAGGATCATCGCTTGCCGATCGCCGCCGTCAACATCTGGTACCACGTCGGCGCCGCGAATGAAGAACCGGGCCTGACCGGCTTCGCGCACCTGTTCGAGCACATGATGTTCGCGGCCAGCAAGCATATTCCGCGCGGCATGGCCGACAAGCTGCTGGAAAGCGCCGGCGTCACCGACTCCAACGGCAGCACCGATTTCGATCGCACCAATTACTACGATACGGTGCCGTCCAACCAGCTCGAACTCGCCTTGTGGATCCATTCCGACCGCATGGGCTATCTGCTCGACGTGCTCGATCAGACTGCGCTTTCCAACCAGCAGGACGTGGTGCGCAACGAGCGCCGCCAGAGCGTCGAGAACCGTCCTTACGGCATCGTCGAGGAAGCGCTGTTCCATCAGCTGTTCCCCAAGAACCATCCCTACTATGCGAGCGTGATCGGTTCCCACGCCGATATCCAGGCCGCCAAGCTCGACGACATCAAGCGCTTCTTCATGCGTTACTACCGTCCGAACAATGCCAGCCTGGTCATCGCCGGCGATATCGACAAGGCCAAGACCCGCGCGCTGGTCGCAAAATATTTCGGCGGCTTCAAGCGCGGCGAGGACGTGCCGGCGCTGAAGGTGGTCACGCCGCCGATCACGACGGAGCGCCGCGCCGTCGTGCACGACCGGGTCGAGCTGCCGCGCGTATTCATGGGATGGCTGACCTCGCCGGCCTTCAAGGAAGGCGACGCCGAATTGAGCATGGCGGCGCAGATTCTGGCCGGCGGCAAGTCGAGCCGGCTGTACAAGAAGCTGGTATATGAAAAGCAGATCGCGCAGGATGTCAGCGCCGTGCAATACTCGGCGACGCTGACGTCGATGTTCATCGTCGACGTGACGGCCCGCCCCGGCCATACGGCCCAGGAAATCGAAGCGGCGATCGACGAGGAACTGGAACTGTTGCGCACCGCGCCGCCGACCGAGCAGGAACTCGAGCGCGCCCGCAACACCATCGAAACCGCCATGATCACCCAGATCGAGAAACTCGGCGGCTCGGGCCTGGCCAACCAGCTCAACTACTACAACCAATACCTCGGCGATCCCGGCTATCTGCCCCAGGATATCGAGCGCTATCGCAAGGTGAGCGCCGCCGATATCCAGCGCGTCGCCGCGGCGCAATTGAAGAACAGCGCGCGCGCCGTCGTGCACGGCGTGCCGGGCCAGAAGGAGCTCGGACCGGAAGTGCCGACGCCGCCCGCGAAGAAGGTCGCGCCCGGCACCGGCACCATGGCCTTGAATGCCGACGAGGCCTGGCGCAAGAAGAAACCGGCGGCCGAGCCGCTCAAGGCCGTGACGCTGCCCAAGGGCGACGCCTTCACGCTGCCGAACGGCTTGACGGTGATTCACTATCACAACCCGGCGCTGCCGCTGGTCGCCGCGGAACTCGTCGTCAAATCGGGCTCGGCCGCGAACCCGGTCGACAAGCCGGGCCTGGCCAGTTTCACGGCGGCCATGCTGGAGCAGGGCACCAAGCATCGTTCGGCGCTGCAGATCGCCGACGAAGTGGCGCAGCTCGGCGCCTTCCTCGGCACCGGCTCGGTGGCGGACGGCTCGCGCGTGCAGGTGATGGCCTTGCAGCGCAATTTCGGCCGGGTGCTGGATCTGCTGGCGGACGTCGCGCTCAATCCGACCTTCCCGGCGGAGGAAGTCGAGCGCGAACGCAGCAGCCGGCTCGGCGAGCTGGCGCAGATGCGCGACAGCGCCCCGGCGGTGGCGAACCGGGTCGCGCTGGCGGCCTTGTTCGGCGGCGGCCATCCCTATGGCCAGATCGATATCGGCACCGAGGCCGCCGTCAAATCGATCAAGCCCGACGATTTGCATTCGTTCTGGAAGCGCCATTACGTGCCGGGCAACGCCGCGCTCGTGGTGTCGGGAGCGATCACGCGCGACGAATTGAAGGTGCTGGCCGAGGCCAAGTTCGGCGGCTGGAAGGGCGGCGAGGTCAAGGCCGAACCGGCGGCGGCGGCGAAGCCGACGGCGGCGCGCCTGGTGCTGGTCGACAAGCCCGGCGCCCCGCAAACCGCGCTGAACGTCATCGCCATGGGCGCCGAGCGCAGGACGGCCGACTATCCGGCGCTGCAGGTGATGAACGCGGCGCTCGGCGGCCTGTTCACGAGCCGCATCAACAACAACCTGCGCGAGCAGAAAGGCTACACCTACGGCGTCCGCTCCGGCTTCTCGTATCGCCGCATGCCGGGCCCGTTCTCGATCTCCGGCAGTTTCCGTACCGACGTGACCGGAGAATCGGTCGGCGAGATCTTCAAGGAAATCGCGGCGATGGCGGCCAAGCCGATGCCGGCCAAGGAATTGGAGGGTGCGCGCAATTCGCAGATCCTGTCGCTGCCCGGCCAGTTCGAAACCAACCGTGCGATCGGCGGCAGCCTGTCGAACGTCTACCTCTACGATCTCGGCCTCGACTACTACAGCGGCCTGGCCAAGCGCTTCGCGGCGGTGACGGCCAAGGATGTGCAGTCGGCCGTCAAGAAATATCTGCAGCCGGCAAACCTGATCGTGGTCGGCGTCGGCGACAAGGCCAAGATCGAGCCGCAGATCAAGAAGCGCAATCCGAAGCTCGGGCCGATCGAGTATCGCGATGCGGACGGGAATATCCTGAAGTAAATTCCGCAGTCGAAACAAGAATCCCCGCCGCGGCGGGGATTTTCGTTTCGCGGAGTGTTGTCAGCAGTCGATCGTCGCCACCACCGGCGTATGGTCCGACGGCTGCTCCAGCTTGCGCGGCGCCTTGTCGATGACGCAGGCGCTGCATTTCTCGGCCAGCGGCGCCGACAGCAGGATGTGATCGATGCGCAATCCGGCGTTGCGGCGGAAGGCGAGTTGGCGGTAGTCCCACCAGCTGAACAGTTTCTCGGGCTGCTCGAACAGGCGGAACGCATCCTTGAAGCCGAGGTCGAGCAAGCGGCGGAAGGCCGCCCGTTCCGGCTCCGATACCAGCACCTGGCCTTGCCATGCCGCAGGATCATGCACGTCGCGGTCTTCCGGGGCGATGTTGTAGTCGCCGAGCAGCGCGAGCTTCGGATGCGCGGCGTATTCGCGCGACAGCCAGTCGCGCAAGCCTTCCAGCCACTTCAACTTGTACAGGTATTTCTCCGATTCGAGCGACTGGCCGTTCGGGATGTAGGCGCAAACCACGCGCACATCGCCGACGGTCGCGGCGATGACGCGCTGCTGCTCGTCTTCGAAGCTGGGGATGTTCTTGACGATGTCGGCCATCGGATGCTTCGACAGGATGGCGACGCCGTTGTAGGTCTTCTGGCCCGTGAACGCGACCTGGTAGCCGGCGGCTTCGATTTCTCCCACCGGAAATTTATCGTCGGTCAGCTTGGTTTCCTGCAGGCAGAGCACGTCCACGGGATTGTCCGCCAGCCATTGCAAGACATGCGGCAGGCGGACTTTGAGGGAATTGACGTTCCAGGTCGCGAGTTTCATGTTTCAGTAAGAACCTTGATTTTATGCGGGTTGCGGCGGGTTCCTGCCGCGCGAACTTTCATAAGTCGCTCATCCGGCTGCCCCCTTTGGGCCCGCTCGAACGGATTGCCGAGCGTCCGGTGGCGCCTATGTTACCCCATCCGGCAGGCGAATTTCGTCGCTGCTCATCCTGGAGGGACGATACGGGACAGCCTGCCGATATGGCGAAGGACTGCAACAAATGCGCTAGGGGGCAATACAGGATAGAAGGCTTGGTGTCGTCTTATTAATATTCGCTAATATTAATTCCATGATTTTATGAATGGCGTGATTCTGCTCCTTTGTCATGGGGAACGAGTCTTCGCATGCCGAGGGGGACGGCATGAGGAATTCGCTCCGAAAAAGAATTTCGTTCAAGGAGTAGGAAACATGTGCCATTTCGAGAGATTCCGATCGTTCATCCTTTTCTTGCTGCTAATCCCATGCGCGATTCTTGCCGGTTGTGGCGGCAAGAAGGAAGCGTCGTCAGCGCCACAGCCGCCGTCGGTGCAACTGCAATCGATCGCCATCGTTCCGGCCAATGCCACCGTGAACATCGGCTCATCTTTCCAATTGCAGGCAATCGGAAAATATTCGGACGGCACGAGTAAGGACATCACCTCCCAAGTGAATTGGAATTCCGATTCATCTCGCATCGCCACCGTGGCCGCCGCCGGCACCGTCCAGGCAGTCGGTGCCGGGACGGCCACGATCACCGCTGCTCTCGAAAAGGTCTCCGAGCGCACGACGGTGACCGTTCCGGGAATCGCTTCACAGCGAATCGCGTGCCAGGTGGGTATCGGCGGCAGCTTTTGCGGACCGAATTCTCCCCAGGCGGCCGACGTGGCGAACATCGTCGCAGCCTTGGTCCAGAGCGGCAACGGAACGATGTGCACGGCCACGCCGATTTCCTATGACGCCGCCAGAGATGAAACCTGGCTGGTGTCGGCGGCGCATTGTTTTGTCGATCGGAAGGATGCCGCGCAGGCCGTCGCCGCGACCGGCTTTGCCGCTCTCGGCGCCGGCGACGCGGCGCAAGGGATGCCGCAACACGGCTGGTATGCCTATAAGGGCGCCGATGTCGATTACTCGCGGGCGGCGACAGGCGATGCGAATGCCTTCAAGATCAAGGCGGTTTATGTTCCGTCGGATTACTGCAAGGGCTCCGCGGTCGTGAATGGGGATTGCCCGAATCAGAATCTGGACAATCCGGCAAAGGCGGATAACGACATTGCGCTGGTACGGCTTGCCGGCAAGTTCGGCCAACCCGGCCTCTATCCCAAGTTGCCGACTCCCGGCGTCTATCCCAAGCTCTACGATCAGATCCTTACCGCGGGATATGGGATTCGCGCGCCGGGCGTACAGGCGCCGGCCAATCATTTGCATCTGCATTACGCGAATACGAATTACGGCGGGCGTAGCGCGGATCTGCCGGGCTATCACTATCTATTCAATGGGAATATCGTCGGCAATGACAACATGATGTTCATGACTTGCCCCGGCGATTCCGGAGGTCCGGACCTTTGGTGGGATGGCGCCGACTGGGTCTTGATCTCGGCGCATGCGACCGGGGTCGGAGCATGCGGGCAGGATGGCAATCCGTATCTTCCGCCGCAGGCCGCTCCGGATATTTCGACCGATGTCGGACCCTATAAGGACTGGATAAATTCCATCTTGGCGGCGCCTTCCGTCTGCGGCGTGGGCAACAAATGCGCATGCAGCAAGAATGTGAATCCGATCTATTCGGATGCGGCGCTGATTTGCCAATAGTCCTCGACCGGGGATAGGCAAGAGATGCCCCCATTGCGGGTGCATCGCCAGGCAGGAAGCTGCGATGCAGCTGTCTGCCTGGCTTGGTCCGTGCTATACCGGACTTACTTCGCGCGATTGATCAGGAAGCTCGTCAGCAGACCGACCGGACGACCGGTCGCGCCCTTGGCCGCGCCGCTCTTCCAGGCCGTGCCGGCGATGTCGAGGTGCGCCCAGGTGTACTTCTTCGTGAAGCGCTCGAGGAAGCAGGCCGCGGTGATGCTGCCGCCCGCCGTGCCGCCGATGTTGGCGACGTCGGCGAAGTTCGACTTCAGCTGTTCCTGGTAGACATCCTCGACCGGCATGCGCCACGCGGTATCGCTGGCCTGCTTGCCGGCGGCCAGCAATTCCTCGGCCAGCTTGTCGTGCGCCTCGTCGTGGCGCGTGAACAGGCCGGTGTTGTGGTGGCCGAGCGAGGTGATGCAGGCGCCGGTCAGTGTGGCGATGTCGACCACGGCGGCCGGCTTGAAGCGTTCCACGTAGGTCAAGGCGTCGCACAGGATCAGGCGGCCTTCGGCATCGGTATTGAGGATTTCGATGGTCTGGCCGGACATCGAGGTGACGATGTCGCCCGGCTTGGTGGCGCGGCCGCTCGGCATGTTTTCGCAGGCGGCGATGACGCCGATGACGTTCAGCTTGAGCTTCATTTCCGCGATGGCGCGGAAGGTGCCGAGCACCGAGCCTGCCCCGCACATGTCGTACTTCATCTCGTCCATGCTGGCGCCCGGCTTGAGCGAAATGCCGCCTGAGTCGAAGGTGATGCCCTTGCCGACCAGCACGACCGGCGCATCCTTGGCCTTGCCGCCCATGTGCTTCAGGACGATGAATTTCGGCGGTTCGTCGGTGCCGGCGGTGACGGACAGGAAGCTGCCCATCTTCAACGCCTCGATCTGCTTGCGGTCGAGGACCTCGACTTGCAGCTTGAATTCCTTGGCGAGCTTCTTCGCGGTATTGGCGAGGTAGGTCGGCGTGGCGACGTTGCCCGGCAGGTTGCCGAGGGTCTTGGTCAGTTCCATGCCGTTGGCGACGGCGACCGCTTGCGCGACGGCTTCCTTGGCGGCACTGGCTTCGGCCGGCGCGACCGCGAGCACGACTTTCTTGACGCCGCCCTTGGCCGGTTCCTTCTGGCTCTTCAGGCCGTCGGTGCGGAAGACGCTTTCACGGCCGGCCAGCACGGCGGCGCGCAGCGCCCATGCCGTGTCGCGGTTCTTGACGCCGTCGAACGGCAGCGCCATGATCGCGTCGGCGGCGCCGAGCGTCGAGAATGCCTTGGCGACCGCCTGGACCGCGGCCGTGAAGTCCTTTTCGCTCGTCTCGCCTTCCTTGCCCAGGCCGACCAGCAGGACACGTTCGGCCGCGACGCCGTCGACGCCGCGCATCAGCAGCGTGGTGCCGGGCTTGCCGGAAATGTCGCCCGATTTGACCGCCGCGGCGATGTCGCCTTTCTTGTCCAACGCTTGCGCAGCTTGCGACAACTTCTGGTTGTCGAATACGCCGACCACCACGCAGCCGGATTTGGCCGCGGCGATCGTGTTCTTTGCGTCGAATGGTTTTGTGCTAAAGTCCATCAGTCCTCCTTGGTTTTCGAACCGCAATTATATTCCACCTCGTTTCAACATGATTTTCCAGCGTGCTCTCCGCCGCGAACTGATTAGCAACGCCGGCGCCGTGTTCACGACGCTCTTCACCATCTCCATCACCGTGATGTTGACCCGCATCCTCGGCCAGGCGGCCGGCGGCCGGGTGGCCTCGCGCGACGTGATCGAGTTGATCGGCTTCGAAGGCTTGAAGCTGCTGCCCATCATCCTGATTCTCACCGGCTTCATCTCGGTCTTGCTGGCCGTCACGCGCAGCTACCAGGAATCCGAAATGGTGGTGTGGTTTTCCTCGGGGCTCTCGATCACGCGCTGGATCAAGCCGGTCATGATGTTCGGCATGCCGATCGTCATCGCGACGGCCGTGTTGAGCTTCATCGTGACGCCGTGGTCGATCCGGCAGAGCGCGGAATTCCGCGAGCGTTTTGAGAAGCGGGAAGATATTTCCCGCGTGTCGCCCGGCAAGTTCGAGGAGTCGTCCGCGGCCGATCGCGTGTTCTTCGTGGAAGGCGTTTCCGGCGATACCACCAAGGTGAGGAATGTCTTCGTCAATGCGCAAAAGGACGGCCGCACCACGATCGTGGTCGCCAAGGAAGGAACGACCGAGGTTGATGCGCGCGGCGACAAGTATCTGGTCATGCAGAAGGGCAGGCGTTACGACGGCGTGCCGAACCAGTCCGATTTCGAGATGATGGAATTCGAACGTTACCGCGTCCTGATCCAGCGGCAGAACCAGGCGCTGGTCGGCGACAGGACGGCGGCCTCGCTGCCGACCGAGGCCCTGCTGGCCGATCCGAACCGGCACAATCTCGGCGAGCTGGTCTGGCGCAGCGCCTTGCCGCTGACGGCGCTGCTGCTGATGCTGCTGGCCATCCCCCTGAGTTTCGTGAATCCGCGCGCCGGCCGCTCGGCGAACCTGTTGATCGCCTTGCTCGTATACATCGTCTACAGCAATATGGTGAGCGTGCTGCAGGCGACCGTGGTGCAAGGCCGCCTGTCGTTCGCGCTCGGCTGGTGGCCGGTGCATGCCGTCGCCGGGCTGCTGGTCATCCTGATGTTCACCTGGCGCCTGAAGGTCAACAGCCGCTATCACCCGCTGGTGCTGCTGGCCGCGGTCAAGCGGGCCTGGCTGTTCCGGAGGGCCGCGTGATGAAAGTCTTGCAGCGCTATTTCGTCGACGAGATCTCGCGTTCGATATTGTTCGTCCTGGCCGCCTTCCTGGCGCTGTTCGCCTTCTACGACCTGACCGGCGAGATCAAGGTGCTCGGGCGCGGCGGCTATCAGCTGCACCAGGCTTTCCTGTATGTGCTGCTCGGCCTGCCGAGCGAAGTCTATGTGCTGATGCCGGTGGCCGCGCTGATCGGCACGATCTGGGCCCTGGCCCAGTTCGCGGCGCGTTCCGAATTCACGATCATGCGCGTATCGGGGATGTCCACCGCCAAGGCCGGCTGGATGCTGGCCAAGATCGGCATGGTGTTCGTGATGCTGACTTTCATTCTCGGCGAAATCGTGGCCCCGGTCGCCAGCGAGATGGCGGAGAAGATGAAGCTGCGCGCGCAGGGCGCCTCGGTGTCGCAGGCGTTCCGCTCCGGTTGGTGGGCCAAGGACGTGATCAAGCAGAACGGCGTGAGCGGCGAGGCGATCGGCTCGCGTTTCCTGAATGTCAGGGAAGTGCGTCCCGACGGCGAATTGCGCGGCGTGAGACTCTATGAGTTCGATCTCGATTTCCGCATGACGGCCTTGATCACGGCGGCGCGGGCGAATTACCAGGGCGAGCACGTCTGGCGCCTGTCCGACGTCTCGATCACGCATTTCCCCAACCTGGCGATGGGCGCCGGCATGCAGGCGCCCAATCTCGACGGCACGGTGTCGGCGTCCACCTTGCCGTCGAAGGAGCTGGTGTCGGAAATCACGCCGGCCATCCTGTCGGTGCTGTTCGCCAAACCGGAGCGCATGTCGGCTTACAACCTGCTGCTTTATACGCGCCATCTGGCCGAGAACAAGCAGCATACCGACCGTTACGAGATCGCGTTCTGGAAAAAGCTGGTGTATCCGTTCGCCGTGCTGGTGATGATGGCGCTGGCGCTGCCGTTCGCCTACATGCACGTGCGGGCAGGTGGCGTCAGCCTGAAGATTTTCATCGGCATCATGATCGGCGTGAGCTTCCAGTTGTTGAACGGGTTGTTCTCCCATCTGGGCCTGCTCAACACCTGGCCGCCGCTGGCGACCGCGGTGGCGCCGAGCGCGCTGTTCCTGTTACTGGCGCTCGGAGCGTTGTGGCGGGTCGAGCGGCGCTAGTCTTTTTTGTCTTTCAGGCTTTGTTTTATCTCTGCAATAGCATTGGCTATTTTGGTTTGTGCCGCCGCCTTTGCGACCGGATCGCTCCAGTGAGATGTCTGGGTCTTCAGGCATCTGAGCAGCAATTGGCGATCGGTCGGTTCGAGCTCTCGCCGCATCGCCGATATGGTTATGAAAAGCCTGTCCAACATCGCGCCTCTTAACCGTTCCGATTGCGCCGATTTGAGGCCAAGAGCCAGGGATTCCAGGGAGAGACTTGTCCATGTTGACGTGCTGCCGGGATACACCTGCATGCTGGCATCCTTGATTGCCTCGAGAAGAGCATCGAAAGAGCGAACGATGTTCGTCTCGGCATCTTTCAATCTGCAAAGATTTGTCCATGTCCGGCATAGGCTCACCAGGCTTTTACTGCGAGACTGGCCGGAGAGCTTTTTCGTCAGGGCGACTATGGTATTGAATTGAATCAACTCCGTCGGACTCGGGTGGGCGCGCGTGAAATAGCATGCGGCGAGCGCTTCGATGGCGGCGCTGCTTGCTTGGGAAGCAAGGGATTGCTGCGAAAGTTCCCGTTCGGAACGAATCGTGGTGGATTCCGCCTGTGCCAAGCGCCCATTGATGAGCCCGAGGACGCGATCGACCGCAGTGTAGTAAGCGTCGGCGCTCCAAGCCTGTTGTGTTTCCCGGCCGCCAGCATACGCCAAGTTCTTGATCAACTTTTCGAGCGGGGTTCGTATGACGTCCAAGGGCAGTTGCTCGATGTGAGCCAGAAGCGTGTCGAATATCTCGGGTTTGTCCCTTGCCACGCTCTCCTGGAGCGAGGTTGCCCAACTCTTCAGAGCCTTTGCCCGCAGGCTTGGATATTTTGCCCAGTTCTTGTCGAGGCTTTTCAATCTGAAATCGAAGCTCCTTTTGTCGAAGTATTTCATCCGCGACGCGATATTGGCTCTCAGTTCCGGCAAATACGCCATGGCCACGGACTTGTTGCTCCTGAGAAGCGGTTCTCGTTCTTGAGGCGGTAGGAAAGCGGTGATTTCCTGGACTACATGCCGAGGAAGTCCGTGCAGGTCGGTTTTTCCGCCGATGCTCGATTCTTGCAGATGCGAGAAGTCCGTTTCTTCCAAACGACTCAGTAGTCCTTCCAGCGTCTCGACAGAGGTCTCGGCGGCTCTGAGGCCGAACTTCCCCTCTTTCATCGGCAATAAATCTCGGAGCTCTTGCTTGGCTTGGTCGTCGAGCCCCGGCTCGGAAAGTTCGTCCGGCAGCTCTACGTCGTCGCCTCGGAGAAACCCGAGAACGTGCCAGGTGTGATGCGGAAATTCCGACGCGCAAACATTCTTCAAGTGGCCGATGACATCTTGCAGGAAGCGTTTCAAGGTAAGGTTGGTGAGCGTATGGTGAAATAAGCGACTGTGCCCGCCGCTGATTAGCGCCGTCAGCTTCGCGTCAACCGATGCGAGATGGTCTTTCGGAGTGTTGTACGATTGGTGAACGAAAAACAGATTCGAGGACGATGAGGGAATCATGAGAAGGCCTTTCAGGGTAATTGTCGGATTGACAATCAAATCATTGGTGGCGATCTCGGTCGGAATGTTCGATGCAGGGATCGGAATCGCTTCATGACGCGGCGCCTGCTTGTCCTGTTCGCCCATGGCGCCCGCGACCCTCGATGGGCCGCGCCTTTCGAACGTCTGCGCACGATCGTGCAAGAGCTGACACCGGATTCCACGGTCGCGCTCGCCTATCTTGAGCTCATGGCGCCGAATCTGCCCGACCTGGTGCGGCAGGCGGCGAAGGGTGGTTGCAAAGAGGTGACCGTGGTACCGGTATTCTTCGGACAGGGCGGACATGTGCTGCGCGATCTGCCGCCGATGATCGCAGGGTTGCGCAACGAGTTTCCGGAGATGAGATTGAAGACGGCCGATGCGGTCGGCGAGAACGCCGATGTGTTGAATGCGATCGCGCGGTATTGCGTCGCCGCGCAAGGCGGCGATTGACGCGCAGACTTCGGATTCGCGGGCCGCGCGAGGTCAGCCAGGCCGGGATCTGGGCGCCATCGCTTCGCCGATCATCACCAGCACCGGACCATGGCATTGCTCGATGCCTTTTTCGAGCTCGCCCAAGTGCAGGCGCAGGATGCGCTCGTCCGGCCTGCTGCAATTCTCGATCACCACCACTGGCAAGGACGGCGATGCGCCGCGCGCCAGCAAGCGCTCGGCGGTCGCGATCGCTTCCTTGCCGCCCATGTATTGGACCAGCGTGTCGCAGTCGGGCAGCGTGGTCTGCTCGGGATGCTCGGGCGCCGTGCTCGAAGTGAAGAATGCCACGCTGCGCGCGATGCCGCGCTTGGTGAGCGGTTGCCTGGTCGAGGCGGCCGCGGCGAGCGCGGCCGTGATGCCGGGAATGACTTCCACTTCGATCCCTTCCGCCTCGAGCGCGCGCAGTTCCTCATCGGCCCGGCCGAACATCATCGGATCGCCGCCCTTGAGGCGCACGATCAATCGGTACTTCTTCGCGCATTCGACCAGCCGCTGATTGATGACCACCTGCGCGGTCGAGCGTTGGCCCGAGCGCTTGCCGACCGGGATCTTTTCGGCTTGCGGACACAGCTTGAGCATGTCTTCGGTGACCAGCGCATCGTGCAAGACGACTTCGGCCCGCGCCAGGATGCGCGCGCCGCGCACGGTGATGAGGTCGGCGGCGCCGGGGCCGGCGCCGATCAGGTAGACCTTGCCGAATGAAGACATGACGCCGCGCTTACGCCAGCCGGATCATGCCGGCGGCGACCGTCTGGTGCGTCACTTCATCGATCAGGATGAAGGCTCCGGTCGCGCGGATGGCGTCGTAGGCGTCGGCGGCCAGCGGCTGCTGGACGTTGATCGAGACGGTCGCGATATCGTTGAGCTTGAGCGTCTCGGCCGGACGGCGCTCCTGCGTATTGATGTCGAGCAGCGTGTCGATCGCGGCGACGCGCGCGGCGACCTGTTTCGTCGTGTGCTTGAGCCAATACTTGCGGCGGATGTCGAGCGGTTCTTCCGACAGCCAGCAGATTTCGGCCTTCACCGACTTGAGCAGCGTGGCCGGCGCTTCGGCCGCCGCCAGCATGTCGCCGCGCGAGATGTCGAGATATTCTTCGAGCAGCAGCGTCACGGATTGGCCGGCCGCGGCGGATTCGAGCGAGCCGTCGAAGGTGAGGATGTCCTTGACGGTCGCGGTCAAGCCGCTCGGCTGCACCGCCAGCTTGTCGCCTTTCCTCACGCGGCCGGCTTCGATGCGGCCCATGTAGCCGCGGAAGTCGTTGGCCAGATGGCCGCCATGGCGCGCTACCAATTGGACCGGGAAGCGGAACGGTTCGTCGTGGGCCTCGTCGTAGACCGACAGCGATTCGAGCAATTCGATCAGCGTCGGCCCCTGGTACCACGGCATCTTGTCGCTCGCCGCGACGACGTTGTCGCCGGCCAGCGCCGACAGCGGAATCGCATGGACGTCGGCCAGGCCGAGCTGTTCGGCGAACGCCTTGTAGGCGCCGACGATGCGGTGGTAGACGGACTGGTCGTAATTCACCAGGTCCATCTTGTTGACCGCGACGATCACGTGCTCGATGCGCAACAGGTGCGCGATCGTGGAGTGGCGCTTGGTCTGGGTCAGCAGCTCGACTTCGCCGTTCTCTCCCAGCTTCACCTTCGATACGTCGACCAGGATGATGACCGCGTCGGCTGTCGAGGCGCCGGTCACCATGTTGCGCGTGTATTGCTCGTGGCCCGGGGTGTCGGCGATGATGAACTTGCGCTTGGGCGTCGCGAAATAGCGATAGGCGACGTCGATCGTGATGCCTTGCTCGCGCTCGGCTTCCAGGCCGTCGGTCAGCAGCGACAGGTCGATCGTGTCGCCCACGGTGCGCTTGTGCTTGGCGCGCGAGATCGCGTCGAGCTGGTCGGCGAAGATGCCCTTGCTGTCGAACAGCAGGCGGCCGATCAGCGTGCTCTTGCCGTCGTCGACCGAGCCGGCGGTAATGAAGCGCAGCAGGCCGCGCTCGGAGGGTTTGTCGCCCGCGGCCTGGGTGTTGAATTCGGTAACCACGGCGTTCATCAGAAATATCCTTCCTTCTTGCGTTTTTCCATCGATGCTTCGGATGTCTGGTCGTCCATGCGCGTGGCGCCGCGTTCGGTGATCTGGGTGACGGCGGTCTCGGCGATGATCGCGTCGACCGAAGCGGCGTCGGACGCCACCGGGCAGGTGCAGGAGATGTCGCCGACGGTGCGGAAGCGCACGATGCGCTTCTCGACCGTTTCGCCTTCGCGCGCCGGCGTCAGTTCCGTCAACGGCACCAGCAAGCCGTTGCGCGGAATGACTTCGCGCTCGTGCGCATAGTAGATCGACGGCAGGTCGAGCTTTTCGCGGGCGATGTATTGCCAGACGTCGAGTTCCGTCCAGTTCGAGATCGGGAACACACGCATGTTCTCGCCGGCGTGGACGCGGGTGTTGTACAGGTCCCAGAGTTCGGGGCGTTGCGCCTTCGGATTCCATTGGCCGAATTCGTCGCGGAACGAGAAGATGCGTTCCTTGGCGCGGGCTTTCTCTTCGTCGCGGCGCGCGCCGCCGATGCAGGCGTCGAACTTGTGCTCGGCGATGGTCTCGAGCAGCGTCACGGCTTGCGCGGCATTGCGCGAATCGGTCTGCGGATTGCGCAGGCGCACCGTGCCGCGCTTGATCGAATCCTCGACGTGGCCGACGATCAGGCGCTCGCCGAGCTCGGCCACGCGCTTGTCGCGGAACTGGATCACTTCCGGGAAATTGTGGCCGGTGTCGATGTGCACCAGCGGGAACGGGAACTTTCCGGGACGGAAAGCCTTCTCGGCGATGCGCAGCAGCACGACCGAATCCTTGCCGCCCGAAAACAGCAGGGCGGGATTGGCGCATTCGGCGGCGACTTCGCGCATGATGTGGATCGCCTCGGATTCCAGCCAATCGAGATGGCGGTTGCTCGCGCTATCCAGGAAAAATTTTTCAACGGCGGTATTCATGTTGTTCAAGTCGTCGTATGGGATTCAGTCTTGGTATCGACTTTCTTGATGCGGACCAGCTTGCCGTCGACGACATGCAGGCCGCATTCCTTGGATTCCGGGTTCTCCCACCACCAGCGTCCGGCGCGGATGTCCTCGCCTGGCTGGATCGCGCGGGTGCAGGGTTCGCAACCGATCGAGGGATAACCCTTGTCGTGGAGAGGATTATACGGAACGTTGTGATCCCGGACATAGCGCCAGACATCGTGTTCCGACCAATCGGCGAGCGGATTGAATTTTTCCAGGCCGTGCGCTTCGTCGCGCTCCTGGATCTGCAAGTCGGCGCGCGTCGTCGACTGGGCGCGGCGCTGGCCGGTGACCCAAGCCTTGTTGCCCGCGAGGGCGCGCTTGAGCGGCTCGACCTTGCGGATGCGGCAGCATTCCTTGCGCAGCTCGACGCTGTCGTAGAACGCGTTCAAGCCGTGCTTGCTCACATAGGCGCCGACCGCTTCCGGATCGGGCTTGTACTGCGCGACTTCGTAGCCGTAGGCCGCGCGGATGCGATCGATCATCGCCAGCGTTTCGGCATGCAGGCGGCCGGTCTCGAGCGTGAAGATGCGGATCGGCAGCTTGGCGCGCAGGATCAGGTCGGTCAAGACCATGTCTTCCGCGGCCAGGCTCGACGCGAACACGGCGGGGGCGAACTCGGCCGCGATGCGTTCGAGCGTCGCCTTCGTGTTCGACAATAATGCGTCGTAATCGCTCATGCCGCCGCTCCGGCACGCGGAACGCGGCGGAACAGCGGCGCCTTGATGTCCCACGACGCCTGGTACGGCTCGGAGAAATCGGTCAAGCCTTTCAGTGCGTCGTGGATGTCGCGGTCGGCGCGCACCGCGAACGCGTTGAAGCCGACGCGCGACATGTAGAACAACTGGTCGCGCAGCACGTCGCCGATGGCGCGCAATTCGCCGGCGAAGCCGAGGCGGGCGCGCAGGTTGTAGGCGATCGAATAGCCCCGGCCGTCGGCGAATTTCGGAAACTCGACGGCGATGACCGGCAGGCGCGAGACGTCGCCCTTCAACGCTTCCGGCCGCTCGTGGCTGGCGATCAATACGCCGACGTCGCCGCGCTCGAGCAGTTCGGCGCGCCGCGCCTCCCATACCGCCAGCGGCACGATGACCTTGCCGGCCGGGACGGCGAACGATTCCGCGCTCTGGCCTTCCTCGAGACGCACTACGGTCCAGTCGTCGGCGACGACGGCGCGGTCCTTGATGATGTTACGCATAGGCGTCCTCTCCAACCTGATGTTCGATCTTGATCTGTGTCGCATAGACATGCGTCTTGAACGGTTCGATGCCGACGCGGCGCACCGTATCGATGAAGCGTTCGTCTTCGGTGCGTTCGCGCACGTAGGTCTCGAGAATGCGCGCGATCACCTCCGGCATCTGGTGCGCGGAGAAGGAAGGGCCGATGATCTTGCCGATCGAGATATCGTTGCCCTGCGCGCCGCCCAGCGACACCTGGTACCACTCCGCGCCGTCCTTGTCGACGCCGAGAATGCCGATGTTGCCGATGTGATGATGGCCGCAGGCGTTGATGCAGCCCGAGATGTTCAGGTCGATCTCGCCGATGTCGTACTGGAAGTCGAGATCGTCGAAACGCTCGGCGATCGCGGCCGCGATCGGGATCGATTTCGCGTTCGCGAGCGAGCAGAAGTCGCCGCCCGGGCAGCATACGATGTCGGTCAGGAAACCGATGTTCGGCGTGGCGAGGCCTTGTTCCTTGGCTTCTTTCCAGAGCGCGAACAGGTCCGATTGCTTGACGTCGGCCAGCACCAGGTTCTGCTCGTGCGTGACGCGCAGTTCGCCGAAGCTGTAGCGGTCGGCCAGGTCGGCCACGAAATCCATCTGCTGCGCGGTGGCGTCGCCCGGCGGCACGCCGGTCTTCTTCAGCGACAAGGTGACGGAAGCATAGCCCGGCACCTTGTGGGCGCGCACGTTGCGCTTGATCCAGTTGCCGAAGGCCTTGTTCTCGTTCTTGTGCTGTTCGACGGCCGGGTCGGTCGCCGGCAGCGTTTCATAGGGCGGCGGCACGAAGTAGGCGGCGACGCGGTCGAGCTCTTCCCGGGTCAGCGTGCTGGGGCCGTCCTTGATGTCGGCCCATTCTTCTTCCACCTGGCGCGCGAATTCCTCGACGCCGAGCGCCTTCAGCAGGATCTTGATGCGCGCCTTGTACATGTTGTCGCGCCGGCCGTACTGGTTGTAGACGCGCAGGATCGCTTCGATATAGGTCAGCATGTGCTGCCAGGGCAGGAATTCGCGGATCACGCTGCCGATGATCGGCGTGCGGCCGAGGCCGCCTCCCACCAGCACGCGGAAGCCGGTCTCGCCGTGCTCGTTGCGCACGACGGTCAGACCGATGTCGTGCATCCCGATGGCGGCGCGGTCTTCCAGGGCGCCGTTGATCGCGATCTTGAACTTGCGCGGCAGGTAGGCGAATTCCGGATGGAAGGTCGACCACTGGCGCAGGATTTCGCACCACGGACGCGGATCGATGATCTCGTCCGGCGCGACGCCGGCGTACTGGTCGGACGTGATGTTGCGTACGCAATTGCCCGAGGTCTGGATCGCATGCATCTCGACCGAGGCCAGGTGCGCGAGAATGTCGGGTGTGTCTTCCAGACGGATCCAGTTGTACTGGATGTTCTGGCGGGTCGTGAAATGGCCGTAGCCGCGGTCGTAGGTGCGGGCGATGTGCGCGAACATGCGCAGCTGCTTCGTCGACAGCAGGCCGTACGGCACGGCCACGCGCAACATGTACGCGTGGCGTTGCATGTAGAGGCCGTTCTGCAAGCGCAGGGGGCGAAATTCGTCTTCGGTCAATTCGTCCGCGATGCGGCGCCGCACCTGGTCGCGATATTGGGCGACGCGCTCCTTGACGATTAAGTGGTCGTATTGATCGTAACGATACATGTCTGAGCCTGATGGTTATTGAATGCGAAATCGGGATAGCGGGCCAGCCTAGAAAACCATTTTCGCCGCCACCCCGGTGAGGGCAGTGGCCAGCAAGCCGCGCAGGATCTTTTCCGGCACCGCGCGGGCGGCCAGCGAGCCGAGCGTGATGCCCGGCACCGAGCCGATCAGCAGCATGGCCAGCAATTCCCAGTTGATCGAGCCGAGATACCAGTGGCCGGCCGCCGCGATGGCGGTCAGCGGCACGGCATAGGCGATGTCGGTGCCGGCGATCTCGGCCGGCGACAGGCGCGGATAGAGCAGCACGATCAGCGTGGCGCCGATGGCGCCGGCGCCGATCGAGGAGATCGTGACCAGCGTGCCGAGCAGGGCGCCGGCAATGATGGTCATCGCGGCGAGCTTGGCGCCTTGCAGTTGCTTTTCGGGATGGCGGGTGATCCAGTCCAGCATGCGGCCGCGGCACAGCAAGGCGACCACGGTCAGCAATACCGAGCCGGCGATCGAATAACGGATGATGTGGGCGATCTGCTTGTCGAGTGCGCCGAAATGCTTGAGCGCGAGGGTTGCCAGCAGGGCGGCCGGCAGGGCGCCGATGCACAGGCGCTTGACGATGTCCCAGTGGACCGTGCCGCGTACGCGGTGCGCGATGGTGCCCGCGCTCTTGGTGATCGACGCGAAGGCCAGGTCGGTGCCGACCGCGACGGTCGGGGAGACGCCGAACAGGAGGGTCAGCAGCGGCGTCATGAGCGAACCGCCGCCCACGCCGGTCAATCCGACCAGCAAGCCCACCGCAAAACCGGAAACAACATAAGTCAGGGTCATATCACCTCGCGCGAATGATTTTGAATCGTAATAAACTTGTGCTTTATTCCAAACTACATAGTATTTATTTGCTTATATGTGCTTTCGGCATATGCAAGTGCGCGAAACCATTGCAAATAAGACAAAACCATGAATCTACATCAATTGCGCTTTGTGCGTGAGGCGGTCCGGCAGAACTTCAACCTGACCGAGGCGGCGAAGGCGTTGTATACCTCTCAGCCGGGCGTATCAAAAGCGATCATCGAGCTGGAGGAGGAGCTCGGGATCGATATCTTCACGCGCCACGGCAAGCGCATCCGCGGCTTGACCGAGCCGGGGCGCGCGGTCCTGAAGTCGGTCGAGCTGATCATGCAAGAAATCGACGGCCTGAAGCGCATCGGCAAGGAATTCGCCGCGCAAGACACCGGCAGCTTCGTGATCGCCACCACCCATACCCAGGCACGTTACGCGTTGCCCAAGGTGGTTCATGCGTTTACCCAGAAATATCCGAAAGTCCGCTTGTCGTTATTGCAAGGCAATCCCAAGCAGGTCGCCGAAATGGTATTGAAAGACCAGGCGGACCTTGCGATCGCCACCGAATCGATCGCCAACATAGAAGGGCTGGTGTCGATTCCCTGTTATCAATGGGAGCACGTGATGGTCGTGCCCCCCGAGCATCCCCTGCTGAAATCCAAGACCGTGACCTTGGAAGAGATCGCGGAATACCCGCTGATCACCTATGACGCCGCGTTCGCCGGCCGCGCCAAGATCGACCAGGCATTCCAGCTGCGCGAACTGAAACCGGACGTCTTGCTGGAAGCCATCGATGCCGATGTGATCAAGACTTATGTCGAACTCGGCCTGGGCGTCGGCATCATCGCCGGTATGGCCTTCGACGCGGAGCGCGACAAGAACCTGCGCGCCATCTCGGTCGGCCACTTGTTCGGCACCAATGTTTCGCGCGTAGCGATGAAGCAAGGCGCGTACTTGCGCAGCTATGTCTATACGTTCATCGAGTTGATGGCGCCGACCCTCAATCGCAAGCTGATCGACCAGGTGATGAGCGGGGACAAGGATACCTACGAATTGTGATTTCCCGTTCCGAAAGGAATCCGCTCCCGTGGTCGCTGTAAAATAACAATGTTTTTTCTTTCCCGGGGCAGTGAATGAAACTGGCGACTCTCAAGGACGGCACCCGCGACGGTGCGCTGGCGGTTGTTTCGCGCGATCTCAAGACGGCGGTCATGGCCGACGGCGTTGCGCCGACGCTGCAGCGCGCGCTCGACGATTGGCAATTCATCGCCCCGCAACTCGAACGCCTGTATGAAGAATTGAATGCCGGCCGCGCGCATCGCGCTTTCGATTTCGAACCGCGGCAATGCATGGCGCCCCTGCCGCGCGCCTATCAGTGGGCCGACGGCTCTGCCTATGTCAACCATGTGGAACTCGTGCGCCGCGCGCGCAACGCGGAGATGCCGGAGTCGTTCTGGCACGATCCGCTGATGTACCAGGGCGGCAGCGACGATTTCATCGGTCCGACGGACGACATCGTTCTGGCCTCCGAGGAATGGGGCATCGACTTCGAGGGCGAGGTCGCCGTGGTGACCGACGACGTGCCGATGGGCACGGACGCCGACGATGCGCTATCCCATATCAAGCTGCTGATGCTGGTCAACGATGTTTCGCTGCGCAACCTGATTCCCGCCGAACTGGCGAAGGGCTTCGGCTTTTTCCAGTCCAAGCCGGCGTCGAGCTTTTCGCCGGTGGCGGTTACCCCCGACGAGCTCGCCGGCGCCTGGGACAACGGCAAGGTGCATCTGCCGCTGCGCGTGACCTGGAACGGCGCATTGGTCGGCCAGCCGAATGCCGGGGCCGACATGGTCTTCAATTTTCCGCAGTTGATCGCTCATCTTGCCAAGACGCGCAACGCGCGCGCCGGCACCATCGTCGGCTCGGGCACGATCTCGAACAAGGATGCCAAGAAGGGCTATGCATGCATCGCGGAAAAGCGCTGCCTCGAAACGATCGCCGACGGCGAAGCCAAGACCCCGTTCATGAAGTTCGGCGACACGATTCGCATCGAGATGCTGGATGCCAACGGCAAGTCGATTTTCGGAGCCATCCACCAGCAGGTGGCGCCTGCGGCCAAGACAGCTCGTTAAACACAAGACCGGCATATTTCACAATGGATTCCGTGCAAACCACCGTCGAACTCGGCGCCGAATGGGACGGCAAACTCGTCGAGCGCCTGCGCCAGGCCGTCATTTACAGCGGCGGCTACATGATGTTGTCGTCGCATGACCTGGGCGGCTCCGAGGAATTGATCAGCTATACGATCGTGCTGCCGGAGGGCGAACTGGAAGCGGTCGCTGAATCCCACATGGGGTTGCGGCTATCCGGTCCGCAGACGCTGGTGCACAAGCTCGCGCAAGCCGCGCGGCAGGCTTGAGCGGAATCCGCTTCCATTGAGCGCGCCCCGGCGGCCGGCGTCAGCGGATTTCTTCCATCAGCCTCAGCGTCTCGTCGAAATTCCAGAGGCGCCGGATTTCGATGACATCGTATTTGCGCGCCAATTCCGGCGGAAACACCGCGTAGCGCGCATTCAGCCTGACGATGCGGCGCACCGCCTCGTCGAGCTCGGCGCGGCCGCTCGAACGATTGATGACCACATCCTCGACGCTGCCGTCGCTGCGGATCGCGACCGTCACGACAGGATCGCCGCGCGCCCTTTCCTTCGAGGCTTGCGAATAATTCAAGCTGCCGTTGCGCTCGATCTTCAATGTCCAGCTCTTGATATACATCGCCAGACCGACATCGCGGTCGAGGCTGCCGAATACCGAACGCCGCGACGAACGTTCCGCATCGTTTGCCGGGCGCTGCGGTTCCGGGCGCAATAGGTCGGGACGGCGAGCCAGCTCGAGCGCGCGCGATGCGATGCCTCCGCCAAACAGGTCGCGCGGCAACGGCGCGGCGCCTCCCTGCCGCCCGTCGGCGGCGCCTTGCCTGGCGGCCGCTGCCGCGGCGGCTGCGGCAGCGCGTGCATTCTCTTCGGCGATCCGGTCGCGTTCGCGTTGCTGCGCGGCGGCGGCCTCGGCACGCTGGCGTGCGAACTCCTGTTCGCGTGCCCGGGCGGCGAGCTCTTCTTCTTGTTTTCGCCGGGCCAATTCATCGGCCTGTCTTTGCCGGGCCGCTTCCTCCTCTTGCCTGTGCGCTTCGAGTTCGCGCTCCCGTTCCCGGCGCGCTCTTTCTTCTTCCTGCTTCCGCAGGTCCGCCAGGCGTTGCTCTTCGAGTTCCCGCGCGCGTCGCGCGGCGGCTTCCTGCTCGTGCTTGCGCGCCGCCTCTTGCTCGCGCTGGAGGGCGAGCGCCGCTTCCCGCTGCCTTGCCTCTTTTGCGTCTTGTTCCGCTTGACGCTGCGCCTCCAGCGCTTGCTCTTGCGCCTGGCGCTTCGCGCTTTCCTCCGCCAGTTTCCGGGCTTCGGCTTCCTGCGCCCGCTGTTCCGCTTCGCGCTGCGCGGTTTCCTCTTCGAGACGCTCCTGCTCGCGTTGCGCTGCCGGCGGCGTGGGCGCGGCCGCTTCCGCGGGCACCGGTTCCGGCGCAGGCACTTCGGCGACTGCGGTCGGCGGTTCCTGCGCCTCGGTTTTCGAAGTCACGGATTGCGCCGGGAGCTCGGGATCCGGCGGCGTCACGGCGAAGGCTTCGCTGCGCGGCTCGGTCTGCGTGATGAGTTTCGGTTGCGACTTGGCTTGCGGTGGAAAGGATTTCGGCGGCTTGACGGCGACGGACTTGCGCTTGGCGGGCTCCGGCTTCGGTGCCGGCCGCGGCCGGGGAGGGAGAGCCTTGAGCGTCTTGTCCGGAACAGCGGCTGGCGCCGCCGCCAGGTAGTCGGGAGCGGATGGTTCGGCCGGCGGTGAAGCCGGTATCGGCGGCGCGGCCGGCGCGAGGACGACATGCAAGTCCTGCGATTGGGCGCGGCGTTCCTTCCACGGCGCCGCGAGGTCCGGCAAGCCGAGCCCCGGCATGCCGAACTCGAGCGACAGGATGAATCCGTGCGCGAGCAGCGACAGCGTCAACCCGATGACGAGACGTTCGCGAACTCGTCCGGCAGGTCGCCAGCCGCGTGAAGTGGTCGAAAAATCCATGCAAGAATTCAGCCCGATTCGGCCCGGCGTCGTATGGAGCGGCGTTGTCCGGTCTCCCCGATCTTATCCGAAGTCGCGGGCGAGATCGGCAAAAACATCGGCAAAATCATGATAGCGGCCGAGCGTCGATATTTCGGCATGCTTGATCGACCATGCGCCGCCTTCGCGCAGGACCGCCCCGATTCCGCTGCCCTGCTGGCGCAGGCGAGAGCCGCGATCGAGCGCGGCAGCGCGCAGTGGAAGACGGAGTGGGAGAAGGGCGATGCCGCCATTTTCTCGGACCACGCCGTCCTGCTGACCGGCAAGGGCCAGTTGTTCAAGGACAGGCAAAGGATACGCGAGAGGCAGCAGGCCTTGATGCATAGCATCGGTGCCGGCGTCACGGCGACGGTCACGACCATCGATGTGTGGGTGGACGGCGACTGGAAACTCGTGATGGACATGGTCATCCCGGACCATTGAGCCGCATGCGCGTGGCGCGGCGTGACGCGGCCGGCCGTACGGCTCGCCGTCAGGCCGCGAGCCGGGTCGTCGTGCGGCAGCCGTCGAGCAGGAAGGACAGCCCGATGATCAGCACCAGTTCGCCCTCGGCCGAGCGGGCTGTACCCGCGATGCCGCGCGCCGGCATTGCCGTCATCGGCTTGATCACGAGATCCGCGGTGCCGTCCACGGCTTCCACCGCCAGTATGTACGGATGCGGCGCGGCGATGACGATGCCGACTTTTTCCGTCGCCGGATCGTAGCCGAGCACGCCGGCCAGCGACAGCACCGGCAACGGCCGGCCCTGATCGCGGAATACCGGCTGGCCGCCGACGGAGGAAAATTCTTCCGGCAGTTCCACCACCCGTTCCACCACGGCCATCGGCATGCCCAGCGCCGCGCCCGAGGTATGCACCAGCATGGTCGGCACGATCGACAATTCGATCGGCAGGCGGATGGTGAAGGTGGTGCCAAGGCCGAGCTTGGAATCGATGCGGATCGCGCCGCGATGCTTTTCGACGGCGGTCTTGACCACGTCCATGCCCACGCCCCGTCCGGAGACGCTGGATGCGACATCCTTGGTGGAGAAGCCCGGCAGGAAGATGAGCTGATAGGCTTCCTCGGGAGATTGGGCGGCGCTTTCGCCGATCAATCCCTTCTTGATGGCCTTGCGGCGTATCTCGTCGGCATCCATGCCCTTGCCGTCGTCGGCGATCTCGATGATGACGCTGCTGGCCTCCTGCCAGGCCTTGAGGGAAATGACGGCCTTGGTCGGCTTGCCGCGGGCGATGCGATTTTCCTTGTCTTCGATGCCGTGATCGAGCGCATTGCGCAGCATGTGCACGAGCGGATCGTAGAGGCTGTCCACCACTACGCGGTCGACCTCGGTTTCCGCCCCATCGATGACCAGGTCGACATCCTTGCCGAGATCGCGCGCGAGTTCGCGCACCAGGCGCGGGAATTTCTGGAACAGCTTGCCGACCGGCTGCATGCGCGTCGACAGCGTCGCGCGCTGCAATTCGGTCGAATAGCGCGATGCGCGGTTCAGGGTCTCGGCCAGCGCCGACATCAGGGTCGCGGCGATGCCCTCGAACTTGAACTGCATGAGTTTTTCCAGCAGGACGGCGGCCTGGTTGGCGGCCTGCACCGATTCGCCGGCCACTTCGAGCAAGGCGTCGAGCTTGGCGGCATCGATGCGGATGCTGTCTTCCTTGATCGGCGCATTGATGACCTTGGCGACCTGCTCTTGCGATGACAGGCGGGCGGCGACCTCCGCGGCATCGACGGCTGCCGCGGAGGTTGCTTGATCTTCCTCCTCTTCATCTTCCTCGTCTTCGACGATCGTTGCGGCGTGGATGCCATCCGGCGCGACGGCGCGATACAGAGCTTCCCAATCGACGTTCTCGCCGGTCGCCGCGGAGCTTTCCTCGGCGGTTTTCGACTTCGCCTTGCTCTTGGGCTTGGCGGCCGCCTTGGCCTTGGCTTTCGCCTTTTTCGGCTTGGCGTGCTCCGTCGGCGCGGTCTTGCCTTCGATGGCATCGGTGAGAATGTCTTCCAGCACCTTCGGCATCGCCGGCAGGTCTTCGGGCGCGGCGCCGCCGGCCAACTGCTGCAATTGGCCGGCGACGAAGCCGCTCGCCTGCAGCGCCGCCTCGATGGCGAGCGGGGTGACCGGCGCCTTGCCGGTACGCAGCGCGTCGAACAGGTTTTCGGTGAGATGGCAGGCGGAGACCATGGCGCCGAGGTTCATGAAACCGGCGCCGCCCTTGATGGTATGGAAGGACCGGAATACGGCGTTCAGGATGTCCGGATCGTTCGGCTGCCGTTCCAGCGACAGCAAGTGCTCTTCAACGTTCGATGCGAGGTCCAGCGCCTCGACCACGAATTCCTTGAGCATGTCGTCCATCGGATCCCCTATCAAAATGCCGCTTGCTGCGTCGCCGTGGAGGCGGCGAGCCCTTCGCGCCGCAGGCTTGCGGGAGTACGCAGCCCCGCAGTGCCGGCGCGTCTTGCCACTGTCGTTTTCATGGACGCGTTAGAATCCCAGCTCCGCCAGCAGGTTGTCGACATCGTCCTGCACCAGGGCGACGCCGGCGACCGAGGGCCCTTGCATCAGCTCGGCCGGCTTTTCCTCCGCGGCCTTGGCTTCCGCCGCTTCGATCGCGGCCTTCATTTCGGGCGGCGCGTTGTCCTTCAGCAGCTGTGCCAGCTCATGCTCGGTCTTGTTGGTGATGGCGACGATCTTCTTGATCAGCTGGCCGGTGATGTCCTGGAAGTCCTGCGCCATCATGATGTCGAGCAGGCGCGCTTTTTCCGCTTCCGCGGAGGCGGCGACCTTGGCGGCGAACTGGCGCGAGTCGGCGGCAAGGGCCTTGAACTCCTCGACGCTCATCCTGCCTTCGAACAGCGCGTTCCAGCGGTCTTCCATGCCCTTGGCCGTTTCGACCATGTTCTCCTGTTCCGGCATGCCGACGTCGATGGCGTTGAGCACCTTGTTGGCGGCCTGTTCCGTCAGCGTGGCGATGTACTCGAGGCGGCCCTTGGCATCGCCGATCTGGGATGCGACCTCGGACAGCGAGCGGTCGTAGCCGAGTTCGCGCAGCGAATCGTGCATGATGCGAACGATGGTGCCGAGACGTTCGAACATCGGCTTGTCGGCCAGATTCTCGAGCGTCGCTTGCGCCTCTTCGACGGTCGTCGACGACGCCGGCGCGGCCGGTTCGCTTTCCGCCGGCGCGGGCGCGGCCGCCGCCGTTTGTACTCGCTGGGCCGCTACCTCGTCGAACAAGGCTTCAAATTCGTCTCCGGCGCTCGTCATGTCAGTGCTTCTCCATAAATCGTGTAAGTTCTTGTCCTATTGTCATGTGCATGGAGACGATGCGCGGAATGTCGAACCGGACCAAGCCGGAGATGGATGCGTTGTCGAGGTTTTAATTGTTTTGATTTTCGCGATTTCCATCAATTCGCCCCCTACGGTTCGGCGCATGCGCCGAACCCGCCAGTGCGGCGCGAATAGTGTTCGCCGACGCCGTCTGGCCCCATGATGTTCGCTCAATCATACCTAGATTTAGGAAATGAGCATAGCAATTCGCGGGCGTTATGGCATCGTGACCACGGAGCGCGGCGAGCGGGAACGATGCGATGCATCGCTGCGCATGTCGGCCGGCATGCACGGAAGGAGTGTCAACGGCGCGCGAGCACGAGTTCGCGAACTGCCTCGCAAAGCGCGTGGCCGGGCGCGGCGAGCGCATCGCAGATGGTCAGGTGATTGGCGTCGGGCGCCGCGACGCGGGCGACATGATTGCCGCTCCAGGCCGTATCGATCAGATCGGTCTGGCGTTTGAATTCGTCCGACTCGAGCCCGCCGACCGCCGTGATGAACGGCGCCGCATGCGATTGCGGCAGATGCGCGGGCGAGAGTGGGCCGACGCGTTCCGGCGTCAGCTTGAGATCGACATTGACGAAGTCCGCATGCCGCACCGGATCGAGATCGTATATGCCCGACAGCAGGACGCCGGCCTTGACCAGGTCGGGCGGCAGGTCGGCGCCGAGCGCGGGCCACACCGCCGCCATCAGCATCGCCGCCAGGTGGGCGCCGGCGGAGTGGCCGGCGACGACGATGCGGCGATGGTTGAAATCGTATCGTTCGGCATGCCGGTAAAGCCACGCGAGCGCGCGCAATTGCTGGCGCACGATGTCCTCGATCGTCGCGGCCGGCGCCAGCGAATAGTTGGTCAGCGCGACATTGATGCCGGCGCGCGTGTAGGCCGGCGCGACGAAGGAGAAATCGGACTTGTCGAGCGAGCGCCACCAGCCGCCGTGGATGAAGACGAGCAAGGGCGCGTCGGAACGGCTGGCGGGGAAGAAATCGAGGCGTTCGTCCGCCGAGTCGCCGAAGGCGATGTCGAACAGGCCAGCCGCCGTGCGCCGCACCCGCGCCGACTCTTCCTTCCAGCGCGTGAAGATGCGCGGGTGATCCGCAACCATCGCGCGCGCATTGTATTGGACGTTGTAGTACTCGGAAGAGTGGGCGGCGGTTTTCTTCATTGTGCGTGCGGCTCGAGGTGACGAATGGAGCGCATTTTACTCCCGCGCCGTCGTCACTTGCGCGGCCACAGGATCATTTGCGTGCAACGGAACAACGCGATGGTCTTGCCGTCGGACGAGGTCACCGTCGCATCCCACACTTGCGTCGTGCGGCCGAGATGGACCGGCGTCGCGCGGCATTCGATCCAGCCGTTGCGCGCCGTCCCGAGATGATTGCTCTTCAATTCGATCGTCGTGAAGCTCTCGGCGCCGTCCGGCAGGTTGGCGATGCAGCCGTAGCCGCAGCAGGTATCGGCCAGCATCACCACCGAGGCCGCGTGCAGGTAGCCGTTCGGCGCCAGATGATGCGGCTTGATTTCCATTTTGGCATGGAGAGTCTGCGTGCCTACTTCGATCACTTCCACACCGAGCAGATCCGGCAGGCTGCCCTTCTGGCGTTCCATGCAATCGGCGGGGGTGTGGTATCTGCGCATAGGATGCTCCGGGTCGAAAAACACCGTGCTATTCTTGCACGAAACATTCAAGGCCATCGGGGGACAGCAATGCCAGTCATCGTGATCGCGAATCCGAAGGGCGGCGTCGGCAAGAGCACATTGGCGACCAATCTCGCCGGTTATCTGACCTATCGCGGGCACAACGTGATGCTCGGCGACGTCGATGCCCAGCAATCGTCGCGCGCGTGGCTCGATCTGCGTCCCGCGTATCTGCCTCCGATCCGCCCTTGGGACATCGTCGACGGACACATCGCCCGGCCGCCGAAAGGGACGACCCACATGGTCCTCGACACGCCGGCCGGCTTCTCCGGCGCGCGTTTCGAGGAGGTGATGAAGCTGGCCGACAAGGTGATCGTGCCGCTGCAGCCGTCGATGTTCGATATCCTCGCCACGCAGGCGTTCCTGCAGAAACTGGCCGAGCGGCGCGGCAAGCTGGCGGTCGGCGTGCTCGGCATGCGCGTCAATGCGCGCACCCGCGCGGCCGACCAGCTCGCGCACTATGTGGACGGTCTCGGATTGCCGGTGCTCGGTTATCTGCGCGATACGCAGAACTACGTGCAGCTGGCGGCGCACGGCACGACGCTATGGGACGTGGCGCCGTCGCGCGTCGAGAAGGACCTGGAGCAATGGCAGGACTTGATCAAGTGGGTGGATTCCTGATCCGCCGGCTTGCCGCCTAGCGGTACTTGCGCATCAGCTCCTTCATCAGCGCCGCGCCGCTTCCCTCGCACGCCGCTTTCAGTCGTTGCATGGCAGGTGCATCTTGCGCCAGCGGCGACTTGCGGGAAATGTAGACCACCACCGGCGCCGCATCGACTTCCAGCCAGCCGTAGTCGTCCGGCGCCAGTCCGCTTTCCCGCAGCATGCTTTCGCTTCCCGGGCTCGACAGGAAAGTGGCGTCGAGCCGGTCGACCTGCAGCATTTTCAGGCCTTGTCCGACCGATTCGATCGTGTGGCGTTTCAATCCTGGAATCTGTTCGAGTTTTTCGAGCGCCCGCGTACCGCGCTGCATGCCGACGGTCAGGCCGGGCAGATCCTTCGGCGTCAGCGCAGTGAAACGCGACTTCTTGTAGAGCAGACCCGAGCGGATCTGCGCGACTTCGCACAGGCGCAACGCGAACATGTCGCGCTCCGCGTCGGGAATCAACAGCGTGCCGACGTTGCTGCCGTCGCGCAGGCCATGGATCGCCCTGACATAGGGCAGCGTGCCGATCTTGATGTCGACGTCGGCCGCGTCGAACAGGTGGCCCAGGAATTCCGGCGCGATGCCGCGCGTCGGCTGCTCGGGAAACGTCCATGGCGCGACCGGAACGGAGTAGGCGACCAGCGCATCGTGCCGGTTCGCGTAACCGGGAGCCGCGGCGCCGGCCACGCTTGCCGTTGCGCATGCCGAGAGCAGCAAGAATGCATGGCGCAGTCGAGCAGTGGCCATTGATACCTCGTCGAAATCCCCGAATGGTGACAGGCCCTTGAGCTTCGCCCGCACATTGGATTCTAGCCGCGGCTGCCGGAACGTCAATGAATCCGCTCGAGCGAGCAGGCCGCGTGGCGGATCAGCCACGCATGCCGACTCCCTTCGCCATCAATGCGGCGCACAGGATCAGCAGCGCGACGCCGGCAAGCTCCAGGTGAATGATGGTCCGCAGTGTTCCCAGCTTGCGTTCGCTCACCGTGGGCGCCGCCCCTTGCCGCACGGCCTTCCTCCACGACAGGAACTCGACGGTGGGATAGATCGATAGCAGTCCGACCGCGGCGAACAGGCTCGCCTTGGCGATGAACGGGATGCTGTTGAGGTAGTAGTCGACGCCCTTCTCGAAATACAAGACCCGCAGCAGGCCGATCAGCAGCACGGCGCCGGCCGACATGCCGAACACGGCGTCGGCGATCAGCAGCCTGCGCGCGTTGCCGACACTCGGCGCGTCGCGGATCAGGACGAATTCGATCGCCAGCGCGGCGACCAACGTGAAAGCGGCAAGATGGTGGAGAAAGGCGAAAAGGGAATTCATGTGGCGTCCTCCGGGTAAGAATGCTGCGCAAGCGATTCGCGCTTGGCGGGCTAGGATATTACCCGGATTGCGGACAACGCACTTGCCGCGCCGTCAAGGTGTGGCGGGGTTCTACTGGTTTTTGGCGCGCACGCCGTCGAGGCGCTTGCAGAGGGCCTCGGTGCCTTCGAGAATGCGCGGGCCGGGGCGCGTCAGCAGGTCGGAATCGATCGAGATCAGATGCCCGTCGGCGACCGCCGTCATTTTCGAAAAGCGTCGCCAGGTCGAGAACGGATCGTCCTTTGCGCCGGTGCCCGCGAGGATCGCCTGCGGATCGGCTTTCAGTACGGCCTCGACGCTGACCGTGGGGGCGATCGGTTGCAGGTTGCCGAAGATGTTCTTGCCGCCGCACAGGCGGATCACGGCCGATGCCATGTGGACATCGTTCAGCGTCATCAGCGGCTCGCGCCAGATCTGGTAGAACACGGTGACCGGCGCGCGTGCGCGATATCGCTCGGCGAGAGCGGCCAGGCGGGCGCGGAAGCCGGCCGCGAGCGGATTGCCGGCGGACTCGGTGGCGGTCAGTTTCGCCAGCCGTTCGAACGACGATGCGATCGCTTCGAAATCGTGCGGCTCGCAATCGTAGACCGGGATGCCGAGACTGCGCAGTTTCGCGACCTGTCCCGCCAGGTTGCCGCTGCCCCAGATGACGACCAGGTCGGGTTTCATGGCGACGATGCGTTCGACGTCGATGGCGGTGGCGCTGCCGACGGTGGGAATCCTTTGCGCTTCCGGCGGGAAGTTGCTGTATTCGATGACGCCCGTGATCCGGTTGCCGGCGCCGAGCGCGAACAGCAATTCGGTGGCATGCGGCGCGAGGCTGACGATGCGCCGCGCCGGCGCCTTCAAGCTCACGACATGCTTGCTATCGTCGACGACGGCAATCTCGGCCCGCGCCGCGGCACCGAGGCAAAGCAGCGCGGCAAGCAGCAGGAACCGGAGCCGCGGCATCAGATTTCGAGATTGTCGATCAGGCGCGTCGTACCGAGCTTGGCGGCGGCGACCACCACCAGCGGCTGGCCGGTGACCATGTCGCCGGCGGTCGGCGGCTGCAGGTCGGCGCGCTTGCGGATCGACACGTAATCGGGCTTCCAGCCGCGCGCCGCGAGCGCGGCCATCGCTTTCTTCTCGATATCGAACACATCCATGTGGCCGGAGCGCACGTCGTTGGCGACGTAGTTGAGTGTCTGGTAGAGGAAGGGCGCCTCGGCGCGCTCCGCGTCCGACAGGTAGCCGTTGCGCGACGACAGCGCGAGGCCGTCCTCGGCGCGATAGGTTTCGGCGGCGATGATCTCGGTCGGCAGCGCGAACTGGCGCGCCATGTTGCGCACGATCATGAGCTGCTGGTAATCCTTCTTGCCGAACACGGCGACGCGCGGCTGCACGCAGGAGAACAGTTTCAGGACGACGGTCGTGACGCCGGTGAAGAAGCCGGGGCGGAATTCGCCTTCGAGAATGTTGCCAAGGTCGTCCGGCGGGCGCACGCGGTATTCCTGCGGCTCCGGGTACATGTCTTTCTCGGTCGGCGCGAACAGCACGTAGACGCCTTCCTTCTCGAGCTTCTCGACGTCGGCCTGGAAAGTGCGCGGATACTTGTCGAAATCCTCGTTCGGGCCGAACTGCAGGCGGTTCACGAAGATCGAGGCGACGACCGGGTCGCCGTGCTTGCGCGCCAGGCGCATCAGCGACAGGTGGCCTTCGTGCAGGTTGCCCATGGTCGGCACGAAAGCGGTGCGCAATTGGCCGCGCAACTGGTCGCGCAATTCGTCGATGGAGGAAATGATTTTCATGAGGCGAAAGGATGCGGTGAAAGGTTGGGCGCTCAGCTCGGCGCGTAGGCGAGGCGGACGTAGATCGGGGCGAATGCCTCGGCTTGCGTGATCTCGATCAGGGTTTCCTTCGCGAGTTCGAGCAGGGCGATGAAGTTGACGACCACGACCGGCACGCCGCGCGCGGCGTCGAACAAGTCGGCGAATTCGACGAACCTGGCCGTCTGCAGGCGGCGCAGGATGCCCGTCATGTGTTCGCGCACCGACAATTCCTCGCGCGTGATCTTGTGATGCGTCGCCAGCTTGGCGCGCTTGAGCACGTCGGCCCAGGCATCCTGCAGATCGCCGAGGTTGACCTCGGGCCAGCGCACCACCATGCTCTGTTCGATGTAGACCTGGGCGCGAACGTAGTCGCGGCCGATCTGCGGCAGCGTATCGAGCTGTTGCGCGGCGAGCTTCATCTGTTCGTATTCGAGCAGGCGGCGCACCAGTTCGGCGCGCGGGTCGGCCGGCTCTTCGCCGGTGTCCGCCTTCTTGACCGGCAGCAGCATGCGCGACTTGATCTCGATCAGCATGGCCGCCATCAGCAGGTATTCGGCGGCCAACTCGAGATTGCGCACACGGATCTGCTCGACATAATCGAGATACTGGCGCGTGACCTGCGCCATCGGAATGTCGAGGATATTGAAATTCTGCTTGCGGATCAGGTAAAGCAGCAGGTCGAGCGGGCCCTCGAAGGCTTCGAGGAAGATTTCGAGCGCGTCGGGCGGAATGTAGAGGTCGTTCGGCAGCTTGAACAGCGGCTCGCCGTACAGCTTGGCGAACGCGATGCCGTCGATGACGTCCGGCGTCGTGTCGGTCCGGCCTTCAGGGGTGACCTCGGGCGCGCTCGACGGCAATTGCGCCAGCAGATTGCTCATGGCGGTAATGTGATGGGCTTAGTGCGACTGGCTCAGTGGGACTGATACACGTAGGCTTGCTGCTTGACCTTCGATTCCTCGGCGCGGGCGCGCTGGTCGAGATCGATCGGCGCCTTGTCCCACAACAACGCGCGGCCTTCGCGCTGATCTTCCTCGAGGCGCGGGTTCTTTTGCTTCAGTTCGGCGATGAACTTGGTGATGTCGGACTCGTACTGCGTCTGTTTTTTCCAGGGATTCATGATCTTTTTGCAACGGCTTGCTGAATGAAGCGCTATTTTACACGCCGCGCGCGCGGGAAATCGCTTCTTCCAGCGTATCGACGCAGTGTTCCGGCCCCAGGCGGCGCAGGAAGCCCGATTGGCGCATGATTTCGAGCGGTTGGCGGTTCGCCCCGCACAGGATCAGCCGGCTGCCGTTCTTGGCGAGCGTCTTGTGCAGGGTCTCGAGCGCATCGAGGCCGGTGGTGTCGAGATAGATCAGCTGGTGCAATTCGAGGATCAGCGCCTGCGCCGGCAGCGCCGCCGATTCCGCGATGTCCTGCAGCTTGCCGACCGCGGCGAAGAACAGCGAGCCGAAGATCGCCTGGACAGCGACGCCTTCCGGCAGCGGATGCTTCAACAGCGTCGGCGCGATCGGCTCGATGCGCGTCAGGCTGGAGATGCGGTAGATGAAGAACAGGCAGGCCAGCACCAGGCCGACCTCGATGGCGGCGGTCAGGTCGATGACGACCGTCAACAGGAAGGTCGCGACGACGAGAATGCGGTAATTCATCGCGAAGCGCCGCAGGCGCCGGAATTCCTTCCATTCGCCCATGTTGTAGGCGACGAACAGCAGGATGGCGGCAAGCGAAGCGAGCGGTATGTGTTTCGCCAGCGGCGCGGCGACCAGCACGATCGCCAGCAGCACCGCGGCGTGCAGCATGCCGGCCACGGGCGAGGCGGCGCCGGTGCGGACGTTGGTCACGGTGCGCGCGATGGTGCCGGTCGCCGGAATGCCGCCGAAGAAGGGCGTGACGAAGTTGGCGATGCCTTGCGCCATCAACTCCTGGTTCGGATCGTGGCGATCGCCGGTGATGTTGTCGGCCACGCGCGCGCACAGCAGCGACTCGACGGCGCACAGCAAGGCGATGGTGACGGTCGGCGCCAGCAATTGCTTGACCAGTTCCCAAGTGAACAGCGGCAAGTTGAAAGCCGGCATCGACTGCGGAATGCCGCCGAAGCGGGTGCCTATCGTGGCGACCGGCAGATCGAACGCAACCACGGCCAGCGTGCCGCAGGCGAGGACGACGATGGTGGCCGGAATCGCGCGCAACAGCCGGAAGAGGCGCCGGTACTTGTACTGCTTCATGTGGGCGGGATCCTCGGTACGCACCTCGAACAGCAGCGGCCAGCCGAACATGATCAATAGCGATGCGGCGGCGAGGGCGATCGTGCGCCAGTCGGCGGTATGGGCATTGATCGCCAGCATCTTGATCTGGGCGAAGAAATCGCCGGGCATCTTGTCGATCCGGAGCCCGAGCAAGTCCTTCATCTGCGACAACGCGATCAACACCGCGATGCCGTTGGTGAATCCGATCACGACCGGCACCGGAATGTAGCGGATCAGCGTGCCGAGCCGGAACATGCCCATCGCGAACAGCAGGATGCCGGCGAAGATGGTCGAGATCAGCAGGTTGGCGAGGCCGTAGCGCTCGATGATGCCGTAGATGACGACGATGAAGGCGCCGGCCGGGCCGCCGATCTGCACGCGCGAGCCGCCGAGCGCGGAGATCAGGAAGCCGGCGATGATCGCGGTGAAGATGCCGGATTCAGGCTTGACGCCGGAGGCGATCGCGAATGCCATCGCCAGCGGCAGGGCGATCACGGCGACGGTGATGCCGGCCGTCAGGTCGCGGAAGAAGCGAGAGGAATCGTAGCCGTGCAATGCATCGATCAGTTGGGGGCGGAAGTTCAGGTAGCGGAGGAATTGCATGCTGTGCTGCAGCGCGGGAGGAGATACCGCATTGTGCGCTCGTAACAGCCGCCGATTCAAGTCTTGTTCGGCGAAATTTTGCTCAACATGCAGTCAACTGCTTGGAAAATGCGTTTACCGCATTGATTTTGAAAGATTTGTAGTGGGGCTAAAATTCAGTCGCGCAACAGCCTGCGCATGACGGTCGGCGCCGGTTCGAGCGGATTGGCATGCGAATATTCGAGTTCGGGCGCCACGTCGAAACCGTAGGCGGCATAGAGATCGACCAGGCGCGGCTGGTCGGCGCGCACGGCCAGGCGCACTTCGGCGACGTCGGACGCGAGCGCCCGGTGAATCACGGCTTCCACCAAGTGTTGCGACAGGTTGTAGCCGCGATAGGCCGGCAGGACGCCCATGCGCAGCGTTTCCCAGACATCCGCCTCGCCATCGAGAGGCAGCCAGAGCACCGAACCCGCCGGCCGGTCGTCGACCAGCAGGATGAAGCCGCCGCCGTCGCGCAGATGTTCGCGCACGCTGGCGGCGGTTTCGCGGTGTCCGCTCGATGTCACTGCCACCTTGTTGGCCCAGGCGGCGCGGATCAGCTCGGCGATCAAGGCCGCGTCGTCGAGCGTGGCTTCGCGTATCAAGATGTCCATGATCGGACGGCGCGTTCCTTAGCGAACCCGCATGCCGGGTTCCGCGCCAGGCCACGGATTGAGGACGTAGATGCCCGGGTTGGCTTTCTCGTCGGCGGCGGAAGCGGCCAGCACCATGCCTTCCGACACGCCGAACTTCATCTTGCGCGGCGCCAGGTTGGCGACCATGACGGTCAGCTTGCCGACGAGGTCTTCCGGCTTGTAGGACGACTTGATGCCGGAGAAGACATTGCGCAGGCGGCCCTCGCCCACATCGAGCGTCAGCCGCAGCAGTTTGTCGGAGCCTTCGACGTGTTCGCAGTTGACGATCCTGGCGATGCGCAGATCCACTTTCGCGAAGTCGTCGATCTTGATCTCTGCGTCGATCGGCTCGATGTCGGCGGCGGCGGCCGGCGTCGCCTCGGCGGCTGGCGCGGGCGGCTCGAACAAGGCGTCGAGCATCTTCGGCTCGACACGGGTCATCAGATGCGAATACGGATTGACCTTGTGGCCGTGCGGCAGCGGCGTGTTCACATGCGACCATTGCAGCGGCGCGACGTCGAGCAGCGATTCCACGTTCGCGGCCAGGGCCGGAAGCACCGGCTTCAGGTACACGGTCAGGATGCGGAACGCTTCCAGCAGGCGGCTGCACACCTCTTGCAGCCGGGCATCGTTGGCCGGATCCTTCGCCAGTTCCCACGGCTTGTTGGCGTCGACATAGGCGTTGATCGCATCGGCCTGTTCCATGATCGCGCGCAGCGCCTTGCCGTATTCGCGGCTGTCGTAGAGCGCCTCGATCTCGGGCGCGATGGCGCGCAGGCCGGCGAGGAAAGCGTCGGACGGTGTCGCCCAGTCGGTCGCCACCTTGCCGTCGAAGCGCTTGGCGATGAAGCCGGCCGCGCGGCTGGCGATGTTGATGTACTTGCCGACCAGGTCGGCGTTGACGCGCGCCATGAAGTCGTCCGGATTGAAGTCGACGTCTTCGACCTTGGCGTTGAGCTTGGCCGCGATGTAGTAGCGCAGCCATTCGGGGTTCATGCCGATCTCGAGGTAGCGCAGCGGGGAGATGCCGGTGCCGCGCGACTTCGACATCTTCTCGCCGGAGACGGTCAGGAAGCCGTGCACGAAGACGTTGTCGGGCAGCTTGTAGCCCGAGAATTTCAGCATCGCCGGCCAGAACAGCGTGTGGAAATAGGTGATGTCCTTGCCGATGAAGTGGTATTGCTCGGTGGCCGGATCGGCCATGAAGGCGTCGTAATCGCGGCCGATCTTGCCGAAGTAATTCTTCAGCGAGGCCAGGTAGCCGACCGGCGCGTCGAGCCAGACGTAGAAATACTTGCCCGGTGCGTCGGGAATCTCGATGCCGAAATAGGGCGCGTCGCGGCTGATGTCCCAGTCGCCCAGGCCGCCCTCGCTGTCCAGCCACTCGCGCGCCTTGTTCGCGACTTCCGCCTGCAGGCGCGGGCGGCCGCCGACCTCGCCGAGCGCCCAGGAGCGCAGGAATTCCACGCATTGCGGATCGGACAGCCGGAAGAAGAAATGCTCGGACGACTTCATGACGGGCGTGGCGCCGGTCAGCGTCGAGTAGGGATTCTTCAGGTCGGTCGGCGCATAGACGGCGCTGCAGACTTCGCAGGAATCGCCGTACTGGTCCTTGGCGCCGCATTTCGGGCACTCGCCCTTGATGTAGCGGTCGGGCAGGAACATGTTCTTGACCGGGTCGTAGAACTGCTCGATCGTCTTGGTCGTGATGAAGCCGGCCGCCTTCAGCTTCGTGTAGATATCCTTCGACAATTCGTGATTCTCGGCGCCGTCGGTCGAATGCCAGTTGTCGAAACTGATGTGGAAGCCGTCGAGATATTGCTTGCGGCCGGCGGCGATGCCGGCGACGAATTCCTGCGGCGTCTTGCCGGCTTTCTCGGCGGCGATCATGATCGGCGCGCCGTGCGCGTCGTCGGCGCAGACGAAATTCACCTCGTGGCCGCGCATTCGCTGGAACCGGACCCAGATATCGGCCTGGATGTATTCCATGATGTGGCCGATGTGGAACGCCGCGTTGGCGTAGGGCAGGGCGGTCGTGACGAATAGCTTGCGGGGTGCGGTGCTCATAAGGTGTTGCCGGCTTTTTTGAATGAAAACAAGCATTTTAGCAGCGCCGCGCGGTTTGTCGCTTTGCGGAAAACGAGCGGCGAGCCGCGGCGGCTATCCTGGCTCGGCGCTTGCATTCGGGTAGACTTGCGGGTTTGGAAACGGTTACGGAAAACCAGGAGAACACATGAGCATCACGACGGATGCCGTCAAGGCGGCATTGAGCCGGGTCGTCGATCCAAACACGGGCAAGGACCTGGTGTCGGGCAAATCGGTCAGGAACATCGCGATCGACGGCGACGCGGTGCGGCTGGAAATCGAGCTCGGCTATCCGGGCAAGAGCCAGATCGAGGCGATCCGCGCCGCCGCCTGCGCCGCGGTCGCGGAGATCCCGGGCGTGGCCCGGGCCGAAGCGGCGGTGAGCACGAACATCGTCGCCCACGCGGTGCAGCGCGGCGTGAAGCTGCTGCCCAATGTCAAGAACATCATCGCGGTCGCCTCCGGCAAGGGTGGCGTCGGCAAGTCGACCACCGCCGCCAACCTGGCGCTGGCGCTGGCCGCCGAGGGCGCGCGGGTCGGCATTCTCGACGCCGATATCTACGGCCCCTCGCAACCGATGATGATGGGCATCGACGGCCGGCCGGAATCGCTCGACGGCAAGACCATGGAGCCGCTCGAGAACCACGGCGTGCAAGTGTCGTCGATCGGTTTCCTGGTCGATCCCGACCAGCCGATGGTCTGGCGCGGCCCGATGGTCACGCAAGCCCTGCAGCAGCTGCTGGAGCAGACCAACTGGCGCGACCTCGATTACCTGATCATCGACATGCCGCCCGGCACTGGCGACATCCAGCTGACCCTGTCGCAGAAGGTGCCGGTGACCGGCGCCGTCATCGTCACCACGCCGCAGGACATCGCCTTGCTCGACGCCCGCAAGGGCTTGAAGATGTTCGAGAAGGTCGGCATCCCGATCCTCGGCATCGTGGAAAACATGAGCATGCACGTGTGCTCGAACTGCGGCCACGCCGAGCCGATCTTCGGCGAGGGCGGCGGGCGGAAGATGTGCGCCGAATACGGCGTCGATTTCCTCGGCGCGCTGCCGCTGACGATGGCGATCCGCGAGCAGACCGATTCCGGCAGGCCGACCGTGGTGGCCGAGCCGGACGGCAAGGCGGCGGATATCTACCGGGAAATCGCCCGCAAGGTCGCCGTCAAGGTGGCCGACAAGGCGCGCGACATGACCGGCAAGTTTCCGAATATCGTCGTCAAGAACGACTGATCTTGCCGGCGGATACTTTTCTTCTTCCGCCGGCCGACGCGATAAAATAGCGTTCTTTTATCTTCGGCCCCGCTCATCCGGGGCCCGCTTCATTCGCCATGACCGTCCGCACCCGTTTCGCTCCCAGCCCGACCGGCTATCTCCATCTCGGCGGCGCCCGCACCGCGCTGTTTTCCTGGGCCTTCGCCCGCCACTTCGGCGGCACCTTCGTGCTGCGCATCGAGGACACCGATCTCGAGCGTTCGACGCCGGAAGCGGTGCAGGCGATCATCGACGGCATGCAATGGCTCGGCTTGCACCACGACGAAGGCCCGTACTACCAGATGCGGCGCATGGACCGCTACCGCGAGGTGCTGGCGCAGATGCTGGCGGCCGGCACCGCCTACCATTGCTATTCGTCGCCGGAGGAAGTCGAGGCGATGCGCGAACGGCAGCGCGCCGCCGGCGAAAAGCCGCGCTACGACGGCACCTGGCGCCCGGAGCCGGGCAAGACGCTGCCGCCGGCGCCGGAAGGCCGCAAGCCCGTCATCCGCTTCAAGAATCCGCTCGACGGCGAGGTCACCTGGAACGACGTCGTCAAGGGCACGATCACGATCTCGAACAAGGAGCTCGACGATCTCGTCATCGCCCGTCCGGACGGCACGCCGACCTACAATTTCTGCGTCGCGGTCGACGATTGGGACATGAAGATCACCCACGTGATCCGCGGCGACGATCACGTCAACAACACGCCGCGCCAGATCAACATCCTGCGCGCGCTCGGCGCGCCGCTGCCGGAGTACGGCCACGTGCCGATGATCCTGGGGCCGGACGGCGAGAAGCTCTCCAAGCGCCACGGCGCGGTTAGCGTGATGCAATATCCGGAGCAGGGCTTCCTGCCGGAGGCGATGCTGAACTACCTGGCGCGCCTCGGCTGGAGCCACGGCGACGACGAAATCTTCTCGATGGAACAGTTCTGCGCCTGGTTCGACGTCAAGAACCTGACCAAGTCGCCGGCGCAATTCAATCCCGAGAAGCTCGCCTGGCTGAACAATCATTACATCAAGCAGGCCGACAACGCGCGTCTCGAAAAGTTGATCCGTCCCTGGATGGAGCGCGACGGCGCGCAATTCGAAGGCGCGCCCGATGTCCAGGCCGCGATCGCCTTGATGAAGGACCGCACCAACACGCTGGTGGAACTGGCCGATGCCTGCATGCTGTTCTATCGCCAGCCGGCGCCCGACGCGGCCTTGCTGGCCCAGCATTACACCGAGGCCGTCAAGCCGGCGCTGCGGGACTATGCCGCGCGCATCAAGACCGTGGAATGGAACAAGGCGGCATTGTCCGCGCTGCTCAAGGAAGTGCTCGCGGCGCACGGCCTCAAGATGCCGCAGCTTGCGATGCCCTTGCGCCTGATGCTGACCGGCCAGCTGCAGACGCCGTCGATCGACGCCGTGGTTGAACTGTTCGGCCGCGAGGTGGTGAGCGCGCGCCTCGGCAAATTCGTCGGCTGAAGATTTTTCGCAAACCGATTTACACAAGAGAAAAAACCTTGCTATAATCTTGTTTCTGCGCAGTTCGGGGGTATAGCTCAGCTGGGAGAGCGCTTGCATGGCATGCAAGAGGTCAGCGGTTCGATCCCGCTTACCTCCACCAATAAAAGCAAGATGCGCGGGAAGCAAGGTCAGGCATCACGGACAGGTTACTGTCCCCTTCGTCTAGAGGCCTAGGACATCACCCTTTCACGGTGAGTACAGGGGTTCGAATCCCCTAGGGGACGCCAGTTAAAACGCCACGCGAAAGCGTGGCGTTTTCAATTCGGTCAAGTGATGGTGGCGGTTGCTTCAAGTTGTACGGACAGATTATTGTCCCCTTCGTCTAGAGGCCTAGGACATCACCCTTTCACGGTGAGTACAGGGGTTCGAATCCCCTAGGGGACGCCAAACAAAAAAGCCACGCGATGCGTGGCTTTTTTATTGCGACTACGTCTCAAGAGACCGCGAGCATTGCTCGCGGGGGGATTCGAAGGGTTCGGGCATGCAAGCCCGAACCGCGGCCCGCAGGATGTGGGCGAATCCCCTAGGGGACGCCAAACAAAAAAGCCACGCGATGCGTGGCTTTTTTATTGCGACTACGTCTCAAGAGACCGCGAGCACTGCTCGCGGGGGATTCGTCAAACGCTGGCGGCCTTCAACTGCTCCAGCGAGCGGTCCAACTCGGAACCGAAGGCGGCTTCCCACATTTCCCAGCGTTCGATGCTGCCCTCGATGAACATCGAGCGGCCGATGCCGTTGATGAATTGCTCGTTCATCTCCTTGATCGGCGAAGGTAGAGGCCGCGTAAAATCGACGAACAGGACGACGCGTTCCTCGTTGCTGCGGTTCCATGCGTGATGCATGTGCGAGTCGTCGAAAATCAGGCTCTTGCCTTCTTCCCAGTGCGCGAAATCGCCGCCGACGCAGATGCCGCATTGCGATTCCGGCTTCGGGATCTTGAGGCCCAGGTGGTACCGCAGCACGCCGCTATACGGGCCGCGATGCGGCGGCAGTTCCTTCTGCGGCTGCAGGATCGAGAACATGGCGGCTTGCAGGTTCGGGATCTTCTTGAGCGCCTTGACCGTCTCCGGGCAGCGGCGCTCGTTCGACTTCACCCAATAGCCATAGGCATGCAAGGGAAAGATCTTCCAGCGCTTGTCGGTCGACAGCGTGTGCTGCTCGATCTGGATTTCCTCGAAGCCGGGCAAGAGATCGATGGCGGACAGCAGTTGATCCAGCTCTTGCCTGATCGCTTGCGAGCATGCTTCCACCTCTTTCACCCAAGGGAAGGCGTCGACATCGAAAAATGTCTTCCTGCCGTCCGGCGTATTGCTGATGGCATGTTCGATTTGGTCCTTCAGGTCGTTCATCAATACTCCATATCACGAAAAGTTGAAAATTTGCTGCTGATGCCATTCCAGCTCTTTTGCCAAACAGTCCAGCACCTTGTGACGGGCCGAGTGGATGAAAAAATGGCCGCCCTCGAACCAGTGCAGGCGGAAATCTCCCGTCGTCTGCGCCCGCCATCCTTCCGCTTGCGCTTCGGAGACGCGATCGTCGCTCCGGCCGGCCAGGATGGTGATGGGCGTCTCCAGCGGCAGCGTCGGGCGGTAGCGGTAATTCGCCACCAGCGCGAAATCCGCGCGCACGGTCGGCAAGACGAGCGCCATCAATTCGCGGTTGGACAGCAGCTCCGGCGGCGTACCGTCGTATTCCTTCAGCTTCTCGATCAGCGCATCGTCCCCCAGCTCGTGCAACGGGGCGAAGGGTTCGCGCCGTTGCGGGGCCGCGCAACCCGAGACGAACAGGCGGCGCGGCATCGGCAGCAGATAGCGCTTGCAGAAGCGCGCCAGTTCGAACGCGACCAGCCCGCCCAGGCTGTGGCCGAAGAAGGCATAGGGCAGGTTGTTCTGGCAGACGGTCGCCAGGGCCAATTGCTGGATCAGCTCGGGCCACGAGGTATATGGCGTCTCGTGCAGGCGGGCGCCCCGCCCCGGCAACTGGACCGCGCAGATCTCGATCCCGGGGTCGAGCGCCGTTTGCCACGGCAGATAGCTGGCGGCGCCGCCGCCGGCATAGGAGAAGCAGTACAGGCGAAAGCGGCGCTGCGCGTTCGGCTGATGAATGATCCATTCCGACTTCTGCATAGGCTTCAGCTCCCGTTCTTCCGCGTGCCGGCGGCGCGGCTCATGCCGCCTGCCGGTCCCGTACCGCCACGCCCATCACCTTGACGCGCGCGCCGTACGGCAAGGCGGCGGCCTGGTAGATGGTGCGCGCCGGTCGCCGGCCTTCCGGGAACGACTCCGCGTAGACCGCGTTGACTTCCGCCACGTCGGCCAGGTCGATGAAGGCGATATCGACGAAAACCAGGTCGCCGGTTTCGAAGCCGGCGGCGCGCACGGCCGCGAACAGGTTCGCGAATGCGCGCTGCGCCTCTTCGCGCGACGTGCCGGGAATATAGTTACCGGCGGCGTCGATCGAGAGCTGGCCGCTGAGGTAGCACATATCGTTGACCACGACGGCGTGGCTGATGGGTGCCGACCAGTTCGGAAGGCCTTCTCCGTGGGTGACGTACTTTTTCATGTCGCTCCGATCAATGGGTGGATAAAAGTCCTGCTCAGGCGATTTTATCCAGCGTCTCCTTGCTGTTGAGGTGAAGGTTGCGCTCGACGGCGCGCCCCAGGCCGCGGGCGTTGAGGCCGCTCAGCATGGTGTAATGGTCGCCATCGACGATCTCGGTCGTGCCGCGCGCCGGAACGCCTTCCGCGCCGGCGAAGGAGAAGGCCGCCGTGCGCTGCAACGAACCCTGGGCGCGGCAGATGTGCAGCGGCGCCTTGACCGGCTCCGGCACGAAGCCGGCCAGCAGGTCGAGGTGGCGGCGCGTGATGTCCAGCTGATGCTTCAGGTAGTTGAAGCTCTCCGGCGTCAGCGACGATCCGATCCAGCGGGTCAGGTAAGGCAGGGCGAGCGCCTGGTTTTCATCCTTGATGAGATCGCTGAACCGCATGTTGTTCTGGCGCAGGAACTCTCCCATCGAAGCGAGTTCGTCCGGCGTGATGTTGCTGCCGCGGATACCGGCCAGCAGCACCAGCGCCGCGTTCATCAGCAGCTGCTCCTGCGCATAGCCGTCGAGCTTCGCGATCGGTTGGGAATCGAGCAGGCCGATGTATTCCACTTCGCAGCCTTGGGTTTCGAGGGCGCGCGCCACTTCCAGCGCGATCAGGCCGCCGCTCGACCAGCCCAGCAAGCGATACGGGCCGTCGGGTTGCTTGGCGCGGATCGCTTCCGCATAGGCTGCCGCCATGGCGTTGATGGTCGCGTATTCCGGCCCGATGCCGGCGGCCTCGGGGGACTGCAGGCCATAGACCGGGAAGCCGTTGCCCAGCTGCAGCGCCAGTTCGCGGTAGCAGAAGACATGACCGCCCACCGGATGGATGCAATACAGCGGCAGGCCGTCGCCGCTCGGCTGCAGACTGACGAGCAGGGATTGTTCCTGGCTGCCGTCGCCCTGGGCTTGCCGGTTGTCTTCGATATAGCGCGCCAGTTCGGCGATGGTTTGCGACGTGAAGAACACCTCGATCGGAATGCTGACCGCGAGCTGGACTTCGATCTGGCTGACCACGACGGCGACCAGCAGCGAATGGCCGCCGAGCGTGAAGAAGTTGTCGTGGATGCCGATCTGTTCGCGCGACAAGACCTCGCTCCAGATGGCGGCCAGCGCCTTTTCCACCGCGCTGCGCGGCGCGACATGGCCGGTCTCGCTGTCGTCGGCCTGCGGCGCTGGCAACGCCTCGCGGTCCGGCTTGCCGGCCGCCGTGCGCGGGATGGCGTCGAGGAAGACGAAGTGCGCCGGCACCATGTAGTCGGGCAGCGCCTGCAGCAGCGCGGAGCGCAGCGCCTGGGTGGCCGCCTCGACCGCGACGTCGCGGTCGTGCGGCACGACATAGGCGACCAGGCGTCGTTCGCGTTGTCCGCCGGCGTCGGCCACCGAGCCGGCCGCTTCCCGCGCCAGCACGGCCGCGTCCCGGACTTCGGCTTGCGCGGCCAGCGCCGCCTCGATGTCGCCGAGCGCGATGCGGAATCCGCGCAGTTCGACCTGCTCGTCGATGGCGCCGAGATGGACGATCCGGCCGTCGGGCAGATGACGCGCCAGCGCGCCGGTACGGTAAAGGCGGGCGTCGCGGCCGGAGCGGAACGGATCGGCCATCCAGCGTTGCGCCGCCTGACCGGTGTCGATGCCGTCCAAGGCTTCGCCGCCGACGTGCAGTTCGCCGGCGATGCCGACCGGGGCCGGATTGCCGTGGGTGTCGAGAATGTAGAAGTCGAGCTTGCTGTCCTTGCCCGCGCGCAGGATGGCCTGCGCCGCTTCCTCGGCGCTGTCCGCGAATACCGCTTGCAGCAGTTGTTCCCGGGCGTGCGCGGCCCGCATGCTGTTGAAGCCGAACAGCAACTGGTCGCGCTCGGCGGCGCCCAGCATCGGCAGGTCGGCGATGCGGCTGTCCGGATGGGCGGCGACGGCCGCCAGCAATTGCGTGAAGTGGCCGGCCATGCGCTCGATGGTGGCGCGGTCGAACAGGTCGGTGTTGTACTCGAAGACGGCATCGAGATGGCCGTCCTGCTCGGTGAGGCTGAGCGTCAGGTCGAACTTGGCGGTGGTCGTGTCGGCTGCAACCGGCTCCAGCGTCAGTTCGGGCAATTCCAGGCTGTCCATCGGCGCGTTCTGCAGCGCCAGCATGACCTGGAACAGCGGCGAGTGGCTCAGGTGGCGTTCCGGCTTCAAGGCCTCGACCAGCTGTTCGAACGGCACGTCCTGGTGCGCGTAGGCGCCCAAGGCGGTGGCGCGCACCTGCTGCAGCAGGTCG
>DASPLX010000038.1:0-6646 GCA_035627375.1 Paucimonas sp. | reverse complement strand
GAGATAGCCGCCGGCGTTGATGTGCAGCGACGGCATCGGCTTGTATTCGGCGTTCGCGAAGGCGCGGTAACTGTGGTTGCTGACGCGTCCGTCGAGGAAGGTCCGGCTGTCGCCCATGTCCCAGCGGAGGCCGAAACCGCTGACCAGGCGCAAGGTATCGGAAAAGAGATAGGTATCCTGGAGTTCGATGTCGCGGCGCGCCTCGACATAGTTCTGGTTGGTGTCGACGCAGGTCGGCGCGGCGGCGCCCGCTCCGAGCGCGCGGATGGCGCGGATCGCCGCCAGCGCCAATGCGTTGTCGCGGTCGCTGCCGCCGCTGGGCATCCTGCCGGCCAGGATCGCGTTGGCATAGGACGGGTTGGCGCGCCACATGTCGAACATCTGCGGCACCAGCATGGCGGTCGGCGGACAGGTCGTCCATGCTTGGTCGACCTTGTGGTTCGTGGCGTATGCCTGGATTCTCAAGTCATGATTGGCGGAAATGCCGTTGCGCCAGGTCGCGCTGAGGTAATACTCCTGCAGCCGCAGGTCGGGCAGGGTCTTCTGGTAGCGATCGATCGAGGCGACTTCCTTGACGCCTCGGATCAGCGCGGCTTCCAGGTCGAGCGATTGGTGATTGCCTAGATCCGTTTCGGATCTGAACATCAGCTTGTCGAGCCGGGTGCCGTCGTGATCCAGCGCCGTCGCCGAGGTGGAATCGAAGCCGTTGTCGGTGTGCCGGTTCATCGTGACCCGGTAGGACGTGGAAGCGCCCAATTGCCCGCCGTAGCGAACCGTTCCGTCGGCGGAGCGGAGCGCGCCCAGGCTGCCGGCCACGGTGAATCCCTTCGCTTCCGCCGGATGCTTGCTGATGATGTTGATGATCGCCAGCATCGAGTTCGCGCCGTAGGAAGCGGAGTTCGGCTCGCGCGTCACTTCGATGCGGTCCACGTCTTCGATGGCGATCGGCAGTTCGCTCCAGTCGACCCGCGCCATCGCCGGCCGGTAGACCGAAATACCGTCGATCAGCACGTTCATCCGGCGCGGCACCAGGATGTTGGTGCCGTGATAGTTGATGCGGTGATCGTTGCCGCTCGCCTGCGTGATCTGCATGCCCGGCACCAGGCGCAGCGCGTCCGGAATGGACATGATGCCCAGGCGTTCGATCATGTCGGACGTGATGACCGTCACGCTGGCGGGCACGTCGGCCAGCGACTGGCGCATGCGCGCCGGCGTCAGGACGACGGGGAGCTCGCCGTCGACCGCATCGATCGTTTCGGCGCCTGCGGTCGAGGCCGCGATCGCGGCGACGATTGCCGCTCCCCAGGCGGCAAGGCGTGTGGCGTTTTTCATTTTCTTCGGATAGCCGGATAGAGAGTCGATATGGCGGGCGGCGGGAACGGGATCCCGCGGGCCCGGGAGTCAAGGTTCGATCAGCCCGTGTTTTACCGCCAGGCGCGTGATGTCGGCCGGCCGATGTGCGCCGAGCTTCTCCTTGACGGTCTGGCTGACGTTGCTGATCGTCTTCGGGGAGAGATTCATCTTGTCGGCGATCTCCAGGTTCGTGAGGCCGCGCGCCATGTACTTGAATACGGCGATCTCCCGGTCGTCGAGCTTGGATTGCGGCGAGGTGTCGCCCTGGATCGCGATCGTCGCCAGGCGCGTCGCGACCTCGGGGAGAAAGAATTTTTCTCCGCGCTGGGCCAGTTGGATCGCGTTCGCCAAGTCGTCGGCGGCGCAGGCCTTGGTCAGGAAGGCGCGAGCGCCGATCCGGTAAGCCTCCTTGATCAGCGAGTCCTGGTCGAACTGGCTCAGGAAGACGATATTGGCATCCTGGAATTTCTTGAGAATTTCCTTGGCGACGTCCAGGCCGGTCATTTTCTCGCCGAAGCGGATGTCCAGTACCAGCACATCCGGCCGTTTTTCCTCGTACAGCCGCAAAGCCTCTTCCGGCATCGTGGTCTTGCCGACCGCCTTGACTCCGTAGCTGTTCAGTACCGTCTCGAAGCCGGCCATCATCAAAGGATGATCGTCGGCAAGTAGAACTTTGATTGGTTGAGTTGATTGCACCGCTGTTTCCTATGGTGGAATGCCGTGGTTGGTTTCCCGATATGCTGATCGACTAAATAATTTCCGCTTGCTGGTAACTATTTTTCTATTTGATGGCAATTCCGCTTGCTGCCGACGTTTCTCCGTCAAATGGCGCCGTTTTCCAGCGCCACGTGTTTTTTCTTGGGAATCGACCTTCTCCAACAAGCGTTTCCAATTCTACATGAGCTCTCGCGGTCGCTGGTCCGTTAGAGGAAGGGCGGGGGCGATTATCTGCCAATTTCCAGCATTTTTCACGGATTTCCATAGCCGGAGAAACGGCTGAATTTCTTGGAAAAAGTCACGAAGGGGAACGTTTCTATTACGCCATCCCCGGTAAGAGCGATGCCAGGGATCGTCTGGAAAGCGGCGAGCTGCCTGAAAATGCAAATAAATCAAATGGTTATGTATTGCCAGGGAAGGGGGTGGGAAATAAAGGCGTAAGCACGGGGTGGAAATGCCAATACCGAGTCTCTTGCTCTCGACCTTGCATAATCCAAGTAATTTCATTGCACAAATTATTACTATTAGATGGTAGTATATGTACGATCAAATGGTAATCCAAATTAACGCAATTGGTTGGTTTGATTGCTATATGTTGTCACTGCCTGGTAAAAGTCTTGTGCAGGGAGGGTGTTGCCGCCGCGTCCGGGAGAGCTGTTGCCAGGGCGCAAGAAGTCAACACAGATTTTTCAGGCAGGCATCCTGTTTCTTCGACTTTTGTCACGAGCCGATATTTCCGCGAGGTCGAGTTTGCGCAATTTTTCAGAAATCCTGATCGAACGCAGCGTTTCCCAGCCCGGTACGACCGCCTATCGCTTCTTCGCCGGGGCGAATCCCATGCCCGAGGCTCTTACCTATCGCGCCTTGTGGGAGAAGGCGGCCAGCCTGGCGCAGGTGCTGCAAGCGGGCGGCATGCGGGATCAGCGGGTCCTGCTGGTCTGCAAATCGCAGAAGAATTTCGTCGTTGCCTTCTATGCCTGCCTGTTGGCCGGGGCGATCGTGGTCCCGACCGCCTTGCCGCGGCGCCAGGTGCTGCAATCGCGGCTGCAGCTGCTGATGGACGATGCCGGGGTCGGCGCCGTGATCTGCGACGCGGACGAGATGCTCCAGGCCGGCTTTGGCCGTCCCGAACACTCCGGGCTTTGCATCGACATGCGCGTCTTCATGCAGCGCGACGATCATGCCCAAGGCGCCGCGCGCTTCGTTCCGCCGGCCGCGATCGACGACGATGCCGTGGCGCTGCTCCAGTACACGTCCGGTTCGACCGGCAAGCCCAAGGGCGTCATGATCAGCCATCGCAACCTGATGCGGAATTGCGCGGTGATCCAGGATGCCATGGAGGTGACGAGTTCGACCTCGGCCCTGTTCGCGCTGCCCTTGTTCCACGACATGGGGCTGATCGGCGGCATGCTGCAGCCGATGTATTCCGGCTGCACGGTCAACCTGATGCCGCCGGCGGAATTCGTCCAGTATCCCGAGCGCTGGCTGCGCATCATGTCGACCTATCGGCTCACGGTCAGCGGCGGCCCGAATTTCATGTATGAACTGGCCGCGCGCGCCGTCGACGATCGCCAATGCGAGGGACTGGACTTGTCGGCCTGGCGGGTCGCCTGCTGCGGCGCCGAGCCGATCCGGCCCGAGACCGTGGCTCGCTTCCGCGAGCGTTTCGGGCCGTTCGGCTTCAGGCCGGATGCCTTCTATCCTTGCTACGGCTTGGCCGAGTCCACGCTATTCGTGACCGGGCCCCGGGTCGGCGACGCCACCGTCGTCGCCGAACGGCCGGGCCAGGAGCGGCCGGGCGTCGAGCGGACGATCGGCTGCGGCAAGGTGTGGCGCGACACCCGCGTCGAAATCGTGGATCAGGCGTCGCTGCGCCCCTTGCCGGAAGGAGAGGTGGGCGAGATCTGGGTCGCCGGCGGCAGCGTCGCCAAGGGCTATTGGATGCAGCCGGAGCGGACTGCGGAGACCTTCGAAGCGCGCCTGGCCGGCGACGACGCCACCCGCTTCCTGCGCACCGGCGATCTCGGCTTCGTCGAGGATGGAAACCTGTTCGTCACGGGAAGGCTCAAGGACTTGATCATCCTGTACGGGAAGAAGTACACGCCGCACGACCTGGAGTTCGAGGCCGAGCGCAGCCATCAGGCGCTACGCCAATCCGGCTGCGCGGCGTTCGGCGCGGCCGACGTGTCCGCCGGCGGCGCCGAACGACTGGTTTTGGTGTGCGAAGTCAATCGCGAATGGTTGCGCCGGCCCGACGCTTGGGACGAAGTGACGAACGCAATCCGGGCCTCGGTCGGCGGCGCGTTCGGCGTCCAGGTCGACGATGTCGTGCTGATCAAGCCCGGCGCCCTCCCGCGCACCTCGAGCGGGAAGCTGCGGCGCCAGCAATGCCGATCCGATTATCTCGAGGGCAGGATCGAGCGTCTGGGCGCCGCGCAAGAACTCGCCGAATGCGAGCAATAGTCCGAAACAACGATACGAAACCTTGTCCCCATCAAGAAAAAAATGACCGCTACAGAGACTTCGATGAAGGCCATGCTGGCCGAAGTGATGAACGTCGAGGCGAATGATATTTCGTCGACGGCGACGTTTGCCCAATTGGGCATGGATTCGCTGACCGGGTTGCGCTTCGCCCGCAAGATCAAGGATGCGTTCGGCATCGAGATCGAGCTGGAGTGGATCTTCGACTACCCGACGATCGAGCAATTGGCCGGGTATCTCGATACGCATCCTGCATTGCAAGGACGCGCGGCCGCCTGATCCGGCGCCGCAACAGCTTCCCGTTAGACAGACAGGCGCATCGTTTCCGGATGCGCGGTGATTGGCCTGGCAGGCCGGGGATTCCCTTTGCCCGCGCATTCGCGCGCGGCCGCGAGCGAGCGGGACGGGCGATCCGAATTCAGAAAGCAAACCATGCATCAAGACAGAATTTCCGAAGACTGGTTCCCCGTATCCGCCGCCCAGCGCGGCCGCTGGTTTCTTTATCAGTTGAACCCCGCCGGCCAGGGCAGCCACAACAACGTGTTCGCCGCGCGCTTGCACGGCGCCGTCGACGTCGATGCCATCGCGCGCGCGATGCGCAGCCTGGTCGACCGGCATCCGCAGTTCCGCGCGCATTTCCGGCAGCACCACGGCGAGCCGCAGCAGCGCATCGCCGCCGCCGTCGAGCTGAGCGTGCCGTGCTGCGACGCTTCCGGCATGTCGCGCGAAGCATTGCGGCAACGGATCATGGCCGACGCGGCGCAGCCGTTCGACACGACGCGCCCGCCGCTGGTTCGCGCCGGCGTCTATCGTCGCGGCCCCGATGAGGCCGTGCTGTTGCTGGTGTTCGATCACCTGGTGATCGACGGCTGGTCCTATTGGCAAGTCCTGGAAGAGCTGGGCGCGCTGCTGGCGGCCGGCGGCGCCGGGCTTCCGCCGCCGGCGAGCGGCGCGGCGACTTATCTCGACTACGTCGAATGGCAGCGCGCATGGGTGGACAGCCCGGAAGGCGAGTCGCAATTGCGCTATTGGGCGCAGGACCTGGCCGGCGAGCTGCCCAAGCTGCAGCTGCCGGCCGATCGGTCTATCTCGCAGGCGATGCAGGAAGCGCGCAAGCGGCATGAGGAAGTGGTGTTCGATCTGCCGGCCGGCCTGACCCGGCAATTGCGCGAATTGACGCGCAAGCAGTCAAGCACGCTGTTCGTCACGTTGCTGGCCGCCTACCAGATGCTGCTGTGCCGTTATGCCGGCCAGGACGAAGTCGTCGTCGGCACCGTCATGCCCGGGCGCGGCAACGGCGAATGGGATGACGTGGTCGGCGATTTCGTCAATCCGATCCCGATCCGGTCCCGGTTCGATGCCGGCGCCACCGTGGCCCAGGCGCTGAAGGCAGTGCGCGGCACGGTTCTGCGCGGCATGTCGCATCAGGATTATCCCTTCGACCTGCTGGTCGAGAAGCTGCATCCGTCGCGCGAGCTCGGCGACAACCCGCTGTTCCAGACGATGTTCATTTTCCAGAAGGCGCGGCGCGGCGCGGACCTGGCCTCGTTATGGGCGGCGCGCGATGAAGACGCGCGCGTCAAGTGGGGCGGCTTCGATGTCGGCGTGTTCCCGGTGCACAAGAGCGACGGCAACGGCGTCCTCGCGCTGTCGCTCGAAGTGCTGGAATTCGAAGAGCATGTCGGCGGCGTGTTCAAGTACGATCCCGCGTTGTTCGACCGGACGACGGTGGAACGCCTGGCGCGCTGCTTCGCGACGCTGCTGGAAGGCATGGCCGCCGACGACCAGGCATTGGTCAGCCGGCTGCCGCTGCTCGACGACGCCCAGCGCCAGCAACTGCTGGTCGACTGGAACCGCAGCGACGCTCCCTATCCGCTCGCACTGACCTATGCCGACGTGTTCGAACGGCAGGCCGCGGCCCATCCCGACCGCATCGCCGCCGTCTGCGACGGCGCCCGCCTGACCTACGCCGAACTCGACCGCCGCGCCAACCGCCTGGCCCGCGCCCTGCGCGACGCCGGCGCCGGCCGCGACACCCTGGTCGCCCTGGCCGGCGAACGCGACCTGCCCATGCTCGCCATGATGCTCGCCGTCT
>DASPLX010000037.1:0-350811 GCA_035627375.1 Paucimonas sp. | reverse complement strand
GTCCTGTTCATTGCCTTCGTCGACGAGTTGGTCGAGGTCTGGCGCGGCCGCGGCGCGATGGCGCAGGCTGGCGAGGCCGAGCTGGCGCATAGCGAGTAGCCGCACCCGGACGCGCTCATGGACCAGATCCTTCTCACCGGTTTCCTGATCGTCTGCCTGTTCGCGCTGCTCGGCGCCGGGCTGTGGATCGGCGTCGCCCTGCTCGGGGTCGGATGGATCGCCATGGAGCTGTTCACCTCGCGCCCGGCGGGCGATGCCATGGTGACGACGATCTGGGGCGCCTCCTCGAGCTGGACCCTGACCGCCCTGCCGATGTTCATCTGGATGGGCGAGATCCTGTTCCGCTCCAAGCTGTCGGAGGACATGTTCCGCGGCCTGGCGCCGTGGCTGACGCGCCTGCCTGGACGCCTCCTTCATACCAATGTGGTGGGCTGCACGATCTTTGCCGCCGTATCGGGTTCGTCGGCCGCGACCTGCGCCACCATCGGCAAGATGACCATCCCCGAGCTGCGCAAGCGCGGCTACCCCGAAGGCATGATCGTCGGCACGCTGGCCGGCTCGGGCACGCTCGGCCTGCTCATCCCGCCGTCGCTGATCATGATCGTCTACGGGGTGGCGGCCGAGGTGTCGATCGCCCAGCTCTTCATCGCCGGCGTCTTGCCGGGGCTGATGCTCGCCGGCCTGTTCATGGGCTACGTGCTGGTATGGTCGGCGATCAACGGGACGCGCATCCCCGCCGCCGACGCCGCCCTGACGCTCGCCCAGAAGCTCTACTCCGCGCGCCACCTCATCCCGTCGGTGTTCCTCATCGTCGTCGTGCTCGGCTCGATCTATGCCGGGCTCGCCACCGCGACCGAGGCAGCGGGTGTGGGCGTGGCGGGGGCGCTGGCCCTGACCGCCGTCCAGGGCTCGCTCAACCGCCGGATGTTTCTCGAGAGCCTGCTCGGCGCGACGCGGCTCTCGTGCATGATCGCCTTCATCCTCGCCGGGGCGGCGTTCCTGACGCTGGCCATGGGCTTCACCGGCCTGCCGCGCTCGCTTGCCGAGTACATCGACAGCCTGCAGCTCTCGCCGGCGATGCTGATCGTCGCGTTAACCCTGTTCTATATCGTGCTCGGCTGCTTCCTCGACGGCATTTCGATGGTGGTGCTGACGATGAGCGTCATCATGCCGACCATCGAGAAAGCCGGCATCGACCTCGTCTGGTTCGGCATCTTCGTGGTCCTCGTGGTCGAGATGGCGCAGATCACGCCGCCGGTCGGCTTCAACCTGTTCGTCTTGCAAGGCATGACGAACCGGCAGGTCCCATGGATTTCCAAAGTCACACTTCCGATGTTTTATTTGATGATCGCCGCCGTTCTTCTGGTCTATTTCGTGCCCGGCTTGGTAACATGGCTGCCTGATTCGATGAAGGCGGTCGGATAAACGATCGCGGTCTCGTCAAAGGGCGGTAAAATCGCCGCCTTCCAATCCATTCAACCGAGATCGTTTTATGCAAGTAGCAGTGATCGGCGGTGGCGTCGTCGGCGTCTGCACGGCGTATTTCCTTGCCGCGGCCGGACACGAAACCGTCGTCGTCGAGCAGCGCAACAACGTGGCGGAGCAAGCCAGCTTCGGCAACGCCGGCGTGATCGCTCCCGGCTATGCGACGCCTTGGGCCGCACCCGGCATGCCGCGCAAGATTCTGTCGTACCTGTTCAAGTCGGAATCGCCGGTCAGGCTGCGGCCGACGATGGACCGGGCCCTATGGCGCTGGATACGCCAATGGCTGTCCGAATGCGAGCTCGACCGCTATCGCATCAACAAGGAACGCATGCAGCGCGTCGCCTTCTACAGCCGCGACATCCTGCATCAGTTGCGCGATCACTATCAGCTCGAATACGAGCAGACCCAGGGCTATCTCCAGCTGTTCCGCGGCGAGCGCGATCTGCTCCTGGCCGAACCCGCGCTCGCCTTGCTTGCCGAACACGAAATACCGCACCGCCTCGTCGATGCCGCCGCGGCGCGCGCCATCGAGCCGGCGTTATCGCAGACGACCGGCCTCGCCGGCGCGCTGCACCTGCCGAACGACGAAGCCGGCAATTGTCCCTTGTTCGCCAAGCAGATGCGCTATCTCGCGCAGTCGCTCGGCGCCGAATTCCATTTCGGCACGACCGTCTCCGCCATCCGCCGCGACGGCGGGCGCATCGGCTTGCAGATCGGCGATCGCAGCTTCGAGTCCGACGCCGTCGTCGTCGCCGCCGGCGTCGACAGCGCGGCGCTCCTGGAGTCGCTCGGCATCCGCATTCCCCTCTATCCGGTAAAGGGATATTCCGCGACCGCGCCGATCAAGAATTTCGATGAAGCGCCGATCGCCGCGCTGATGGACGAATCCTACAAGGTCGCCATCACGCGGCTCGGCAACCGCATCCGCATCGCCGGCACGGCCGAACTCGGTACCCGCGACCTGGCATTGCGCGATGCGGCGTTGCGCACGCTGATCAAGGTCGGCGACGACTGGTTTCCGCTCGCCGCCAATTACCGCGCCGCCAATTTCTGGTGCGGCGCCCGTCCCATGCTTCCCGACGGCGCGCCGCTGCTCGGCGCGACGCCGCTCAAGAACATATTCATCAACATCGGCCACGGCTCGACCGGCTGGGCGATGGCCGCCGGGTCCGGCAAGATCGTGGCGGACATCGTTTCCGGCCGCACGCCCGACATCGACATGGACGGCCTGACGCTATCGCGCTATGGATAGAATCGGCTGCGTCGTGATCGGGGCCGGCGTCGTCGGCCTGGCGGTCGCGCGCGCCATGGCCCGCGCCGGCCACGAAACCATCGTCGTCGAACGGCATGGCGCCATCGGGATGGAGACCAGCTCGCGCAACAGCGAGGTCATCCATGCCGGGCTCTACTACCCGAGCGGCAGTCTCAAGGCGAGACTATGCGTTGCCGGCCGCGACCAGCTCTACCGCTATTGCGACGAGCATGGCGTCCCCTACCGTCGCTGCGGCAAACTGGTCGTCGCAACATCCGAGGCGCAAAGATCAAAACTCGCTGCCATCGCCGCGCAAGCCCATGCCAACGGCTGCGGCGAGATAAGCATGCTGACCGCGGAACAGGCACGAGCGCTGGAACCCGCCTTGGCCTGCGTCGCCGCGCTGCATTCGCCGCTGACCGGGATTCTCGATACCCATGCCTTCATGCTCGCCCTGCAAGGCGACGCCGAGCGCGCCGGCGCCGCCTTCGCGTTCGCCAGCCGCGTCGTCGGCGGACGGGCCGGCGACGATGGAGTCCTCCTCTCCGTCCGCAGCGGCGACGGCGGCGAGACCGAATTGCTCGCCGAGCGCGTCGTCAATTGCGCGGGACTATGGGCGCCGGCGGTCGCCAGGACGATCGAAGGCCTCGATCCGACCGGCCTGCCGAGTCCCGGCTTCGCCAAGGGAAATTATTACGCGTTGAGCGGCCGCGCCCCGTTTTCCAGGCTGATCTACCCGGTGCCGGAGGACGGCGGGCTCGGGGTGCATCTCACGCTGGACCTCGGCGGCCAGGCGCGCTTCGGTCCCGACGTGGAATGGATCGAGGTCGAAGACGGCGATATCGACTATCGCGTCGCCCCGGTGCGCGCGCAGCGCTTTTACCGGGCCATCCGCGCCTATTGGCCCGCACTGCAGGACGATGCGCTGCAGCCGGCCTACGCCGGCGTGCGTCCAAAGATCGGCGGCCCCGGTGCGCCGGCCGCCGATTTCCTCTTCGCCTCGCATGGAGCGCGCCGCTATCTCGGCTTGTACGGCATCGAATCGCCGGGCTTGACCGCATCGCTGGCGATCGCGGAGCACGCGCTCGCCCTGCTTCGATGAGACGGCGGCTTGCGCCGCGCGCCGTCACGCGGCAATCAGGAAATCGATGACCACCTCTCCCGGCGCGCGCGACACATACGCCGCCTTGACGCGCGGTCCGAAGCTGCCCGCGATCTGCGACAGCAAAGGCAATGGATCGTGGTCGTTGCAGAAACGCATGGTTTCTCCCGGCTGCCAGGTCTGCAAGGCGCCGAAGATCGCCGCATGGCGAAAGCGCTTGGCGACGCCGCGCGCATCGAACGGATAAATGCCTTCGGCGGCAACAGGATGGGAACAGTCGTGGGCCACGATGGAACTCCTTGTGAATGCATCGAAAAAAACGAAGCCGGCGATGCCGGCCACCCAGGAACGTCATGCCTTGCCGGCCTGCGCCATGAAACCGGTCTCCGCTTGCGGGCGCGAACCGCCTTTCGACAGGCGCAGCGCGAACAATGCGAGGAACACGACGCCGGCCGCGAATACCACATCGCCCGGCACGCGCAGCCATACGAGGCTTTCCATCACCGGCGAGTGGATCACTTCCGGCGAACGCGCGAACCACGTGCCGCGCGTGACGCTGGCCCAGGCCTGGTAGATGCCGGCCGGCACCAGCGACAGGAACACCATCATCGCCAGTCCGATATTGAGCAGCCAGAACGTCGGACTCAACAGGCGGTCGGACCATGCCGCGCGCTCGGACAGGCCGCGCAGGCAGAACAGCATCAGGCCGATGCCGAGCATGCCGTAGACGCCGAACAATGCCGCATGGCCGTGCGCCGGAGTCATGTTCAAGCCTTGCATGTAATATAGCGCGATCGGCGTGTTGATCGAGAAACCGAGCAAGCCCGCCCCCACGATGTTCCAGAAGCCGACGGCGATGAAGCAGAAAATCGCCCACTTGTACGATCGCACCCAGGGCGCCGCGTGGGCGCGCCGGTAGTTGCGATAGGCTTCGACGCCGATCAGCGACAACGGCACGACTTCCAGTGCCGAGAACATGGCGCCGATCGCGATCACGAAGGTCGGCGTGCCGGTGAAATACAGATGATGCAAGGTGCCGAGAATGCCGCCGAGCAGGAACACGATGGTCTCCAGCACGATCGCGCTGTTGGCCGACGCCGCGCGGATCAGGCCGAGGCGCGAGAACAGCAAGGCGATGACGGCGGTGGCGAACACTTCGAAGAAGCCCTCGACCCAGAGATGCACCAGCCACCAGCGCCAGTACTCGATCATCGAGTAATGCGTATGCCGCCCCCAGGTGAGCGAAGTCGCATAGAACCCGCCGATGCAAAGCGCGGCCAGGAAGACCATCGCGATCAGCCCGCGGCTCTCCGACGGCTTTTTCAGCGCCGGCCAAAGACCGCGTCCGAGCAGCGTCGTCCAGATCAGCAAACCGACGAACAAGAGGATCTGCCATACGCGCCCCATGCTCGTGAATTCGAGACCCTGATTGCCGAGCCAGAAGCTGAAGTCGGTGCCGAGATGCTGCAACGTGCCCAGCCAGCCGGTGGCGGTCGAGCCCCCCACGATGAACAGCAAGGCATAGAACAAGACGTCGACGCCGAGCTTCTGATATTTCGGCTCATGCCCCGAGATCGCCGGCGCGATGTACAGGCCGGTCGCGAGCCACGCCGTCGCGATCCACAGGACGGCGAATTGCGTATGGATGGTGCGGCTGACGTTGAACGGCAGAATATCGGCGAGCGGAATGCCGAAGAAGCTGTGGCCTTCGACCGCATAGTGGGCAGAAATAACTCCCATGCCGACCTGCGCGAGAATCAGCGCGACGACGACGTAGAAGTACTTGCGCGTGGCGCGCATCGACGGCGTCGGCTCGAGGTTGAACAGCGGATCGGTCCGCGGCGGCGCCGGGTCGTCCTCTTCCTTGTGCGTCGAGTGATAGAACACCATGCCGGCGATCGCGGCGATCATCAGGATCACGCTGGCGATCGACCAGATGCCTGCGCCGGCCGACGGCGTGTTGCCGACCAAGGGTTCATGCGGCCAGTTGCTGGTATAGCTCAGTCCTTGCTCGCCCGGACGGTCGGTCGCGGCGGACCACGACGACCAGAATACGAATGCCGCCAGGGCATGCCGGTCTTCCACGGCCGGAAGCGATCCGGCGTTCATCGCGTATTGCTCGCGCAATTCATCGAGCGCCGGATCGCTGCCGAACAAGCCGGTGTAATGCCGCGCGACCTGCCGCACGGCCTCGGCGCGTTCCGGCGTCAGGATAATGGCGCCGGTACGGGCTTCGTAGGTATTGCGGCGCATCTCCGCTTTCACCATGCCATCGAGCTGGGCCTGCGCGCCGGCGCCGAGTTCGTCATAGCCCTTGCCGAAATCGCGTCGCGCCAGGATCTCGCGCAAAGCGAGCGATTCTCGATGCAGCCAATCGGCCGACCAGTCCGGCGCAACATAGCTGCCGTGTCCCCAGACCGAGCCCAACTGTTGGCCGCCGGCCGCTAGCCAGGCCTGCTGTCCGTGTTCGACCTGGCCAGCCGAAAATATCGTCTTCCCAAGCGTGTCGGCGACCTTGGCGGGTATCGGTGGAGCCTTCAAATAAATTTCCGACCCGACCCAGGCAAGGACGGCGAAGGACAAGGCGCAGATGATCGCCAGCCAGGTCCATAGTTTGCGTGTTGTATGCATGACAGTGTTCCCGTTGATTGAGGTAGAAGTGACGTCCAGCAATTTTAGATGCATTCTATATGCATCTTTTAATACATGCAAATTAAATGAATCTTTTGTTGGATCAAGCGATCGACAGCTTGCCGTGGCGCCCGCTTCCCCATGGAATACAATCCCTTGCCATGAGCGCACTCTATTCCGTACAACAGATCCGGAACATCGAAACGGCCGAGTTGGCCGGCCTACCGGCCGGGGCCTTGATGCGGCGTGCCGGTGAAGCGGCCGCGCAAGCGGCGATCGAGTTGCTGCCAATGGCAGAGGGCAATCGAATTCTTATCCTCGCCGGTCCCGGCAACAATGGCGGCGACGCACTCGAAGCCGCCGCCCGTCTTGCCGAAACGGGATATGACGTCACCGTTCTGCTGTTTTCGGATCCGGCGTCGCAACCGGCCGATGCGCGGGAAGCCTTCGAGCGCGTGCGGCAAAGCACCGCGCGCATCGTCGAAGCCAATGCTGACGCCGACGGCGATCTCCGTCACGATGCCGGATGGAACCTGGTGATCGACGGCCTGTTCGGAATCGGCTTGCGGCGCCCCCTGTCCGGCCTCCTGCGCGCGATTGTCGAGACCGTCAATCGCATGCCCTGCCCGGTACTTGCCCTCGATGTGCCAAGCGGACTCGACGCCGATACCGGCAACATCGTGGGACCGGCGGGCGTCGCGATCGAAGCGACCGAAACCATCACGTTCATCGCCGACAAGCCGGGACTGCATACCTGCCACGGCCGCGACCACGCCGGAAGGGTTCGCGTCGCCAACCTCGGCATTCCGGACGAACGCTTTCCGCCGCCGACGGCGCATTTGAACGACACCCACTGCTTCGCCGAGCATCTGCGTCCGCGCCGCCACAACTCGCACAAGGGCAGCTATGGCGATGTCTGCGTCATCGGCGGCGCGCAAGGCATGACGGGAGCCGCATTGCTGGCGGCGCGCGCCGCCGCGTTCGGCGGCGCCGGCCGGGTGATCGCCGCGTTCATCGATGCTGTTCCGCCGTCCGATAGCATGCATCCGGAATTGATGTGCCGATCGGCCCGGGAAATCGATCTCTCGAAAGGCGCGGTGGTTGTCGGTCCCGGCCTCGGCGGGTCGGTTGCGGCGCGCGAGTCGCTGCGCCGGGCGCTCGCATCGCCCCTGCCTGCCGTATTGGACGCCGACGCGCTGAACCTGCTCGCGGCGGATGCGAGTCTGCAGCCGGCAGCGACTCGCCGTGCCGCGCCGACGCTGATGACGCCGCATCCGCTGGAAGCGGCGCGCCTGCTCGACATCTCCGCCGGCGAAGTTCAGGCGGACCGCTTGGCAGCCGCCAGGAGCCTGGCGCAACGCTTTCAAGCGGTCGTCGTGCTCAAGGGTTCGGGAACCGTCATCGCGCTACCCGATGAACAAGCGTTCATCAATCCGACCGGCAATCCCGGTCTGGCAACCGCGGGAAGCGGAGATGTCCTGGCGGGCATGTGCGGCGCACTCCTCGCGCAAGGCTGGCCGGTCCGGGAAGCGGCATTGGGCGCGGTCTGGCTGCATGGCCTCGCGGCGGACATGCTGGTCGTGCAAGGCATCGGCCCCATCGGATTGACGGCCGGCGAATTGATTCCCGCGATACGCCGCGCCCTGAACGCGCTCGTCGGCGGCCAGATCTAGTGATCCATCCGGATAAATTCGACGGTTCTGCCAACTGCTCGAAAGCGATAGCGGCGTTGCCGATGCTCGCGAGGGAGACCACCCTGGCTGCGCTCGACGCCTTGCTATCGTTTCCGATCAGCGCGGCATAACTCGTCACATTCACCTGGATGGAGCATTAGGCGCTGCGCAGGATCCTGCCGGCGGCGATCGTGATCACGCGCGCGCACATGCCGGCGATCGCCGGGTCGTGCGTCACCAGCACCAGCGTCGATTGGCGCTCCTTGTTCAGCTCGAACATCAGGCGGATGACCGCGTCGCCGGTCGCCGCATCGAGACTGCCGGTCGGCTCGTCGGCGAACAGCAACGGAGGCTCGCATACGAAGGCGCGCGCCAGCGCGACGCGCTGCTGCTCCCCTCCCGATAGATACTTCGGATAGTGCTTGAGGCGGCTTGCAAGACCGACCCGCTCCAGCATCGCCGCCGCCTTGCGCTTGGCATCGGCGTCGCCGCGCAATTCGAGCGGCAGCATCACGTTTTCAAGCGCCGTTAAATGGGCCAGGAGTTGGAACGACTGGAACACGAAGCCGAGCCTGGCCTTGCGCAGGGCCGCCCGGCCGTCCTCGTCGAGCGCGAAGATATCGACGCCGCCGAGCTTCACCGTGCCTTCCGACGGCGTGTCGAGCCCTGCCAAGAGACCGAGCAGGGTCGACTTTCCCGAGCCGGACGCGCCGACAATCGCGAGCGTCGCGCCGGCCGGCACGGTAAAATCCACGTTTTGCAGAATCGTCAGCTCTCCGGTCGCGTCGGCGACCCGTTTGGTCAGATTGATCGCTTCGATCGCCGGAGAAACATCGAAATTGTCAGGCATGCGAAATCACACGAAGAATTGGATGGGAAATTGGATGCGGCAAACGCATCTTCTGCGGGCCGTCGTGTTGTTGGCCTTCGCGCTGACGGCAACAACGAGCGCCTATTCTGCATCAAAAACGATACTCGTGGTGGGCGACAGCCTTTCCGCGGAATACGGACTCGCTCGCGGCACCGGCTGGGTGCCTCTACTGGAAAAGCGTTTGCAGCAGGAAAAGATCGAGGCCAGGGTCGTCAACGCCAGCATCAGCGGCGATACCACCAGCGGCGGAAAATCGCGCCTCCCTCCCTTGCTCGAGAAGCACCGCCCGGATGTCGTGATCATCGAACTGGGCGCCAACGATGCCCTGCGCGGATTGCAGATCGCCGCGGCGGAGGCGAACCTGCGCGACATGATCGCGGCGGCCCGGAAACAGCGTTCGCGGGTACTGTTGGTAGGCATGCGCATCCCGCCGAATTATGGCGCCGAATACACCGGCAAATTCTTTGCGATGTATTCCCGGCTGGCGAAGGAAACGAAATCGGCCCTGGTGCCCTTTCTGCTCGAAGGCGTCGCCGAACGGCCGGAGCTGTTCCAGGCCGATCGCATTCACCCGACGGCGCAGGCGCAGCCGATCATGCTCGACGCGGTATGGCCGCATCTGAAGCCCTTGCTGACAAAATGAATCGATGAAGTATCCTGCTCTGCTCCGCTTCGCGGACGTCCTTCCCTTGCTCGACGAATTCGATGCCATCATCGATGCCAGAAGTCCGGCGGAATTCGCCGAAGACCATATTCCCGGCGCCATTAACTGCCCCGTGCTGGACGACGAAGAGCGCGCCCGCGTCGGAACGCTCTACAAACAGGTCAACGCATTCGAGGCGAAAAAGGTCGGCGCGGCACTGGTGGCGCGCAATATCGCGCGCCACATCGATGCCCAATTCCTCGACAAACCGCGCGACTGGAAACCGCTCGTCTATTGCTGGCGCGGCGGCAACCGCAGCGGATCGATGGCCCATATCCTGGCGAAGATCGGCTGGCCGGCAGTACAGCTCGACGGCGGATACAAGGAATACCGCCGTCACGTGAATGCCGAACTGGCGGAGATGCCGGCGCGCTTCCGGTTCCGGGTCGTATGCGGCACCACAGGAAACGGGAAGAGCCGACTGCTGCAGACGTTGGCCTCCGCCGGCGCTCAAGTCCTCGACCTGGAACAACTCGCGGCACATCGCGGTTCCGTGCTCGGCAACCTGCCGAGCGAACCGCAGCCGACGCAAAAAACCTTCGAAAGCAGCATCTGGCACGCCCTGCGCCACTGCGATCCGCAACGTGTGGTCTTCGTCGAATCGGAAAGCAAGAAAGTCGGCCAATTGCGCGTACCGGATGCCCTGATGGAACGCATGCGCGCGTCGCCCTGCATTTCATTGCACCTGCCGCAGGAGCAGCGCGTGCGATTGCTGATGCAGGACTACCCGCATTTCATCGAGGCGCCGGACTTGCTGAATGCGCAGCTCGAGTGCTTGCTGCCGTTGCATGGCCGGGAAAAGATCTCGCGCTGGCAGGCAATGGCGAGTACGGGCCGCATCGAGCCATTGGTCGGAGAATTGCTGGTCGATCATTACGATCCCGCTTATTTGCGCTCGATCGAGCGGAATTTCGTCCAGTTCGGCCAGGCCCGGCAAGTCGCGCTCGAGGATATCGCGCCCGCGTCGTTCGAAGCGCTTGCGCGGCAATTGCTGGCCGATCCTTGACGCGCCCGTCGACCGCAGCGATTCGCTGCTGGCATCATAAAAAAAGGCGCTGCAATCGGCAGCGCCTTTTTCATGACCGGGAAAAGTCCTTATTTCGGTTCCGAACCCTGTGCATTCGCATCGCCGGCCGCCGCGGCGGCCGCGATCGGCTTGAGCACCTCGGTCTTCGCCTTCCGCTTCAACACTTCGATATAGGCCAACATTTCCTGCTGCGCCAGCACGTTGGAAATCTGCTGCTGTTCCGCCTGGCGGCGCGCCATGTCGGGAGCGGCGGGTTGGGACACCTTGGTGATGCGATACACGGCATAGCCGCGGTTATCGAGATCGACGCCGACATAAGCCGGCAACTTCGCCGCATCGGCTTTCATCACCGCGCTCAATGCCTTCGGATGGATTTCCACCGGCTTGGAGCGCGACACGATCTTGGCATCGCCGAAGCCGGCCGTATCGTCCTTCGCCTTCAACGCGGCCAGTTTCTCTTCGCCAGCCTTCTTGGCCAATTTGGCCGCCTCTTCCTGTGTCACGCGTTCGCGAACCACATCCTTGACTTCGTCGAGCGAGCGCTTGGTGGTCGGCTTGTATTCGGCGATACGGCCCGCGATCAAGGTGTTTGCCGCGACCTCCACCGCCTCCGTATTGCGCTTGTTCTTGATCGAATCGTCGGAGAACAGAGCCTTCAGGAATTTCTCGTTGTTGAACGGCATCGGGCCGAACACCGGATTCGGCTTGCGCGTCAGATTGGTCGCCGTCTCGATCTTCAGCTTGAGCTTGTCGGCAACCGGTTTCAGGCTGTCGGCCTGCTCGTATACCGTATTGCTGAACACCTCGGCCATTTCGGTGAACTTCTTCGCCGCCTGCTGCTTCTTGATCTCCGCAGCGATTTCACCCTTCACCTCGTCGAACGGCTTGATCGCAGCCGGCTTGATTCCCGTCAGCTGGATGATGTGGTATCCGAATTCGGATTCGACGACATCGCTGATTTCGCCTTGCTTGAGCTTGTAGGTTGCTTCTTCGAACGGCTTGACCATCATGCCCTTGGCAAAAAAATCGAGATCGCCGCCGCGCTCCGCGGAACCGGGATCCTGGGAATTTTCCTTGGCAAGCTTCGCGAAGTCGGCCGGATTCTTGCGCGCCTGAGCCAGCAGATCCTCGGCTTTCTTCTTCGCCGCGGCCTTGTCCGCCGCCGACGCATCCTTCTTCACGGAAATCAGGATATGGCTGGCGCGGCGCTGCTCTTCGGTGCCGTAGCGTTTCTGGTTCTGGTCGTAATACGACTTGATGTCCGCGTCCGAAACGTTGATCTCGGAGGCAACGGTATCGAGCGTCAATACGACATATTCCGCTTTCGCCTGCTCCGGGATTTCAAACTGGCTGGCGTTCTTGTCGTAATAAGCCTTGAGCAACTCGTCCGTGATCTTCACCTGCGACACGAAATCCGCAGCCTTGAACGATAACTCCTGGACTTCGCGTTCCTGGTCGTTGAGATCGGACAGGCGGGCCGCCACGGTCTTAGGAGCGAATGCCGTCGACTGCACGGCGGCATTGACCTGCTGCACCGTCAAGTCGCCGCGCAAACGCGATTCATACATCGCAGGCGTCATCCCTTGCATCGCCAACAAGGCCTTATAACGCTCGCCATCGAACTTGCCGTCGGGCGTGGTCAGCCCGGGAATGCCGAGAATCGTCTGCTGCAGCGACTGGTCCGATACCGTCAGGCGGTTACGCGCGGCTTCGGCCGCCAGCGCCTTCTGGGCAATCAGGTTATCGAGGATGCCTTGCTTGGCTTCCGGAGTCTCGAGCATCTTCGGATCGAACTGGGCGCCGAACATCTGGCGCAGACGCTCGGTCTGTTCGCGTTGGGCAGCGTCGAATTCCTGCTGGGTGATCGATACGCCGGCCACCTTGGCGACCGCGTTGTCGTCGTCGCTCAGACGGGAATAACTCTCGATACCGAAAAACGCGAACGACGGGAAAATGAACAGAAGCAGCACGAACTGCATCAAGCGTTGATGGGTACGGACAAAATCGAACATGGTCACCAATCACAAACAAATTTAGAAGGTCTCATTTCCGGCGCCTCGGCGGAACACTCGAAAATCCAATGCCCCGATGAAACTCCAGGATGCGGCCCATATGAAAAAAGGCGAACTTGCGTTCGCCTTTCCTCGGTATTGGCGGAGTGGACGGGACTCGAACCCGCGACCCCCGGCGTGACAGGCCGGTATTCTAACCGACTGAACTACCACTCCTAAACTGCTAAAACCTGCTCTTGCAATGACTGAGCTATCTGGTGGGTGCTGAGAGGCTCGAACTCCCGACCTACGCCTTGTAAGGGCGCCGCTCTACCAACTGAGCTAAGCACCCTTCTTTGCCAAGTCAGCCATTGCTGGCGTTGTCACCACGCCAAAAACATTAGTTTACCGCATCTTTAAGCGCTTTGCCAGGCCTAAATTTAGGAACTTTCGCAGCTTTGATTTTTATCGCCGCTCCGGTCCGCGGATTGCGGCCGGTGCGCGCAGCGCGCTTGCCGACGGAGAAGGTGCCGAAGCCGACCAGAGTCACGGTACCGTTTTTCTTCAATGTTGTCTTGACGGCGCCGATGATGGCATCGAGCGAACGCGTGGCGGCCGCCTTGGAGATGTCGGCGGTCTTTGCGATGTGATCGATCAATTCGGTTTTGTTCACTGATGTCCCCTCTCGAAGGTTAAGTGCGCATAGGCGTTCTAGGGCCGCATAGTTACTTATGTACTTGAGTTACGCAGCGGAAACTGCAGACGGTATTAAACAAGTCACGTTGCCTCATGTCAAGCTGTTTCCCCCGCAAACCCGCATGGCATAAGGGTTTCCTGGCAAACCGATCGATCGGCATTCCAAGCGGGCACAAAAAAGGCGCCTCGAAAGGCGCCTGTAAGGATAGTGTCAGGTTCAGTGTGTAACCACCGCTTCGGCCGACTCCGCGGCTTTGGTGACGGCCGCCGCGGCGGCCGTCGCTTCTTCGTCGGTCAGCGGCACGGGCTGCCGCTCGAGAGCGACTTCGAGCACCTTGTCGATCCAGCGCACCGGAACGATTTCAAGCCTGTTCTTCACATTGTCCGGAATATCCGCCAGATCCTTGACATTCTGCTCCGGGATCAAGACGGTCTTGATTCCGCCGCGATGCGCGGCCAGCAATTTCTCCTTCAATCCACCGATCGGCAACACTTCGCCGCGCAACGTGATTTCCCCTGTCATCGCGACGTCGGCGCGCACCGGAATACCGGTAAATACCGATACCAGAGCGGTCGTCATGGCAATGCCGGCAGACGGGCCATCCTTCGGCGTGGCGCCTTCCGGAACATGGATATGGATATCGGTCTTCTCGAATACGTCGCTCTTGACGCCGAGCCGCTTCGCGCGACTGCGCACCACGGTGCGCGCCGCCTCGATCGACTCCTTCATGACGTCGCCGAGAGTACCGGTGCGGATCACGCCGCCCTTTCCGGGCATCGTCATCGCTTCGATGGTCAGCAAATCCCCGCCCACTTCGGTCCATGCGAGACCGACCACTTGACCGACCTGGTTTTCCTTCTCGGCCATGCCGAAATCGAAACGCCGCACGCCGAGGAATTTGTCGAGATTCTTGGATGTGACGGTGACTTTCCGGTCTTGCTTCTTCAGCAGCAGCATCTTCACGACCTTGCGGCAGATCTTCGAGATCTCGCGCTCGAGCGAACGCACACCGGCCTCGCGCGTGTAATAGCGGATGATGTCGCGAATCGCCGACTCCGATACCGTGATCTCGTCATCCTTCAGACCGTTGTTCTTGATTTGCTTCGGCAGCAGGTAGCGCATCGAGATATGAGTCTTCTCGTCCTCGGTGTAACCCGCGAGGCGAATCACCTCCATGCGATCCAGCAGCGCCGGCGGAATATTGAACGAGTTCGACGTCGCCACGAACATCACGTCGGACAGGTCGAAATCCACCTCGATGTAATGATCCGAGAACGTATGGTTCTGCTCCGGATCGAGCACCTCGAGCAGCGCGGAAGCGGGATCACCTCGGAAATCCATGCCGAGCTTGTCCACTTCATCGAGCAGGAACAGCGGATTGCGCACACCCACCTTGGTCAGGCTCTGCAGGATCTTGCCGGGCATCGAACCGATGTAGGTACGGCGATGGCCGCGAATCTCGGCTTCGTCGCGCACGCCGCCCAAGGCCATGCGCACGAACTTGCGATTGGTCGCACGCGCGATCGATTGGCCGAGCGAGGTCTTGCCGACGCCGGGCGGACCGACCAGGCACAGGATCGGCGCCTTGACCTTGTCGACGCGTTGCTGAACGGCGAGATACTCGAGAATGCGCTCTTTGACCTTTTCGAGACCGTAGTGCTCGTCTTCCAGTACTTTCTCGGCGTTGGCAAGATCGTTGTTGACCTTGGACTTTTTCTTCCACGGCAAGCCGATCAGCGTATCGATGTAGTTGCGCACGACCGTCGCCTCTGCGGACATGGGCGACATCAGCTTGAGCTTCTTCAATTCGCTCTGGGCCTTGTCCCGGGCTTCCTTGGGCATCTTGGCGGCGATGATCTTCTTCTCGAGCTCTTCGAGGTCCGCCCCCTCGTCGCCCTCGCCGAGTTCCTTCTGAATCGCCTTGACCTGCTCGTTCAGATAATACTCGCGCTGCGATTTTTCCATCTGGCGCTTGACGCGACCGCGAATGCGTTTCTCGACCTGCAGTATGTCGAGTTCGCCCTCGAGCTGGCCGAGCAAGTGTTCGTGACGTTTGGCGATATTGAAGATCTCGAGGATGATCTGCTTTTGCTCAAGTTTGAGCGGCAGATGCGCGGCGATCGTATCGGCAAGGCGGCCCGGATCGTCGATTCCAGCCAGCGAAGTCAGGATCTCCGGCGGAATCTTCTTGTTCAATTTCACGTATTGATCGAACTGCTGAATGATCGCACGGCGCAAAGCTTCGACTTCCGAAGGGTCGCCGGCCTCGGACTCGACCGGCGTCAATTCGGCGATGAAATGCGTCTCGAGTTCGCTGATGTGATGAATGCGCGCACGCTGCGCACCTTCAACCAGGACCTTCACCGTACCATCCGGCAGCTTCAGCATTTGCAGGATGTTGGCGACACAACCGATCTCGTAGATATCGTTGGCGGACGGCTCGTCCTTGGCGGCGGCCTTCTGAGCGGCGAGCATGATGCTCTTGCCTTGCTCCATCGCCGCTTCGAGCGCCTTGATCGATTTGGGTCGGCCGACGAACAGCGGGATCACCATATGCGGAAAAACGACCACGTCTCGCAATGGCAGCAATGGTAATTGGGTGTGTTCAGTGATTGTAGTAGTCGACATGGCGAGCCTTATCAAAAATCCTCGTTACAGATGTTGGCGCAAAGGGCCAAAACACAAGTCCCAATATTTACAAAAATCACCTTTTTACAAGGGCAATAAAAAAAGCCACACTCGAAGTTACCCCCGTGTGGCTTTGCGATCGAAGCCTCGATAATTTTTCTTAGAGTAAATTGTACTGCGTTTCCGCAAAAAAACTTTCTCTTGAGCGATTTTTTCGCAGCGTTGTTGCCTCTGTTATTGCTTTGCTCCGGAAACCTTCGGCTGTTCATGGTAGATCAGCAATGGCTTGGCGCCATTCATGATCGTATTTTCATCGATCACGATCTTGGCGACGTTCTGCACGCTGGGCAATTCATACATCACATCCAGCAAGGCATGCTCCAGGATCGAGCGCAAGCCGCGGGCACCGGTCTTGCGCGCCAACGCCTTCTTTGCAATCGCATGCAACGCCGCCGGCCTGACCTCAAGTTCCGCGCCTTCCATTTGTAAAAGCTTAGCGTATTGCTTGATCAGGGCGTTCTTCGGTTCCAGCAGAATTTGGATTAAGGCGTCCTCGTTGAGTTCACTCAAGGTCGCCACAACCGGCAAACGACCGACGAGTTCTGGTATCAAGCCGAATTTGATCAGATCCTCGGGCTCCACATCGAGCAGGACCTCGCTTGCATTGCGCTCGCTCTGGCTTTTGACGCTCGCGGAAAAACCGATGCCGCTCTTTTCCGAGCGATTCGAAATGATCTTGGCGAGGCCGTCGAAGGCGCCGCCGCAGATGAACAGAATGTTGGTCGTATCGATCTGGACGAAGTCCTGATTCGGATGCTTGCGTCCGCCCTGCGGCGGAACGGAGGCCATCGTGCCTTCGATCAGTTTCAGCAAGGCTTGCTGTACACCCTCGCCGGAGACGTCGCGCGTGATCGAGGGATTGTCCGACTTGCGGGAAATCTTGTCGATCTCATCGATATAAACGATCCCCTTCTGCGCCTTCTCGACTTCGTAATTGCAGTTCTGCAAAAGCTTCTGGATGATGTTTTCGACGTCCTCGCCGACATAGCCTGCCTCGGTCAGTGTCGTCGCATCCGCGATCACGAAGGGCACGTTCAACAGCCGCGCCAAAGTCTGTGCCAGCAGTGTCTTGCCGGAACCTGTCGGGCCGACCAGGAGGATATTGCTCTTAGCGAGTTCGACATCGTCTTTCTTGCCGAGATGCTTCAGGCGCTTGTAATGATTGTAGACCGCCACGGACAGAATACGCTTGGCCGTCTGCTGGCCGATCACGTATTGATCCAGAATCTCGCAGATTTCCTGCGGCGCCGGCAAATCCGACTTCGGGCCGGCGACGGATTCGACGCTCGCGGCCTCATCACGAATGATGTCATTGCATAAATCGATGCACTCGTCGCAAATGAAAACGGACGGGCCTGCGATGAGCTTCTTCACCTCGTGCTGGCTCTTCCCGCAGAACGAGCAGTAGAGCAATTTTTCGCCGCTGGAGGATTTTTTGTCAGACATGGGACACAGATAGGTAGAAGTCTTGGTTTGATATTACCTTCGAATTCCGGATTCGTCACGCCACGACGCAAGAAAAGTGGGAATTTCGAAAGAAAACAGGAGTGGCTTTTGCGCGCGAATTAGCGCCGCATCGCCGTGGTTACACGCTTGATAAAAATGAAAGCGCCAGGTTCGACAAGGATCCGACAACGCCTACGCGAAGCCGAACGACGGAAGGCGAAACTAAAAAGCCCGGGCTGTTGCGCCCGGGCGTTTGACATATCGATCGATGCACGCAAACTGCCGATCAAGCGCGCCGGGTTAATACCTTGTCAATCATGCCGTAATCGACCGCCGCATCGGCAGACATGAAGTTGTCGCGATCGGTGTCGCGAGCGATCTGCTCTATGCTGCGACCTGTCTGTTCGGCCAGGATGTGGTTCAGACGCTCGCGCAAGTACAGGATCTCCCGTGCTTGGATCTCGATATCCGTCGCCTGCCCCTGCGCACCGCCCAAAGGCTGATGGATCATGATGCGCGAGTTCGGCAGCGAATATCGCTTGCCCTTGGCGCCGGCGGCCAGGAGAAACGCACCCATCGACGCCGCAAGACCGGTGCACAACGTGGACACGTCCGGCTTAATGAACTGCATCGTGTCGTAGATCGCCAGACCGGCCGAGACCGAACCGCCCGGGGAGTTGATGTACAACGAGATGTCCTTGTCCGGATTTTCGCTTTCCAGGAACAGCATCTGCGCAACGACGAGGTTCGCCGCCTGATCGGTCACGGGCCCGACCAGGAAGATCACGCGTTCTTTCAGCAGGCGCGAATAAATATCGTACGCACGCTCGCCGCGGCCGCTCTGCTCGATCACCATCGGCACCAGGCCGAGCATCTGGGTATCGAGCGCCGAGTTTCCAAAATTGCTTGTCATATGCTTTCCTCAGGTTCCTTAGGAAGAGCGCACAAGCAATTACGCCTGCGCGCCGGTGCCCATCAATTCGTCGAACGCGACCGACTTGTCGGTGACTTTCGCCTTGCCCAGCACGTAGTTGACGACGTTTTCTTCCAAAACAAGAGCCTCAACTTCCGCGAGGCGGCGACGGTCAGCGTAATAGTACTTCACAACTTGCTGCGGGTCTTCGTAGCTCTGCGCGAATTCCTCGACCTGAGCCTTCACCTGTTCGGCGGTCGCCTGCAGATTGTTGGTCTTCACCAGTTCGGCGAGGATCAGGCCGAGGCGGACGCGACGTTCGGCTTGCGCGGAAAAGAGCTCCGGCGGAAACGGCATGTCCTTGACATTCATACCGCGCTGGGCCATGTCCTGACGCGTCATCTCGACCAAGCGCTCCACGTCTTGCTCGATCAACGCCTTCGGCACGTCGAGTTCGGAGACCTTGATCAGCGCGTCCATCACGCTGTCCTTGGTCTTGGACTTGGTGCGTCCCTTGACTTCACGCTCGAGATTGGCCTTGATGTCTTCGCGCATTTTAGCGAGGTCGCCGTCGGCGATACCCAGCGATTTCGCAAACTCGGCGTCGACTTCCGGCATATGCGCCCACTCGACCTTCTTCATCGTGATCGTGAATTCGGCGGTCTTGCCGGCGACATCCTTGCCGTGGTAGTCCTCGGGGAAAGACAGCGGAAAGGTCTTGGATTCGCCGACCTTCAAGCCGAGAGCGGCCGCTTCGAACTCCGGCAGCATGCGGCCTTCGCCAAGCACGAAACTGTAGTTGTCGGCCTTGCCACCCTGGAACTCGACGCCGTCGATCTTGCCGACGAAATCGACCGTCACGCGATCGCCATTTTGCGCGGAGGTATCCGCGCCGCCGTCGCCGTGCGCGCCCTGCTCGCCCTTGACATGGAAATGGACGCGTTGCTTGCGCAGGATATCGATGGTCTTGTCGATTTCCGCATCGCTCACCTGGGCGACGGTCTTCTCGACTTCGACGGACGACAGATCGCCGATTTTCACGTCCGGATAGATTTCGAAGGTCGCGTCGAAGGCGATGGAGCCTTCCGCGGCGCCGCTCTTGGGCTCGATGCGAGGAAAGCCGGCGACGCGCAGATTATTCTCGGCGGCGGCTTCGTTGAAAGCGCGGCCGACCTTGTCGTTCAGCACTTCGGTCTCGACCTGGTAGCCGTATTGCTGGGCAACCAGCTTCATGGGGACTTTACCCGGACGGAAGCCCGGCGCTTTCGCCGTGCGGGCACGGACTTTCAGACGCTTTTCAACTTCCGCCTTCACGTCATCCAGCGGAAGCGTGATCGTGATGCGGCGCTCAAGTTTGTCCAGGGTTTCGACTGCAGTTGCCATGTAAATCGTCCAAAAAGTAAAAATTCAATCCCATGGTGCGAGGAGGGGGACTCGAACCCCCACACCATTGCTGGCGTCAGGACCTAAACCTGGTGCGTCTACCAATTTCGCCATCCTCGCGGTTTGTTTTTATCGAACCAAAAGGAAAGGGCGACCGCGAAGTGAAAAATGGTCGCCCTGCTTTGCCTGTCGGCTCTTCAACTTCAACCGAGCATTCTACTGGATTTTTTTCCCGGCTGTCGCGTTTTTTGCCATTTTGCTTACGTCCGCCGGCAAAGCCGCCTGCCTTACCGGCCAATCCGCTTCCGCCGCGGCCTCGTTTGCGTACCCGCATTGCACCGTTCGGCGGAAGCAATGCGGAACGCGGGCGTCAGCGGACTATTCAGCCATGCTCGGCTCGGGCGCGATGACCGACCGCCCATGCCCTGCGGGCTTGCGCACCCGGAACCAGGCGGCATACAGCGCCGGCAGGAACAACAGGGTCAGGGCCGTGGCGATGATCAAGCCGCCCATGATCGCCACCGCCATCGGCCCCCAGAAGACGGAGCGCGACAACGGGATCATCGCCAGCACCGCCGCAGCGGCGGTCAGGATGATCGGACGGAAGCGCCGCACGGCCGCCTCGATGACGGCATCCCACGCCGGCGTGCCGTTGGCGATGTCGTGCTCGATCTGGTCGATCAGGATCACCGAGTTCCGGATGATCATGCCGAACAACGCGATCACGCCCAACTGAGCGACGAAGCCGAAGGGCCGCTGCAGAATCAACAGCCCGAGCGCCGCGCCGGCAATGCCGAGCGGACCGGTGAGGAACACCAGGACCGAGCGCGAGAAGCTGTGCAACTGCAGCATCAACAGCGTGAAGATGATGAAGATCACGAGCGGCACGTTGACGGCGATCGACTGCTGCGCCTTGCCGCTATCGGCGGCGGCGCCGGCCAGCTCGATCTTGTAACCCGCCGGCAACTCCGCGCGCAACTTGTCCAGCTTCGGGCTGATCTGGCTCGAGACGGTCGGACCTTGAACGCCGTCGACGACGTCGGACTGGACCGTAATCGCCCACTCGCGCCCTTCACGCCATACCACGCCCGGCTCCCAGACGAAATGCGGGCGCGCGAGTTGCGACAGCGGAATGGACCGGCCGCTCGCGGTCTGGATATTCGCCTCTTGCGCGGCCGTGATCGTGGAGCGCTCGTCGACCGGTTGACGGACGACGATATCGATCAACTTGTCGTTCTCGCGGAATTGGCCGATCGTGGTGCCGCTCAGGATCGTGTTCGCGGCGCGCATCACGGCCTGCGACGTCACACCGAGGGCACGCAGCTTGTCCTGATCGAGCTCCAGGCGCAACACCTTCACCGACTCGTTCCAATTGTCGTTCACGCCGAGCGTATTCGGGTTGGCGCGCATGACCTCTTTCACCTGGTCGGCGATCGCGCGCACCTTGTCCACCTCGCCGCCGCTGACCCGGAACTGGACCGGATACGGCACCGGCGGCCCGTTCGGCAGCAGCTTCACGCGGCCGCGCACTTCCGGGAAGTCGGTCTTGAAGACGGCGAGAATCTTCTTGCGCAAGTCTTCGCGCGCCTTCGCGTCCTTGGGCAGCACGACGATCTGCGAAACGTTGGTCTGCGGGAAAATCTGATCGAGCGGCATATAGAAACGCGGGCTGCCGGTACCGACATAAGTCGTCACGCTTTCCACGCCTTCCTGCTTGCGGATGAAGGCTTCGAATTTCTTGGCTTGCACTTCGGTCGCGGCGAACGCGGTGCCTTCCGGCAGCCACATTTCCACCATCAGTTCCGGCCGGCTCGAATCCGGGAAGAACTGCTGTTCGATGAAACGGAAGCCGAACACGCCGAGCATGAACACGCCGAGCGTCAACGCGATCGTGGTCTTGCGCCATTCGACGCACCAGCTCACGAGAGCGCGGAAACGCGTATAGAAAGGCGTATCGAACAATTCATGATGACCATCGGCGCTGGCGGCCGGTTTCACTTTCAGCAACACGTAGCCGATATAAGGCGTAAACAAGACGGCGGCGAACCAGGAGATGAGCAACGCCAAGGCGTTCACGGAGAACATCGAGAACGTATATTCGCCCGCCGCCGACTTCGCCAAACCGATCGGCAGGAAGCCCGCCGCCGTGATCAACGTGCCGGTCAGCATCGGCATGGCCGTCGACGTATAGGCGAAGGTGGCCGCGTCGAAGCGCGACAATCCCTCTTCCATCTTGCGGACCATCATCTCGACCGCGATGATGGCGTCGTCGACCAGGAGGCCCAGAGCGATGATCAGGGCGCCGAGCGAGATCTTGTGCAGGTCGATCGAGAAAATGTACATGAACAGGAAGGTCACCGCGAGCACGAGCGGAATCGTCAGGGCGACGACCAGGCCCGGGCGGATGTCGATGCGGAACGGCTTCGTATGGAAACCGAGCGCAACGAAGCTGACGGCGAGCACGATCAGCACGGCTTCGGTCAGCGCCCGCAAGAACTCGTTGACGGAATTGGCGACCGCCTTGGGCTGGTTCGCCACGTGCTCGAGCTCGATGCCGACCGGCAGCTTGCCCTTGATCTGCTCGACCGCCGTCTGCAGGTTGCGGCCGAGGTCGATGATGTCGCCGCCCTTCTCCATCGAGACGCCGAGACCGATGACTTCCTTGCCGTTGTAACGCATCTTGTCCTGCGGCGGATCCTTGTATCCGCGCTTGACGACCGCGAAGTCGCCGAGACGGAACGTTGTGCCATTGGCGCGCAGCTCGAAGTTTTCGAGATCCTTCAGCGACTTCACGGCGCCGCTGACGCGCACCTGCAGATTGTCGGTCGGCGTCACCAGCACGCCGGTGGCTTCCACCGCGTTCTGCGCATTCAGTTGCGCGACGATCGACTCGAACGGAATGCCGAGCTGCGCGAACTTCTTGTGCGAGAACTCGACATAGATCTTCTCGTCCTGCACGCCGAACAACTCGACCTTGGCCACCGACGGCACGCGCAGCAATTGCTGGCGCACGAAATCGGCGTACTCCTTCACCTCGGCGTAGGAAAACCCGTCGGCGGAGATCGCGAAGATCGATCCATAGGTATCGCCGAATTCGTCGTTGAAGAACGGACCGATCACGCCGGCGGGCAGCGTGCCTCGGATGTCGCCGATCTTCTTGCGCACTTGATACCACGCGTTCGGCACATCCTTCGGCGGCGTCGACTCGCGCAATTGCAGGATGATCAGCGTCTCGCCCGGCTTGGAGTAGCTGCGAATCTTGTCGACATACGGCGCCTCCTGCAATTTCCTTTCCAGCTTGTCGGTGACTTGATCGGCCATCTGCAGTGCCGTCGCCCCCGGCCAGATGGCGCGCACCACCATGGCGCGGAAGGTGAACGGCGGATCCTCGTCCTGCCCCAAACGGCCATAGCTCAGAATGCCGCCGATCAGCAGCACGGCGATCAGATAACGCGTCAGCGGAATGTGTTCGAGCGCCCAGCGCGAAAGATTGAAGCCGCCTTTCATTTGGCGGCTCCGGCGGCGGCGCTGGCGGCGATCGAGGCGGCGCCGACCAGGGAAACGGAAGCGGCCTGCGAGGCGACGGCAGCCACCGGCTTGATGCCCGGCTCGCCGTTCTGCTGCGGATCGCCCTTGCCGTCATCCCGCGCCATCGTTTGCCCGGAACTCGGGCCGACCACGCCATCGTCGAGAATCTTGACCTTCTGTCCCGGCTTGAGCAGATTGACGCCCGCGGTGACGATGGTCTGCCCGGCGGTCAAGCCGCCCGCCACCAGCAGATCGTTGCCTGCGGAAGCGGCAAGGCGCACGGGAACCAGCTTGACCGCGCCGCCTTCGACCACCCAGACGGCGGTCGCGCCCTTGTCTTGCATCAAGGCAGTCAACGGCACGCGCAGCATCGGATTGGCGGTCTTGGTTGCGAACGTGACATAGGCGGTCATGCCGAGCTTGACGTCCTGGGGCGCGGCGGGAATCGAGATCTTGGCGGTATAGGTGCGCGTGACCGGATCGGCGATCGGCGATATTTCACGGATCTTGCCCGGGATGGCGCCCTCCGGATTGGCCCAGGTCCGCACTTTCACGTCGCCGATACGGCGCACCGCCTCGACTTGGTTTTCCGGAATGCCGACCACGACTTCCTTTTCGCCGAGCGCGGCAACGCGCACGACCGGAGTGCCGGGAGCCACCACCTGGCCGACTTCGGCATCGATGCCGGTCACGACGCCGTCGATATCGGCGACCAGGGTGGCATAACCGGCCTGGTTGGATTGGTTCTTGAACGCGGCCGAGGCTTGTTCATAACTGGCCTGCGCCGCCTTGTAAGCGGTTTCCTTGGCATCGAGCACGGCCTGGCTGACGAAATTCTTTTCGCGCAATTCCTGGTATCGCTTGAATTCGGCGCGTGCCAGATCGCGATTGCTCTCGGCGGCCTTGAGGCCCGCATTCGCCTGGGCCTGCGCCAGCTGCAAGTCTTGCGGATCGAGCTGCATCAACGGTTGGCCACGCTTGACCATGGCACCCACATCGACCTTGCGCGCGATGATCTTGCCTCCGACCCGGAAGCCGAGCCGCGATTCGACGCGCGACCGCACTTCGCCGGGAAATTCGGCCACCACATCGGCCGTGTCCGCCGCCAGGCGAACCGCTCGTACCGGACGGATATCCTCGACCTTTTCGACCGGCTTGGAACATCCCGCCAACACGAACGCTGCCATGACGACGGCGCTCCCCTTCCAATTGCGAACGAAGGCTTGCTTCACGATTCCAGACTTTTTGTTGAGAGCGGCCACGGCACTTTCCTTTAAACAGTTGCGGACAAAGACTTACCGACCATGGCGGACGCCGGCGATGCGGCCGGCCTCCGCGCTACGCTACACTTTGCCCCGCGATGAAGCTATCGGCAAAAACTATTTCTATCCGGAGTTGTAAAATCGTCATGTTGGACTACCACGATATTACTGACCCGTCGGTTAGTAATTATAAGCAGGTCCGAACGGATTTGCATATGACTTTTTAGTCATTTACCTGACGATGTCAATTGATCATTACGAAAATTTCCCGGTCGCCTCGATCCTGCTTCCGGCGCGGCTGCGCCCGGCGGTAGAAGCCATCTACCGGTTCGCGCGCAGCGCCGACGATCTCGCCGACGAAGGCGACGCATCGCCGCCGGCCCGCATCGCCGCCTTGAACGCTTATGAAGCGGCATTGGCGCGGATCGAGCACGGCGACGCCACGGCCGAGCCGCTCTGGCGCGACCTGGCCGCCGTCATCGAGCAATATCGCCTGCCGCTGCGACCGTTTCGCGACCTGCTTTCCGCCTTCAAACAGGATGTCGCCGTCGCCCGTTATGACAGTTTCGATGCCCTGCTCGACTATTGCCGGCGTTCCGCCAATCCGATCGGCTTCCTCATGCTTCACCTGTACGGCATGGCCGACGAACGCAATCTGCGCGACTCGGATGCCATCTGCTCGGCCCTGCAACTGATCAACTTCTGGCAAGACGTCGCCATCGACTGGCAGAAGGAGCGCGTCTATCTTCCCCGGGAAGATCTCGCGCGCTTCGGCGTGACCGAGGAAGAGCTGGCGCAAGGCAAGCTCTCGGCGGCCTGGCGGGATTTGATGCGTTTCGAAGTCGAAAGAGCGCGCGCCATGTTGCGCTCCGGCGCCCCGCTCGCCTTGCGCCTGCCAGGGCGGGTGGGATGGGAATTGCGGCTGGTGGTGCAAGGCGGATTACGCATCCTCGAGCGCATCGATGCCGTGGACTACGATGTGTTCCGGCGCCGGCCGCGATTGACCAAGTTCGATTGGCTGCTGCTGGCCTGGCGCGCCATGCGCATGAAGAGGGAGTGAAGGCGCGGCGGGAATCCATTTGTGAGCGCGGCGGCGGGCTGCTAGGATAGCGTGTTTATTTTTTGCACACCGCCCTTCGGCCATGTCTCCCGACGAATATTGCCAGCAGAAAGCCGCGCAAAGCGGTTCCAGTTTCTACTACAGCTTCCTGTTCCTTCCGCAAGAACGACGCCGCGCGATCACGGCGCTGTATGCGTTTTGCCGCGAAGTGGACGATATCGTCGACGAATGCACCGACGTCTCGGTCGCGCATAGCAAGCTGGCATGGTGGCGCAAGGAAATCGCCGCGATGCAGGCAGGCAATCCGACGCATCCCGTCGCCAAGGCCTTGCTGCCGCATCTGTCGACCTACTCGCTCGACATCAAGCATCTGCTGGCGATCATCGACGGCATGGAAATGGACTTGAGCCAGACGCGCTATCTCGATTTCGCCGGATTGCAGCGCTATTGCTGGCATGTCGCCGGCGTGGTCGGCATTCTTTCGGCAAGCATCTTCGGCGTCACCCGTCCGCAGACCCTCCAATATGCCGAGAAGCTCGGCCTGGCCTTCCAATTGACCAATATCATCCGCGACGTCGGCGAAGATGCGCGCAAGGGACGCATCTATCTGCCGGTCAACGAACTGCAGCAATTCAACGTCACCGCGGCCGACATCCTCAACGCGCGGCACAGCGAGAATTTCGAGCGATTGATGCGTTTCCAGGAGCGGCGCGCGCAAACGATCTACGATGAAGCGTTCGCCCTCCTGCCGGCCGAGGATCGCCGCACCCAGCGCCCCGGACTGATGATGGCCGCCATCTATCGTTCCCTGCTCGACGAGATCGGTCGCGACGGCTTCCACGTGCTGAACCAGAGGATCTCGCTGACGCCGATCCGCAAGCTGTGGCTGGCGTGGAAAACCTTCGTGTTCGGCTGATCGCATGATATCGACGGCACGCCAGGTTGCGGTCATCGGCGGCGGCTGGGCCGGCTGCGCGGCGGCGGTAGAACTGGCCGCTCGCGGCGCGCGGGTCGCGCTGTTCGAGTCGGCGCGCACGCTCGGCGGCCGGGCGCGTCGCGTCGATATCGAGAACCTCGGACTCGACAACGGCCAGCACATCCTGATCGGCGCCTATACGGAAACGCTGCGCGTCATGCGTCTGGCCGGCGTCGAGGTCGATGCCGCGCTGCTGCATCTGCCGCTGCAGATGCGCTATCCGCGGGACAGCGGCTGCATGGACTTCGTCGCGGCGCGCTTGCCGGCGCCCCTGCACATGCTGCTCGCCCTGCTGCGTGCGAGCGGCCTGTCCCGCGACGACAAGCTCGCATTGGCGCGCTTTTCGACGACAGCCCGCTGGATGGGATGGCGACTGCATCGCGATTGCAGCGTATCCGAATTGCTCGCCCGCTTCGATCAAACCGAGCGGCTCACGAAGCTGATGTGGCGGCCGCTCTGCATCGCCGCGTTGAACACGCCGCCGGAGCGGGCTTCGGCGCAGGTGTTCCTCAATGTATTGCGCGACAGCCTGGGGGCGAGTCGGCGCGCATCCGACATGCTGCTGCCGCGCACCGATCTCAGCGCCTTGTTTCCGCGGCAGGCGGCGGCGTTCGTGGAACGGCACGGGGGTGTCGTCGCAACCGGCAAAGCCGTCCGGCGGATCGCAAAGGACGGCGCGCGTTGGCGCTTATCGTTCGGCGCGCGGGACGACGATGACCTGTTCGATGCCGTCGTCGTCGCCACGCCGCCGGACCGCGCGGCGGCGCTGCTCGACGGCGTGATCGATGTCGCCGGCCTCAAGTCGTTCACGCACGAGCCGATCACGACTTGCTATCTCCAATACGAGACGTCGTTGCGCCTGCCTGGCCCGTTCTTCGCGCTGCTGGACGAACCGGCGCGGCAGGCGTGGGGGCAATTCGTATTCGATCGCGGCGCCTTGGACGTCGCCCATGCCGGCCTGCTGGCCGTCGTGGTCAGCGCATCGACCGAGGCGATCGAAGCGGGACATGAGGCAATGAGCGCGGCGATCGCTCAACAGCTCGCCGAAGCGTTCCGCAGGCCGGAACTCGCGCGGCCGCTGTGGACCAAAGTGATTTCGGAAAAGCGCGCAACCTTTTCCTGCGTTCCCGATCTGGCGCGCCCGTCGAACGCGACCGGCGTCGATGGCCTGTTCATCGCCGGCGATTACACGGCGGGAGACTACCCGGCGACGCTGGAAGCGGCGGTCCGCAGCGGCGTGACGGCGGGGCGCCTGGCGGCGTAGCCGCTTGCCGCGGGCCGCTCACTCGCATTCGCGAATCCTGGCGAGCGCCTCGTCGATGCGTTCGACCGCGATGATGCTCAAGCCCTCGATCTTCTGCTTGGGCGCATTCGATTTCGGGATCAGCGCGATCGAAAAACCGAGCTTCGCGGCCTCGCGCAAACGTTCCTGCCCGCGCGGCGCCGGACGAATCTCGCCGGCCAACCCGACCTCGCCGAACACCACCAGTCCGCGCGGCAGCGGCTTGTTGCGCATCGATGAATGGATCGCAAGCAGGACGGCGAGATCGGCCGCCGGCTCGGTGATCTTCACGCCGCCGACGGCATTGATGAAGACATCCTGATCGAAGGCGGCGATGCCGGCATGGCGATGCAGCACGGCCAGCAGCATCGCCAATCGGTTCTGTTCCAGCCCCACCGACAAACGGCGCGCGCTCGGCACATGCGATGTATCCACCAGGGCCTGAATCTCCACCAGCAAGGGCCGCGTGCCCTCCTGCGTCACCATCACGCAGGAACCGGCGACCTGGTTGTCGTGCTGCGACAGGAACAGGGCGGAAGGATTCGATACGCCCTTCAAACCCTTCTCCGTCATGGCGAACACGCCGAGTTCGTTGACCGCGCCGAAGCGGTTCTTGAATGCGCGCACCAGGCGGAAGCTCGAATGCGTGTCGCCTTCGAAATACAGCACGGTATCCACGATGTGCTCCAGCACGCGCGGCCCGGCGAGCGCCCCCTCCTTCGTCACATGACCGACCATGATGATCGTGATGCCCGACTGCTTGGCGACGCGCGTCAGTTGCGCCGCACACTCGCGCACCTGCGCCACCGAACCGGGAGCGGAAGTCAGCGCATCCGAATACAGGGTCTGGATCGAATCGATGACCGCCACCTGCGGCTTCTGTTCAGCCAGCGTATTGAGGATTTTCTCGAGCTGGATCTCGGCTTGAAGCTTCAATTCTTTCGCATCGATCGCGAGGCGCTTGGCGCGCAGGGCGATCTGCGCGCCCGATTCCTCGCCGCTGACGTACAGTGCCTTCTTCATGCGCGACATGTTCGCCAGCGCTTGCAGCAGCAGGGTCGATTTGCCGATCCCCGGGTCGCCGCCGATCAGCACGACGCCGCCGGCCACCAGCCCGCCGCCGAGCACGCGATCGAATTCCTCGATGCCGGTCCCGAAGCGCGGCACGTCGGCGGCTTCGATGTCGGCAAGACTCATCACCGGCGTCGTCTGCGCCAAGCCTTGCGGCTGCGCCGAGTAGCGGTTGCCGGCCGCCTCGATCACGGTTTCCACCAGCGTGTTCCATTGGCCGCAGGACGAGCATTGCCCCGCCCACTTGGCGGAGACGCCGCCGCATTCGGTACAGGTGTAATTGGTTTTCGCTTTTGCCATTGAATGCAATCTCGTCAAACCTCGGTCACGCGCACGCGCGGCGCCAAGGCGCACATCAATTCATAACCGATCGTGCCGGCCGCGCTGGCCACCTTGTCGATCGGAAGATCCTGCCCCCACAACACTACCCTGCTGCCGACGCGCGCGTTCGGCACGCCGCTCAGGTCCACTGTGATCATATCCATCGACACGCGGCCGACGATGCCGGTTCGAACGCCGTCCACCAAGACCGGCGTGCCGTCCGGCGCGTGACGCGGATAGCCGTCGGCATAACCGCAGGCAACGACACCGATCGTCATCGGCCGCTCGGCGACGAAGCGGCTGCCATAACCGACCGCCGCCCCGGACGGCACCTGCTGGATGCCGATGATTTCGCTGCTCAGCGTCATGGCCGGCAGCAGGCCGAATTCGGCCGCCGTCTTGCCGCCCGGCGTGCCGCCGTACAGCATCACCCCCGGCCGCACCCAATCGGCCGCCGCTTCCGGATGCAACAGCGTCGTTGCCGAATTGGCCAGACTGCGCTCGCCCGGAATGCCAGCCGCCGCCTCGGTAAAGCGGGCCATTTGCTCGACGAACGGCAGACCGGCGTTGCCGGCATCGTCGGCATTGGCGAAATGCGTCATCAATATGATGTTGCGCACCGCTGGAATGGCGCGCAGACGTTGGTAGGCGGCGCGAAAGGCATCCGGCGCGAAGCCGAGCCGGTTCATCCCGCTATTCATCTTCAAATGGACATCGAGCGGCATCGGCGGACGCGCGTGTTCGAGCATGGCGATCTGCTCATGGCAATGGATCACCGTGTCGATTGCATGTCCGCCGATCGCCTCGAGGTCTTCCCGATCGAAAAAACCTTCGAGCAGGAGAATGGGCTTTTGCCAACCCAGTTCGCGCAGCCGAAGCGCGCCGTCGGGCTCGACCAATCCGAGGCCGTCGGCCTCAGAAAAAGCGCGCATCCCGCGCTCCAGCCCGTGACCGTAAGCGTCGGCCTTGACCACTGCCCATACCTTGGCATGCGGAGCCGCCCGTTTCGCAACCGCGAGATTGGATCGCATGGCGCCGATATCGATCGCGGCGACAAGTGGTCTGGGCATGAAATGCGTATTTGATCTGGAGAAGGACTTCGCAATTTTACCGGAGGACCGCATGACGCCGCCCGGCAAATTGAAGGCCGGCCATGGATTTCATGGTATAAAGCAACCCGGAGACAATTCGTGATACCCAGGATTTGAATGAAGCGCGGTTTCTATACGATTATGGCGGCGCAGTTTTTCTCGTCGCTCGCCGATAATGCGCTCCTCATCGCCGCCATGGCGTTGTTGATCGAAATGCAAGCACCAGCGTGGATGACCCCGCTGCTCAAGCTATTCTTCGTCATTTCCTACGTCCTGCTCGCCGCTTTCGTCGGCGCCTTCGCGGATTCGCTGCCCAAGGGCCGCGTCATGTTCATCACCAACATGGTCAAGATCACCGGCTGCGCGATGATGTTCTTCGACGTGCATCCATTGTTTGCCTATGCCGTCGTCGGATTCGGCGCGGCCGCATATTCACCCGCCAAGTACGGCATCCTCACCGAACTCCTGCCGCCGGAGAAACTGGTGGTTGCGAACGGCTGGATCGAGGGATTGACCGTCATCTCGATCATTCTCGGGACGGTGTTGGGCGGCGCGCTTGTCAACCCGCACGTCGCCCAGGCCATGCTCGCGCTCGACGCCCCGGTGGCCGATACCGGCATCGATACGCCGGCCGAAGCGGCGCTCGCCGTCATCACGGTGATTTACATCGCGGCCGCCTTGTTCAATCTGCGCATCCCCGATACCGGCGCCCGTTATGCGCACCAGGAGCGCAATCCGGCCAAGCTGGTGGTCGATTTCGCGCAATGTTTCACGATCCTGTGGAAGGATAAGCTCGGCCAGATCACATTGGCGACCACGACCCTGATCTGGGGAGCCGGCGCGACGCTGCAGTTCATCATGCTCAAATGGGCGCAGAATTCGCTCAATATGCCGCTCGACAAGGCGGCCGTGTTCCAGGGCGTATTCGCGCTCGGCGTGGCGGTCGGCGCGGCGGCGGCGGCGCGTTTCGTGCCCTTGAAGAAATCGCTGTCGGTCATGCCGCTCGGGATCGCGATGGGCGGCGTGGTCATGTTCATGACCCTGGTGCATAGTCTCTGGCTGGCTTACGTATTGCTGATCGTTATCGGCTTCCTGGCCGGTTATTACGTCGTGCCGATGAATGCCCTGCTGCAGCACAGGGGCCACGTCCTGATGAGCGCCGGGCATTCGATCGCGGTCCAGAACTTCAACGAAAACATGTCGGTGCTCAGCATGCTCGCGTTCTATGCCTTCATGCTGAAAATGAATCTCGATGTCAATCTGACCATCATCCTGTTCGGCCTGTTCGTTTCGGGCACGGTGGTCCTCATCATGCGCAAGCATGCCCGCAATCAGCGCGAGCACGATTCGCTCGCGCTGATCGGCGAACGCACGCACTAGTTATCCCGCTTCCTGGATCCGCACGCGGCGCACGCGATCGCCCGCGCGCGCATGCCAATCGTCCGGCACGATGAAGCCGCGATCGTATTCATAGATGAAATCCCCGTCCCGCCGGACCAGCGCGACCAGCACCGGCATGGAATCGCGCTCGAAATGCGCGGCGAGCGTCGCGCGCAATCCGGCGCCATCGAGCATGTTGTCCGCCGCTGCCTGGAACGGGGCCAGCCAACGCAGGCGCGGAAGGATGACGTAGATCTCTTGCGCGGACGCCTCGAACTCGCCGAGCGCGCACCAGAAACCCCGGCAATGTTCCGGCGCCACGCCCGCCGGCATGCCGGCCGCGGCTTCCGCATCGTGATAGAACAACCATCCTTTCACCAGCGCCCGGGCCGCCACGACCGGTTCCGGCAAATATGCCGAAGCGGCCGGATGGGCTGCCAGCGCAAGCTGACGATCCAGTATCTTGCGCATCTTCAGGCCGAGCGTGTCCGCCAGGTTCGGACCGACGAAATAATCGGCCTCGTGCCCGGCGCCGCTCGATTCGAGCAGATACAGCTTGGTCGCGAATTCCCAATGCATGAGCCCGCCGGCGGCGCGCAACAGGAAATCGAATTCGCCGACGGTCTCGTTCTTGCCGGCGCGAACCTGCACGCCGCTGGCCGCCAGAATGCCGAGATGCTCGAAATAATAAGCCAGCAATTTCTCGGCATAGCGCCCCAGCCTGGTGAACGGCTGCACCGCCAGATAGGCATGCAATCGCGCCGGATCGCGGTCGAGTTCGGCGAGCCAGCCGGCTGCCTCGTCGCCGGCTGTCGAGGGCAGCGCGGCGATCCGCCCTCGCCATTGGGACGAGCGCGGATCCAGCATATCGGGTGCGTCGAGCAGCCATGCCAGCGCGCGAACGTCCGGATCGTTCAGGTGTTTCCAGCGTTGATGAAACCGGGACTGGAAGTCCTGCATCTCCCCCTTATGCTTTCGCATAGGTCGACATCGCAAGGCATAGGTCGGCCCACGCCTTTTTCTTGTCGGTGAGCGTACGCAACAGGTAGGCCGGGTGGTAGGTCACGATCAACGGCCTGCCTGCGTATCGATGCACCGTGCCGCGCAGCTTCGAGACAGGCGTCGCCGGATCGAGTCCCAGCAGCGACAAGGCCGCCGTCTTGCCGAGCGCGACGATCACTGTCGGCTGGATCAAGGCGATCTGCCGCTCCAGGTAAGGCATGCAGGCGGCGGCTTCTTCCGACGCCGGCGGCCGGTCGCGGCCATTGGGATCGGTGGGACGGCACTTGACGATATTGGCGATGAAGGTGTTTTCGCCGCGCTTCAAACCCATGGCCAGCAACATGTTGTCGAGCAGCTTGCCGGCCGGACCGACGAAGGGCTCGCCTTGCAAATCCTCGTTGCGGCCGGGTCCTTCGCCAACGAACAGCCATTTCGCCCTTTCGTCGCCGACGCCGAATACGGTGTTGTTTCGATTGCGGCACAGTCCGCACTTGGTGCAGCCGGCAACGGCTGCGCGCAGCTCGGTCCAGTTCATGCGCTGGACGTCGGCCGGCGCGGGAACGGCGTCGTCCGACCGGACAACTGCCGATTCGGGCTGTGTTCCAGGAATGGAAACGGCGGACGGAGCGGGCGCGGCGGACGACGCGGATGCGGCCGACGCCGCGGGTTCGACGCGGTTTTCCTGTGCCGTCGACATCTCCGGCATTGCCGGTATTTCCGGCGCATCACGCCGGACCCATAGCGGGCCGATTCCCATTTCCTCGAGGAACCGGGTATCGCGATTCGAGAACGCGCTCACAGCACCAACCTCATCACGATGGCATCCTCGCGCGTATTGTTCGCCGCCGGATAATATCCCTTGCGTTTGCCGATCTCGAGGAAACCGTATTGCCGATACACGGCCAAGGCACGCAAATTGGTCGGACGCACCTCCAGCAGCACCGACATCATCGCTCTCTCACGCGCGATCGCCGCCACCTTGTCGAGCAAGGCGCGGCCCAGTCCGCGCCGCTGCAGGTCGCGCCGCACCGTGATATTCAAGAGATGCGCCTCGTCGACCGCGAACATGATCAAGAAGTAACCGGCCAGCATGCCGTCTTCCTGGCGCACCACCCAGCAGTCGTAGCCGCTGTACAGCGAATCGATGAAATTGCCGCGCGACCAGGGATGCGGATAGACATCGTTCTCGATGTTCTGCACTTCGGCGAGATCGTCCAGCGACATGCGCGCGAAACGCAGCGCGGACAAGTCGGCGTCATTCGAAAAGAAACGCGGCACGGAGCTCATGCGCCCGCTCCCGCGCCGGCCGCTTCGGCTTTCGCCAGCATGCGTTCATTGGTGGTCAGCGCGACCTTGTTGCGCAAATAGATCGGTTGCGCTTCGCGCGCCGCCACGCCGCCGCCGTTCGCCAGCGAAGCGGCGGCCAGACGCGCCACTTGCGCGGCATGCGGCAGTATCTCGCCGAGAGCTCCCGCCGCGAACGGACGATCGGCGAATGCCGCCATATAAGCCGTCATGCCGTTTCCGCAGGCAAGCGTCGCACCGGCCGGCTTGACGTCCGCCGGCAGCGCCAGCGCCGGTTCGGCCAGGGTCTCCCATGCGCCGCGCCGGTCGTCGAAAGCGTATTGCGCCCAATAGACTTCTCCCATGCGCGCGTCGAGAACCGCGAGCACATTCCTGGCCTGTGCTTGCTCCCTGCAAGCCTGCGCCATCGCCAGCAAGGTCACGACCGGCACGACCGGCAGATCGAGGCCGAAGGCCAGTCCTTGTGCGATACCGCAGGCGGTCCGCACACCGGTAAACGAGCCCGGCCCGGCGCCGAAAGCGACGGCATCGCAGCGCGACAGCGGAATGCCGGCGGCGGCGAGCAGGCTTTGCACCATCGGCAAGATCGTCTGGGAATGGGTTTGCGCGCCGGAGGCCTCGTGCGCCAGCACTTGACCGTTGTGCAATAACGCGGCGGAAGCGAGCTCGGTGGAAGTCTCGATGGCAATGATGGTCGACATCCCGATATTTTACCGTGCCGGCCAGGAGTCACGACCATCTCGCGACGCTCTCTCGACTACCGCTACAATGGCGGAATGCCTCTCACGACACTCGAGCGCGACAATCGCGCCGCATTCTCCGAATTGCTGTCCGGCGACGCCTGGACCGTCGCCTGCCTATGCGCCGCGTGGTGCAATGTCTGCGCGGACTATCGCTCCGACTTCGAACGGCTGGCGGCACGCCACCCGGGTGTGCACTTTGCTTGGATCGATGTGGAAGACAATGCCGACGTCGTCGGCGACATCGATATCGAAAATTTTCCGACCGTGCTCATGCAACGCGGCGATGTCGTCGCGTTTTACGGCACCGTGCTTCCCGATGCGCGCGTCGTCGAACGTATTTTCCTGGCGCAGCAAGCGAAAGACGTCGACGAGCTCGCCGCGGAAGTGCAAAGAACGCCCGAGCGGCGCGGCTGGCAGAGCGAAGTCAATTTGCGCCGCCGGCTCGCGGAGTCGAAGAACGAAGAGTAAGCGCCGGACGGCGGCGCGAAGGGCCGGTTACGTCCGGCAGGCGCATCCGTTTCTTCGTCAACGGATCTTCAAACATGCATTTTCCATAAATGTTAAGATGACCCGGTGATCAGCTTCGCAGGAGTCGCATGCCATGTTGGAAGACGCGCTCGCAAAAGGAAAGGCGACCTTGGAAACCGTCACGGCCATGCATTGGTGGACCGAGCGGCTGTTCACGTTCGAGACCAGCAAGCCGACGGCGTATTCCTATGCCGCCGGCCAGTATGCGCGGCTAGGATTGGCGGCCGACGATCATGTCGTCTGGCGACCGTACTCGATGACTTCGGCGCCGTCCGAGAGTCGCCTGGAGTTCTACGGCATCGTCGTGCCGGGCGGCCCGTTCACCACGCGCGTGAAGCAATTGAAGGTCGGAGATCGCATCCTGGTCGAAAAGCAATGCTACGGATTCATGACCGCCGATCGCTTCGGCGACGGCGGCGAATTGTGGATGCTGGCAACCGGCACCGGCATCGGGCCCTTCATCTCGATGCTGAGGGATTCCTACGTGTGGCGGAAATTCGAAAGGCTCATTCTCGTGCATTGCGTGCGCCATGCCGAGGAACTGGCCTATGCCGACGAACTGGCATCGTTGGCCGCCACCCCGCCGGCCGGCGCATCGGCGCGGCTGCAAGTGCTGCAGACGGTCACGCGCGACACCCGGGCGAACTCGCCGCAGTTGCTTGCCGGACGGATCACTACCCTGCTGGAGAACGGTGAACTGGAAAAACGGGCCGGCGCCACGCTCAACGCAGAGAGCTCGCGCATCATGCTGTGCGGGAATCCGCAAATGATCGAAGACACCCGCCGCCTCATGCATGCGCGCGGCTTGCGCCCGGTAAGGCGCGCCCTGCCGGGGCACTTCCTCACCGAGAATTACTGGTAGCGCGCTGTCGCTTCTATGCCAGCCGCAACGGCAAGCTGCGCAAACGCTTGCCGGTCAGCGCGAAGATCGCGTTCGCCACCGCCGGCGCGACCGGCGGCACGCCCGGTTCGCCCACGCCCTCGGGAGGCTCCGCGCTCTTGATGATGACGGTCTCGACCGCAGGCGCCTGGTTCATGCGCACCACCGGATAGTCGTGGAAATTCCGTTGCGCGACCGCGCCATCCTTGAGGGTGATCTCGCCGAACAGCGCGGCGGACAGCCCGAACACGACGGCCGACTCCATCTGCTGGGCGATGATGCCCGGATTGACGGCGATGCCGCAATCCACCGCGCAGACGACCTTGTGCACGACGATCTCGCTTTCCTTGATCGACACTTCCGCGACCTGGGCCACGATGGAACCGAAGGATTGATGGAGGGCGATCCCGTGCGCGCGTCCGGCGCCGGGCTTGCCGGCTTTGTCGACGGCGGCATCCAGGACCGCCAGGTGGCGCGGATGATTCTTGAGCAAGCCGCGTCTGAAATCGACTGGATCCTTGCCGGCGGCGTGCGCGAGTTCGTCGATGAAGCTCTCCTTGAAGAAAGCATTGTGGGAATGCCCGACCGAACGCCAGTTCCCGAGCGGGACCGCGGTCGGTACGATGACATGCTCGATCCGCTGATTCGGGAACTCGTAAAACAAGTCGTATTCGCCTTCGACCGTGCTCTTGTCCGGCCCCAGGCCGGGAATCGGGCTGCTCAGGACCTGGTATTTGATCGAGATCGGATCGAGGTCGAGATTGCGCTTCAGGAATTGCTGTGTCAGCGCGCCGCCGGCCGATTTGTTGTCGTACGCGATCACGTTGCCCGCCGCGTCCAGCGCCGCCGAGAAGCGCGCCAAGGCTGCCGGGCGGTAGACGTCATGCGTCATGTCATCCTCGCGCGTCCAGATGACTTGCACCGGCATGCCGTCGGTCTGCTTGGCGATCGCCACGGCCTGCGCGATCATATCGGTTTCCAACCGACGGCCGAAACCGCCGCCGAGATAAGTGACGGTCAGCGTCACATCCGCGGTCGCGACGCCGGCCACCTTCGCCGCCATCTCGACGGCGACGCTAGGCGCCTGGGTCGGCACCCATAACGTGACCTTGCCGTCCTTTACCTGCGCCGTGCAATTGATGGGTTCCATCGCCGCGTGCGCGAGGAAAGGCGCGCGGTATTCCGCTTTCACCGTCTTCGCGGCGCCGCTCGCCGCGCCGGAATCGCTGCGGTCGACGTAGACGTACCCAGACTCGCTGTCGATCCGGGCTGCAAATTCCTTGAACACTTCCTCGGTCGACAGCCGCGCATGCGGACCGGCCTCCCATTCGACCGGCAATGCGGCGGCCGCCTGCTTTGCCTGCCAGAACGTCCTGGCGACCACCGCGACGCCCTTGCCGGCGCCGAACTTGTCGCGCATCGCCGAGGAAAAATCCACGATCTTCAGCACGCCCGGCATCGGCTTGATCGCGCCGGCATCGATCTTGCGCGGCGCGCCGTCGATCGTGGGCGACATTCGCACGGCCGCGTAAACCAGGCCGACAGGCCGCACATCAACGCCGAACGTAGCGCTGCCGTTGACCTTGGCCGGCGTATCGCGGCGCGCCTGCGACGTACCGATCAGCTTGAAGTCCGCCGGCTGCTTGAGGCGCACCTGGCCGGGATCCGCACCCGCGGCCCGCGCCGCCAGTTGGCCGTAGCTCGCGCGTCTGCCGCTGGCATGCGTCACGGCGCCGTCCTGGGTCTTGCACTCGGAAGGCGGCACGCCCCATTCCTGCGCCGCCGCGGAAATCAGCATGGCGCGTGCCGCGGCGCCCGCTTCCCGCATCGGCCCCCAAGAGTCTTTCACGCTCGAGGAGCCGCCTGTCATCATGATGCCCAGCTCGCGGGCGGTCTTTCCCACCAGCCAGCGCGTACCGCGCTTGAACATGCCGTTGTCGTCGGGATGGAAGGGCAAGGCGTCGCGAATCACGGCCACGTTCCCGAAAATCCTGTCGATCGGCGCCTGTTCGGTCTTCACCATCGACAGCGGCACGTCCAGTTCCTCGGCGATCAGCATCGGCAACGCCGTATACACGCCCTGCCCCATCTCGCTATGCGCCATCGCCACCAGGACGGTACCGTCGGCGGCGATCCTTATCCAACCGTTGAGCGCCACTTCCCCGTTCCTGGCCGGCACCGGTTCGGCGGGATTCAGGCGCTGGCGCGGCGGCAGCACGCCCCAACCAACCAGCAGCGCGCCGCCGACGGTGGCGGCGCCAAGCAGAAAACGGCGACGCGACGTCTTTTTCGGTTCGGAATTGCCCATCATGCCTCCACCCGGTTTTTATAGATGGGCAAATGCTACGCGAAATGTGCGGAAAATGGCTTCTCCCGCCTAGAGGCCGCTTTCCATTTTTTCGATTTGGAAATATAGTCATCCGGACAGGGCCGGAGGGGTAGCCCGCAGAGAACGTAGCGACCAGGAGAATCCATGACCAAGAGTTTTTTTCAAGCTTTCATCCTGTTGCTGCTGGTGACCGATCCGTTCGGCAACGTCCCCTTGTTCGCCAGCGCCTTGACCAATGTGCCTCCCGCCCGGCGCTGGCGCGTCGTGGTGCGCGAGTGCGCCATCGCCTTCGTGCTGCTGCTCATATTCATGTTTTTCGGCAGCCGCTTCCTCGATGCCTTGCAACTGTCGGAAGTCTCGCTCCGCATCGGCGGCGGCGTAATCCTATTCCTGATCGCGCTGCGCATGATCTTTCCCCAGCCGGGCGGCATTCTCGGCGACACCGACCCGTCGGGAGAACCGTTCGTGGTCCCGTTGGCGGTGCCCGCCCTGGCCGGCCCTTCCGCTCTAGCCACGGTGTTGCTGTTCTCGTCGAACAGCATGACCGAAGTCATGATCCATGTCGGTGCATTGTCGCTGGTCGCGGTGGTATGGCTGGTGGTGCTGTTAGGCGCCGAGCGCATGCAGCAAGCGCTCGGGCCGCGCGTAATGACGGCTTTCGAGCGCCTGATGGGCTTGATCCTGAGTGCAATGGCGGTCGAAATGCTGTTGGCGGGTATCCGCGCGTATTTGAAGACGCTCTGACGAAACGGCTTAATGCCGCGACAAGGGCTCGATCAAGGCCCGGATGTCGTCGGCATCGAAGCGCGTCACGTCTTTCGGCAACTCTTCCTCCACCAGCTTCTGGGTTTCCTTGCCGAGATTCGCGCGCAACATGCCGAGAAACTTCGGCCCCGCGATCAGACACAAGCTGTCGTAGCGGTGCTCGTTGCATGCCTTGTCGAGGAAATCGCCGATCGTGCGCGAAAACAACTCCAGTTCGTGCTCATGCACGTCGCCGCGTGACGGCACGGTATGCGCTTGATGCCGCTCCCCCTTGCCGTAGAACCGGCCGTCGCTGTCCGGCGACAGATCGCGCTTATGAGCATGCCCGGTCGGATTCGCCAGATCCTCGATTTCCTGCAGGGATTTATCGGTATCGAGCATTTCGAATATGCGCGCCCGACTGCCGTCGGCAGCGACGATCCATGTCGTATGCATCGCGTTCTCCTTGCGTGCCTCGTGCGGCTACTTCCCTGTTCGACCGGACGGCACCGGCCTTCGTTCGAACCTCAATGCAACAGCGATCCGGGTTGCGAAGGACTCGTCTGCGGCTGGTGTTGCACTCCTGTTTCCTCGGGACGGCTTTCTTGCACGCTCTGCTCCGGCTCCTGGGTGCCGAGCATGCCGGCCGCGCGCCGCCTGCGCGGGACCCGCGGATTGGTCAGGATGCCGGCCGCCATCAGGCCGAAGCCAAGGGTGGCGAGCGGCACCTTCCCCGGCGTCCGCCGCAACAAGCCATAGCAGCCGAGCGCGCATCCGCCGACCGCCGCGAACGCGCGCGTGGAAGGCGACCAGCTGTCCGGCCCGAACGCCGAACGCAGGCGTTGGGGTTGGTGATTTCCTTGCAAACTCGGGATATGCTCCGCCGTTTCGTAAGACTGCAGGTTATCGCTGACGCCGACGACGCCGGGCGTGCCCTTGACCGCATGCAGCACCTCCGCCTTCTCGTCGCCGAGTATCGCGCCGCTCAGATTGATCCAACCCTGCTGGGCCGACACCTTGATGGCGCGCGGATGCGAACTGACACGGCCCAAATGCGCCCTTACCCGTTCCGCCAGGATTTCATCGGGCACGCTCTTATTGCGCGATATCAGGTTCCTGGCGCGCGCCCGCACGCCGCGCAAGCGATTGCCGAAGTCGCGCGAAGCGACATCGAGAGCGCCGCTCGTTTCCCGGGCCCAATGCTGAACCTGATCGCGAACCAAGGCACGCCGCCGCCGCCCGCGATCCGGATCGGAAAAATACATCGCCAGTGCACCGATCGCCGCGCCCACCGCCCAGTTCGTCCAGCCGATACTGCTTTGGGATTTCGTATTCACAACGGTCTCCTTTCTGCCGCCCCGCCCCCGACGGAGGGAGGCTGCATGCCTTGTGCAGGATAGGAAAGATATCGATGGAACCATTCGGCCGCCGACAACGCCACGGCATCCAGCGCTCCGGGTTCCTGGAACAGATGCGTGGCGCCGGGAACGATGTCGAGCCGCTTCTCGCAATGCAAGGCCATATAGGAAGAACGATTCAGGTCGACCACCACATGATCGAGTTCGCCGACGATCAGCAAGGTCGGCGCTTCGACTTTCTCCAAGGCGCGCAAACCCGCGAGATCCGGACGGCCGCCGCGCGAGACGACCGCAGCGACGGCATCCGCCCGCAACGCCGCAAGCTGAAGCGCCGCCGCCGCCCCGGTGCTGGCGCCGAACAGACCGATCGGCAAGTCGCGTGCCGCGTTCTGTTGCAGCAGCCAGCCAAGGGCCGCATCGAGGCGCGCCGTCAACAAGGAAATATCGAAACGCGTTTCATAGTCGCGGTCCTCCGCCGGCGTCAGCAAGTCGACGAGCAAGGTGCCGAACTGTTCCTCGCGCAGCATCTCGGCCACTTGATTGTTGCGCGGGCTCAGGCGGCTGCTGCCGCTGCCGTGCGCGAACAACACCACTCCCGCCGCATCCGGCGGCAATTCCAGCATGCCTTCGATCTGCGCCGACTCGGCACGGATGCCGACCAGCTCCTTGTATGCCGCTCTCATCGACTTCTCCTTCCGGCGCTATCGCCTCGTGTTCAGTGCGGACGCTGCCCGGTCGACGTATGCATGGAAGCGGGTTCGGAAATATGGCACAACGCTTCGGCCGCCGACTGCGTCTCGTCGGTATGGTGAGCGATGTCGCCGAGCGAAAGAATGCCGGTCAATCGCTTGTCTTGATTGACGACAGGCAGGCGCCGCACTTGCAGGTCGCCCATGTTGCGAGCCACTTCGGCCACGTCGTCGTCCTCGAAGCAATATTTCACGTCCTGGCTCATCACCTCGCGGATTTTCGTATCGCCGTCCTTGCCTTGGGCCAAGCCGCGCACGACGATATCGCGATCGGTGATCATGCCGACCAGCCTGTCGTTCTCGCCGACAGGCAATACGCCGCAATCGCAGTCGGCCATCATCCTGGCCGCGTCGATGAGATTCTCGTCCGGGCTGGCGAGCTGGACATCACGGGTCATTGCATCGGCTACTCGCATGGTATTTCTCCTTTCGATGAAGACTGCAGTCGAGAAGAGGAGCGCGAGCAACCGGCATGCCAATCCGGCGGATGAAATCGGGAGTTGTAGGGAGAGGAGGATTACGGCGCGCGGACCGGAGCGCGCGAATGTAAGGCTTACAGGCGATTGTAAAAGGCTCCGCCTGGCCCGCCGCCCAGCGCGACGGCGGGACGACAGGTCAGGCGGAGAGAGTGCGCATGCCGCCTAGCGGTTCGACACGTCCCGTTAGATCTCTTCGTACAGCGGCAAGGTCAGGAATTCGGCGAACGATTCCGAGGTCGACATCTGTTCGAAGATTTGCGCCGCCCGATCATAGGTAGCGCCGTCTCCGGCCACTGCCTTCACCTTCGCCAGTTCCTCCGGGATCATCGCGCGCACCATGTCCGCGGTGACCTTGCGGCCGTCCTCCAGCACGCCCTTCGGGCTGCGGATCCATTGCCAGACCTGGCTGCGGCTGATCTCGGCCGTCGCCGCGTCCTCCATCAGGTTATGGATGGGCACGCAACCGTTGCCCGCCAGCCAGGCGCCGAGATAGTGGATGCCGACATTGATGTTCATGCGCAAGCCGGCTTCGGTGATCGGCGTCTCCGGCTGGAAATTGAGCAGGTCGGCCGCGCTGACATTGACGTCGTCGCGCTGCTTGTCGATCTGGTTCGGCTTGTCGCCCAGCACCTTCTTGAACTCGGTCATCGCAAGATCGACCAGCCCGGGATGCGCCACCCAGCCGCCGTCATAGCCGTCGGTCGCATCGCGCGACTTGTCGTTGCGCACGCCGCCCATGGCGATATCGTTCTTCTCCGGATCGTTCTTGATCGGGATCAGCGCCGACATGCCGCCGATCGCGGGGGCATTGCGCTTGTGGCAGGTCTTCAGCAGCAGCAAGGCATAAGCGCGCATGAAAGGCGCGGTCATCGTCACCTTGGCGCGGTCCGCGAGGCAGAAATTCTTGTCCAGCTTGAACTTCTTGATGCAGGAAAAGATATAGTCCCAACGGCCGGCGTTGAGGCCCGCGCTGTGTTCGCGCAGCTCATACAGGATTTCATCCATCTCGAAGGCGGCGAGAATGGTCTCGATCAGCACGGTCGCCTTGATCGTGCCCTGCGGAATGCCGAGCTCGTTCTGGGTCATCACGAAGATGTCGTTCCACAGGCGCGCCTCCAGGTGCGACTCCATCTTCGGCAGGTAGAAATACGGGCCGGCGCCGCGCGCCAACTGCTCCTTCGCGTTGTGGAACATGAACAGCGCGAAGTCGAAGATGCCGCCCGAAACGCGCTTGCCGTCCACCAGCACATGCTTCTCGTCGAGATGCCAGCCGCGCGGACGCACGACCAGCGTCGCCGTCTTGTCGTTGAGCTTGTAGGTCTTGCCGCCTTGCTCCAGCGTGATCGTCTTGCGCACGGCGTCGATCATGTTGATCTGGCCGGTGATCTGGTTGTCCCAATTCGGCGAGTTCGAATCCTCGAAATCGGTCATGTAGCTGTCGGCGCCCGAATTCAATGCGTTGATGACCATCTTGCGCTCCACCGGACCCGTGATTTCGACGCGTCGGCATTCGAGCGCCTTCGGGATCGGCGCGATCTTCCAGTCGCCTTCGCGGATGTGCTTGGTCTCGGCCAGGAAGTCCGGGCGCTCGCCGGCATCGAGCCGTTTGGCGCGTTCGGCGCGGGCGGCAAGCAATTGCTGGCGGCGCGGTTCGAAAGCGCGCGCCAGCTTGGCGACCAGCGCCAGAGCGTCAGGCGTCAGCACCTTTTCATAACCGGGCTTGATATCGGCCTTGATTTCCATTCCCGCGGGCAGCTGAAGTGTCATGATGTTCTCCTGTGATGGTGGAAAGTGTCTTATAGGGTTTTCTGAAAGTAGAACGCCGTCAGCGCCAGGCCGGCCGTGATGATGAATCGGCGCAGCCAGATCGGTGGAATGCGCCGAGCAAATGCCGCGCCCCCATAGCCGCCGAGCGTCGCGGCGGCCAGCATGATCAGGGTGTACGGCCAATCCACCGCGCCGGCGGCGATGAATGTCAGCACCGTCACGCTATAGACCACGGCCGACAGCAAGTTCTTGATGGCGTTGATCTCGTGCACATCCTCATGGCCGGCCAGCGCGAGACTCGCGAGCATCAGGATGCCCATGCCGGCCCCGAAGAATCCGCCGTACACCGCAACGACGCCATGCCCCGCCAAGGAAGCCGCGCCATTGGCCGGCCGGCGGCGACGGGAACTCCGCAGCAGCGGCGCGATGCGCCCGGAAAACGCGAACAACAGCGTCGCGAACAGCAGCAGCCAGGGGATCAGCCGCGAAAACATGGCATCCTGCGTCGCCAGCAGCAGCAAGCCTCCGGCGATGCCGCCGACGAAAGACACCGCGCCGAGCGGAACCAGGTAACGCTTGTGACGCGCCAATTCCTTGCGGTACGCCCATGCCCCCGACAGGCTGGCGGGCCACAGCGCGACCGAATTGCTGGCATTCGCCGTCACCGGCGGCACGCCGACCGCCAGCAGCGCGGGAAATGAAAAGAAGGTTCCGCCTCCGGCGACGGCATTCATCGCGCCGGCACAGAAAGCGGCGCTGCCGACGAGCGCGATCTGCCATGCCGTCATCGGGCCACCTGTCGGCGTACGTACTGGAGTACGGCGTGCATATCGGCGCCGGTCGCATCCGGCACCACCCCGAGCTCCTCGAGCGGCGCGCCGCCGCGATTGACCCAGAAGGTCGAATAACCGAACCAGCTGGCGCCGCAGGCGTCCCAGCAATTGCTCGAAACGAACAGGATGTTCTTCGCCGACACGCCGAACACATCGGGCCCCAGCTGATAGGCTTCGGGAGCGGTCTTGAACTTCTTCACCGCGTCGACCGAGAGAATATGGTTGAACAAGCCATGCATGCCGGCAGCGTCCACCGCGGCATTCAGCATTTCCGGATTGCCGTTCGACAGGATCGCCAGTTTCAAGCCCAGCGCCTTCAATTGACGCAGGACGTCGAGGTTTTCCGGAAAGGCTTGCAGTTTGGCGTACTGCCCCATCAATTGATTCTGGGCGTCGAGCGTCAGATCGAGGCCCAGCTTGCGACAGGCAAACACGAGCGCATCCTGCGTGACTTCCCAGAACGGCTTGTAAGTCGAGCACAGGGTCCGCAGCCGTGTATATTCGATCTGCTTCTCGCGCCACAACTCCGCCAATGCTGCTCCCCGCTTCGGGAACAGCTTCTCGGCCAGCATGCCGATCGAGTACACATCGAACAGCGTACCGTAGGCGTCGAAAACAATGGCTTGGATCGTCATGGAAGGAGATGACGCAATGCAATAGACATGGCCTAGTATATTCAAGATAAATTCACATAAATAAAACTATTTATCACTTTATTTTTGCGTTTTAGTAAAAAATGATATCTTGTCGGGACAGATCGAATCACCGGTAACGATGGACCAGTTCAAGCAGATTTCCACTTTCGTCGAAGTGGTCGCCAAGGGCAGCCTGTCGGCGGCGGCGCGCGCCGAAGGCATTGCGCCGGCCATGATCGGCCGCCGCCTCGATGCGCTCGAGGAAAGGCTGGGCGTCAAGCTCCTGCAGCGCACGACCCGCAAGATCGCCCTGACCAACGAGGGCACGGCGTTCCTGGAGGATTGCCAGCGCATCCTGGCCGAGTTGCAGGATGCCGAGGCGGCGGTATCCGACCGATCCGCGCGCGCCACAGGCCATCTCACGATTTCCGCGCCGGCCGGCTTCGGCCGGCGCCATGTCGCCCCGCTCCTGCCTTCCTTTCTCGCGGAGCATCGCGATCTCACCTTGTCGCTCAACCTCAACGATCGCGTGGTCGATCTGATCGGCGAAGGCGTCGACGTCGCGATCCGCATCGCTGCGCTGACCGACTCCAGTCTGATCGGCGTCAAGCTGGCCGACAACAAGCGTGTCGTGGTCGCCTCCCCGGCCTACATCAAGCGTCACGGCGCGCCGCAATCGCTCGACGATCTCGCGAAGCACAATTGCCTGGCGATGAGCAGCCAGGGCAGCCAGCGCGGCTGGACCTTTCGCCAGCACGGCCGCAACGTGACGCTGAAAGTCACCGGCAACATGGTGTGCAACGACGGCCAGGTCCTGCATGACTGGGCGCTGACCGGCAAGGGGCTTGCCTGGAGATCGATGTGGGAGGTGGCGACGGAGATCGAATCGGGAGAACTGGTCACGGTGCTCGACGAGTTCGCAGCGCCGGGCAACGATATCTATGCCGTATTCGCGCAACGCCGCCATCTGCCGCTGCGCATACGCGCGCTGGTGGACTTCCTGCGCCGCACCTATGCCCAGCCCGACTATTGGCGCCGGTGCTAGGCTTCGTTCTCCGAGCTGCTAGACCAGCCGCTGCCTATCCTCGACCATCGCTTCGTAGGCCAGATTCTGCAGCAGGATGCGATGCGACGATTCCAGTTCCATGAACTGGACTCCATAGGCATACTTGTCGTGGTCTTCCGGCGAATTCGCCTTGTGCACCAGGTTCACATTGCGCACTGTGGCCTTGGCGTGGACGGGAATCGAGACATTCTCGGATTCGTGCAGATGCGCGACCAGCATGAACTCCAGTTCGATCGCCTGGTGCGCTTCGACCAACTCTTGCTCCGCCTCCAGCAGCGCGCCGGCGACGCTCAGATTGCTGATGACGACCGAGGCTTCGCCGCCGGTCGGAGAAGTCAATGTGGCCGGGATATTCACCTTGACGCGCAGCGCCTGGCGCAACGGCGTTCCCTCGATCATCTGCGGAAACGCCAGATGAACATAATAAAGCGGCTTCAGGAAAAGCCGCTCCACCGTCGAGAAGAAAGTACATACGTTGGTGCCTGAAAATGCGCGCACGGTCAAACGTTCGCCATCGAGCAAGGACACCGGCAAGCCATTATCGAAAGGGATCTTTACCAGCAGGTATTCGTCTTTCACATAGCCGATCAAACTGGTGAAATACTGCGCCGGCTTGGTGCCGTGATACAAGGTAAGCTGCAGCCTGCTGCCGACCTGCAAATGCATCGAATCGAAGTCGTACCGCCGAAATCGTCCTACCCTGCTTGCCGGCTCATGCGCATCATCCATGATCCGTCCTCCCCGCGACAGCCTTCCGGATATGTGTTTCGTATCAATCCTGCGCCTGCATCGAGACGACCGATGCATTTCTACAGCATACGCCGGATTTTTTCATGCGCTAGCCGTCTTTCTATTTCAATGCGGAAATACCACATGTAGAGAGCGCGGACATTGTTATTATGGCAAGCATTGGACAAAAAAAATCCCCGGACCAGCCGGGGATTCTTATGCATTCTGAGCTTACAGCTTCTGAATGTTCGAAGCTTGCTTGCCTTTCGGGCCAGCCGTCACTTCGAAAGAAACGCGCTGGTTTTCCTGCAGCGTCTTGAAGCCGGTGGTTTGAATCGCGGAGAAGTGCGCGAACAGATCTTCGCCGCCTTCGTCCGGAGTGATGAAACCAAAGCCCTTGGAGTCATTGAACCATTTTACAGTGCCAGTTGCCATATCATTTCCCAATTACAAGTTTAAACAAGGCCTTCGCCCGATGCATCGTATTTGAAGCAAGCAGAAATGACAGACTGATACTGCACTACAACTCGAATCTCCAACGATCCGGCCATTATACCGAATAAAGCGAAACGCAAAAGGGATATTCCTCGGTGCGGCGAAAAATCTTTTCCTGGCGATGCCGCTTCGCCATCAGCGTGCCGCCTTGCGGATCTTCTTGGTCTGGAACATGCGCGAATCGGCAACCTTGAGCAAGGTCTTGGTATCCGTACCGTCCTCCGGGAACATGGCCCAGCCGAGGGACACCCCGACCCGCACGGTACCGTGCTCCAACCTGATCGGCTCTTCCACGATCTCGCGGATCTTGTCGCTGGACTCGATGACATCGTCGAGCTTGGTGACGCCCTTGAGCAGGATAACGAACTCGTCGCCGCCGTAGCGCGCCACCACGTCGGTCGCCCGGACCGCGGATTTCAGACGCGCGGCGACCGTGACGAGGGTCTGATCGCCGGCGGCGTGGCCGTAGTGATCGTTGATCGACTTGAAATGATCGAGATCGATGAACAGCAAGGCGAAAGTGACGGCCTGCGGCGGCATCTGCGCCGCTTGGCGATGCAGGAACGATACCTGGGCGTTGAGCGATTCGCGATTGAAGACCGCCGTCAGCTTGTCGATGCGCAGATTGTGTTCCATTTCGCTGAACGTCTGCGCCAACTGACCCAGCTCGTCGCGGCGTCGGATATTCAGCGTCGGCAGCGGCTCGCCGTTGCCGACCTGCTGCGCGGCATTGGTGAGCGCGCGGATGTCGCGCAGAACGCGATTCAAGAGAATCAAGCCGGTCATCAGCGCGAGCAACACGCAGATGCCGCCGATGACGATGCCCTGGTACAGGCTGCGCGTGACGTCGCCCATGAAATCGCTGCGCGGAATGACGACCACCGTCAGCCAATTGACGCCGTACTTTTCGCCGAGCCGCGCGACGCCGATCTCGACGATGCCGGAGTCGCCCCAGAGGTCGCGCGCCAGGGGCGTACGCAAGTTCTCGCCATTGCGCTGCCATTCGATCACCTTGGCATGCGCTTCGCGGATCAAGCCGGTCTTCATCTCGGATGCGAGCATGCGCTGGGGCAAGCCGTCGACCATCTTGAACGGCAATTCGTCGCCCGACGTCGCGATCATGTAACCGTCGTTATCCATCAAGAAGGCCACGCCGCTCTTGCTGACCGATAACGTGCGCAGGAAGTCCGTCAACGTCTTCAGCGTGACATCCGTGGCCATGACGCCGGCCAGGCTGCGATCGCTTCGGTAGACCGGCTTGGCGAGCGTGATCGTCGGCTCCCTGGTGGTGAAATCGTTATAGACCGAGGACCAGACCGGCGCCGCTTGCTCGAACGCCGCCCGGTACCAGGGCCGGACACGGGGATCATAGCCGTCGCTGCGCAATATCTTGGAGCGATCGCCGGGCGCCTGGACCGAATACACGGTGCGCCTGCCCTTGCCCGATTCGCGCAAGGAAAGTTCGACGAGATCGCGGTTGACGCGCTTGACGCCGACGAAACGGCCGTCGGTGCCGCCGAAATAGACATAGTTGTTCACGCCCATGAACAGACCGCTGGCGATCCAGAGGCGCTCCTCGAGCGTCTTCAAGTTATCCGTGAACGGCTGGATCTTGGGAACGGTCTTGGGATCGGGTTCGACCGCCTGCAGGACGGTCAGGGCGGCTTGCAGATGCTGCTCGGTCGCGGCGCCGATACGGCTGACCATATCTACCAGCACGCGGCGCGTCAATTCGGCGACGGCATGTTCGCCGGCGCGAAACGACACCCAGCCGATCGCTGCGGAGACGAAGATCACCAGAAAAACGAACGGCAGCACGAGTTGCTGCCGCAATGAATGCTTGTTCATGACGCTCAATAATGCCGGAACAATTATCTTGCCACAAAGCAATTGATTATAGTGTCTTGCTAAAGGAATTATTCGCGGCTTACTGAATTTTTATGTGGAAAATCGTTAAAACTACCTAATTTATGGGAGAAGAAACGCGAAGTTGCTCGCCCTTGGTCTTGCCGGGTAATGCATTTCAAGCAATTATTGCTAAGATGCACCGACCGGCTTTGCGGTGCCCATATCCCCTACCATGACCGACAGGAAAAAACTCGAACCGACCGTCCTCGCGTCCTATCTCTTGATGGCGCTTGCCTTGTTCATCACCCTGTACCGGGGACTGTTGAGCGCCTTGCTGGCCGGACTGCTGGTGTACTCGCTCGTGCACTTGCTGGCGCCGCTGCTGGAGCGCAAGATCAGCGGCGGCCGTGCGCGCATGATCGCGGTCGCCGCGCTCGGCGCCATCGTAGTGACGGCATTGTCGCTTGCCACCTGGGGCGCGGTCTCCTTCTTCCAGAGCGACGCCGGCAACATGCAAGTATTGCTGCAGAAAATGGCCGACATCATCGAAGCGTCGCGCCAGCAGATTCCGGCCTGGCTGCGCGATCACTTGCCGGATGATGCCGACGCCCTGCGCGAGATGATCACGTCCTGGCTGCGCGAACATGCGGTCGAGGCGAAGTCGCTCGGAGAGGAGGCCGGGCGCACGGCGGCGCATCTTCTGATCGGAATGATCATCGGCGCCATGATCGCCCTGCGCGAAGCCGCCCCGGAGCATGCCTGGCGCCCGCTCGCCGCGGCGCTGCGCGACCGCATCGTCAACCTCGACGACGCATTCCAGCGCATCGTGTTCGCACAGGTCCGCATCGCTGCGATCAATGCCGTGCTGACCGGCCTCTACCTGCTGCTCGTCCTGCCCGCCGCCGGCATCCAGCTGCCGCTGACGAAGACGCTGATCCTGATCACCTTCGCGGCCGGCCTGCTGCCCGTGATCGGCAACCTGATTTCGAATACCGTGCTGGTGATCGTGGCCTTATCGCATTCGCTGAACATCGCGGTCATCTCGCTGCTGTTCCTGGTCGTGATCCACAAGCTCGAATACTTCTTGAACGCGCGCATCATCGGTTCGCATATCCAGGCGCGTTCGTGGGAACTGCTGGTGGCGATGCTGGTGATGGAATCGATCTTCGGTTTGCCCGGCGTGATCGCGGCGCCGGTGTTCTACGCCTACCTGAAGAAGGAATTGACGGAGCGCGGCCTAGTGTAGCGCCGAACGCGGCGTCGACTTTCAGGTTGCGCTCCAGGTAGCGGGCCAATTCCGGAGCCGGCGCTGCCGGTTCCGGGCCGTCCAGATACCGGTGCAGCAGCTTTTCCAGCAGATGGAGATAGGCTTGCGCCACGATCGGCTTGCGCGGATTGTGACCTTCGTCCGGATCGACCAGCAGGCTGACCGGTTTGCCCCGGCCCTGCAGTTTCGCGACATATTCCGTCACCGAGGCGATCGACACCTTCTCGTCCTTGCCGCCCGCCAGGAGCACCACCGGCCGGATCAGCTTGTCGGTGTGGTTGATCGGCGCCGCCGCCGCAAGGCGCTGCATGCGCTCCGCATCGTTCAGGTCGAGTTCCAGGTCCGCGAACCGCACCTTGTACGGCACGCCATCGTTTCCATCGGCGTCCATGCTGGCGACCGCGTCGCGCAGCGAACGCACGAAATCGGACGGCGGCACGCCCGCCATGCCGAATCGGAACAGCTCAGGCGTGTGCGACAAGGCCAGCAAGGTGGAATAGCCGCCGAACGAGTCGCCGATGACAGCCATGCGCGTCCTGTCCCCGACACCCTGCTTGAGCAGCCATTCCACGCCGTCGAGAATGTCCTTGTGCACCCGGCCGTAGCCGAAGTCGCCGCGCGCGGCCAGCATGTATTGGTCGCCATAACCGGTCGACGCCCTGAAGTTGGGTTGAAATACGGCGTTGCCGCGATTGACCAGCAACTGGACGTGGGCTGAATAATCGCTCTCGACCCTTCCCCAGGGACCGCCGTGCACCGCCGTTATCAGCGGCAGGCTCGCCGCGTCCTTGCCGGGCGGCAGCGACAGGTAGCCGTGCACGAGAAAGCCATCGGAAGCACGGTAATGAATCGGGATCTTGCGTGCCAGGGCGCGTTCGGGAATCGGCTTGCCCGCCGCCCGCTCCGCGGCGAGGATTTCCTCGAAGACGCGCCGCACGCGGTCATAGAGCCAGAAGCGTTCCTGGCTCAGACGCGCGCCACGCTCGGTCATCAGCCAATATCTGGCGTTCTCCGCCGGATCGACGGTAACGCTGCTATCCGCGAATTTCTTGCCGATATCCTCGGCCGCGCGTTTCGCATCCGGCGTCAAGCCGTCGTTGCGGCGAACCGGCATGCCGAACACGGCGAACAGGGGCCGCCGGCTGCGCGGCGACAAGACGACTGTCCGCAAGTCGGACAATCCGTTGCGATCCGTATGAACCAACCGTTGCGTCCCCTTCTCCAGGTCCAGCTCGACTAGAGCGCGGCGATCATCTTCGTGATTGACCATCATCGCGAGAGAACGGCGGTCTTCCGACAGCGCCACGAGCTGGCAGGCGCGCAGTCGCTTGCAGCGCGCCACCTCTTGCCATCGCCCGCCGTTCCGGCGCGAAACGATCTGCTCATATTCCGGACCGAGTTCCTTGATGAAGGTCAGCTTGCCGTCGCCGTCGAGAAGAACATGCCGGAGTTCGCGCGCCCCCTCGTACAAGACTTCCGGCGCGCCCTCGCGTCCGATGCGCAGGACGCGGTAGAGCGGCCGGACACGATCGAATTCCGAGATCAGTGCATGCTCCGGCCGGCTGGCGTCGACGCCGAGAAACGCCTGGTTGCGCTTCTTGTCGAGCACGGCGATCCGGGCCGCGATGCCGTCCTTGAGCGAGACCACGGAAACGGCTTCCGGACTGACCATGAAGATCGCCTCGCCGCCGGCCGCCCAATGCAGTTCCTGGCGCCCGATCCCGCCGAGCAAGCGCCGTTTCGCTCGCGTCTTGACGTTCAGCAGCGATAGGTTTGCGCTCTGTCCGTCCGCCTCAAGGTAGGCGACCCATGCGCCGTCCGGCGAAAGCTTCACTTCCCGCAGGCGCGTACGCCGCAGCAGATCGGCGGCGGCCAGGCGAGGCGCGGCGGGCAACGCCTTGTTCTTGTCCAATTCGGCACGCAATGAGCGCGTTTCGAACGCCGCCGCCCGATCGGCGCGCGCCGGCGCCGTCGACATCAGGCACAGGCATATCGCCAGCGCCGCCGTTCGTTCAAATATCCGGGCGCAACGGGGCCGCCCTCGGACCGCAAGCAGTCGAGCAAGCATATCCACTCCTTGGATGGCTGGAGCCGGGCCCGCGCCCGGCATGGAAGAATCAGGCCGCCATCGGCGCCGCAGCCTTTCGCTGCGCATGCCGCGGCGCATCCCTGCGCTGCAGCGCCATCAGGCACAGCAGCGCCGGCGGCCCCAGCAGCAGGCAGCTAGCAAGCCAGGCAATCCGCTGACGGCGGCCGAGCCGGGTACGGCTCAGCCAAGCGCAGGCTGCGACCCCGGACAACAGGCTCAAGACCAGTGCGGCGAACACGGCCGGCCGCGGACGCGGAATGCGCAATGGATCGACGTATGCCGTCATTCCCTTGTCCAGCCAGCGGTCGGGCAAGGCGAGAACCGCATGCAATACCGGCGATATCCACCACTCCTTGTGTTCGAACAGGAGCGGGAAATCGTGCGCCAGCAGGCGCCGGGCGACGAACCGCGCCCGGCCGTCGGCGTCGACGTGCAGAATGGTCTGCGCCGGATCGGGCATGCCGTCATACATGCGCCGCCCGTAGGTGAACGAAAGCAGGATGCCGTCCACCAGTTCGGCGACATCGACGCGGTCGAGATCGCCGGCGGCATCGGGCAACGCCACGCTGAATTGCTCGGTGATCGACATGACCGGCGCGGAGGCCGAATCGTCCGCGTTCCTGGCATACACACGCAGGCGGCGATCGCTCAGCACGAACACGCGGTTGCCGATCAACCTCGGCTTGGCGACGAATCGCTCATCCGCCGGGAGCTCGAGCACAGCCTGCAAGACGCCGGTATCCTGATCGAAGGCAAAGGCCTTCCGTTGCGTCAGGAGATAGCGTCCGGCATGCGGCCACGGCGGAGCGTCGAAACGGCCGGTGTCGCCGATGCCGCGCGCGCCGAGCCAACCGCGGTCCTTGCCGGTTCGCGTATCGGCGCCGTGAAAGCGCATCGCGTCGTGGCTGAAGGTCCACGTAATGCGCCGCGCGCTGTCCGTCCATTGCAGCGGGATCATGTTGCTGAGCTGATGCCGTACCGGAAACTGAGGCAGATCCGGTTCGATGACGTGGCTCTCCATCAGGGCGACCTGAGCATGCCAGAGTCCGGCTTGCGGATGCCGCGAGCCGTCCAGTCCCAAGCGGAACAAGTCGCGGCTCTCGGCGCGCGTCGCCTCGGTGTAGCCGCCGGCGGGCGGCACGTTCGTGTTCAGCGGGTGAATGCCCATGAAGATCTGGCCGTACTGGAACAGGAGCGAACCGCCCCAGAAAAGCGCGAAATAGAAGCCGATCTGCAGCGGTGCCGCCGTAGCAAACAGCGTGAGCGCATCTTCCGGCGGCGCCTCGCGATAGGGCTTGAACGTGCCGTAGACGATCAGCGCCAGCCAACCCAGGCACAGCACCGCGGGCACCAGCATGACAAAACCGGAGGCCATATGCAGCAGCATCACCATCGGCAGCACCAGGATCACGATGGAGCCGCGGCTGCGGTTGAGCATCGTGTAGGCGCCGGCGAGCCACGCGATCGCCGCCAGCAGGACGGCGTGGATCGCCGCGACATAGTGACGCGCATCCACCACGCCGGCCGTGAATCGATCCAGGCCGAGCAGGGTCAACAACAAGGGCAAGCCGACGGCGAGACTCAGCAATGCGAACGACGCCGAGCCGAGCGCGAGAAAAATCGATAGTCTCGGCAGCGGGCGGTGCATCAGCCAGATCCAGCGACTCGGTTGCCGATAGGTTCCGAACTGATACAAGGCCAGCGCCAGCCCGCACAGCATGTAGACGACCGCGGTCACCAGATGCGGCTGCCACGGCATGTGCGGAAAATCCATGGTGCGGTTCAGGAAGATCTGCACCACCAGATGAACACCCGCCGCCACCGCCGCCAAGCCGGCGAAGCGTCGGAATTCGCTCAAGAACAATTCACGCATCATGCCTCCTTCAAGCAGCGGCCGATAGGGTGGAAACATGGCCGCGCGCGAGAAAGCCGTTGACGGCGCGGTCCAGGCTGACGGGCATCGCGTTCACGCTGCGGGCTCCGAGCAGACGCAGGCGCGCGCCGAAATCGTCGGCCTGATCGAATACGACGTAGTGGCATAGCCCGTCGATCTTTTGCCGTTGCAGGACGCCCGGAAGCTGATCGGGATCGGGATCCCGGAACGGGAAATCGGCGATCCACAGACGGACCCGCCCGCAAAATTCGTCGGGCGCGGACATGTGCCGCAACTCGCCGCGTTCGAGAATGATGAGGTTGTCGGCAACCCGTTCGATCTCATCCATCTGGTGCGAGCAATACACGATGGTCGACTCGTCGCTCTGCGCGACGGACATCAGCGATTCGAGGAAGGCGCGCTTGGCCACCACGTCCAGGCCGAGCGTCGGCTCGTCGAGGATCAGCAGCTCCGGGCTTTGCGCCATCGCGATCGCGAGGTTCAGGCCGGCGCGCTCGCCGCGCGACAACTGAGCGATCTTCTGCGACGGCTGCACGTTGAAGTTGCGGACGACCTCGCGATAGCGCGCCTCGTTCCATTTCGCATACTGCCGGCGCTGCATGTCGCACAGCTCGTCCACGCGCAACCAGCCGGGCAAGGTATGTTCCTCGTTGACGAAGCCGATACGCGCGCGTGTCCGGCTGTCGAGCCGCCGGCTGTCGCAACCCAGTATCCGGGCCCGGCCGTCGGTAGGCGACTCGAAGCCCAGCAGAACGCGGAACAACGAGGATTTGCCGGCGCCGTTGGCGCCGATGATCGAATGGATGCGGCCGCGCGAAATCTTGAGGCTCAAGGCGTGAAGAGCGCGCTTGCGCGGGTAATGCAAGCTCAGATCGTCGGTTTCGATGACGAATTGGTCCATGGGGCGGCTCCGGTCGTGTCAAGCGGTCTTACGGGGAACGCACTTCCCCAGTTCGTAAGAGATGCGCTCCAGGACTTCGTCGGCCGGATAGTCCAATGCGATGACATCCCCGATGAAACGCTGCACCGCCTCTTCCAAGCGGCGCGCTCGTTCGGACTCGCTGAGTCGCTGGCGCGGCGTCGCGATGAACACGCCCAGCCCGGCGCGGGTATCGAGCCAGCCCTCGGCGCTCAATTCGTTGTAGGCCTTGGCGACGGTATTCGGATTGACAGCCAGCTGCTGCGCCAATCCGCGCACGCTCGGCAGCGCCGCGCCGACTTCGAGCTCGCCGGCGACGATCTGGCGGCGGATGCCGTCGACGATCTGGCGGGCGATGGGACGAGGATCGCCGGTGACGATTTGCAGCATGAGAGGAGTACGTCGAGTCATGGAATCACCTATCCATCTGTACTATTACGGATAATACAGTAGCAGCGCGTATTGGACGTGTCAAACGTTTTTGAAGCGACACGCGCGATCGCTCCGGCACGCTCGTGGCAAGGAAGGATTTACGGCATTGCCGAAACGCAATATTGCAAGCAGCTGTACTCCTGAAGAAATTCGTGGGGAAAGGACATTTTTTTCGTTTCCGACCCTTCAGATTTCTATTTTTCGGCCGTTATCCTAGATATGGTTTTTTGCGTCCGCAACATTTGCTGACGCCGAAATCTCCGTGTCGATGTAAAGGATTTGTCATGCCCATCAGCCCAATCTCTGCGAGCAATGCCGCGGTGACCGCCACCCAAGCGGTACGGCCGGCGCAGGATACCGGCCGGCCGGAACGCGTCAACAGCAAACCCGCGCCCGATGCCGGCAATCCGACGGTGTATCAATCCGGTCCGCCGAAGCCGACGGTCAACGATGCCGGCCAGGTGACCGGCACGATCATCAACATCACCGCCTGATTCGGGGCCCGATCCCCCGCCCTTCCTTCGCCCCTGTACAGCGGCCGTCGGCGCCACGACCGACGCGCCGTACACGATCGATGTTCCCTCGCGAGACTGGCGCCGTCGTCCGTTCCGGCCGGCACCGCACGCGCGATCCGTGGCGACTGGACCCCGTCAGTCGTCGGGATCGAACACATCCGCCGCCGATCTGGCTTTCTTCAAGCTCGCGGCCGGCGGCAACGGTTCGCGCAGCAACGCCTCGGCATTGACGATGCCGGACCCGTACTGCGTCGTGTCCCAGCCCTCCGGCCGGCGGCGGGTCTTGCGCAGCAGCTGTTTGAATGCCGCCGCCCGCTGCCATTTTTCGGGATAAGCGGCGTCGAGCGCCGCCTTGCCGTGCCACGCCAGCCAGAGCGCCGCGATGCCGGCGCATAGCGCCGTGGCATACGACGTGCCGTTGCCGTCGGGGTGTTTGTAAAAGCCGGTCGCGGCGGTTCCCGGCGGCAGATTTTCCGGCCGCACGCGCCGCACTTGCTGCGCCGGTCCGCAGAGGTCGACGTATTTGCCGCGCGCGCTGTTGGCCCATGGCAGGTCCCCCGGCGTCACGCCGCCCATCGTGACGCAGCGGTTGTAGCGGCCGGGATAAATCACCTCCCCCCAGATATTGCCCGCGGCGCAGATCACGATCACGCCGTTGTCATAGGCGGCATCGAGGGCATTGGCGAGATCTCGGCTTCCGAACAAGCCGCCAAGGCTGATGCTGATGACTTCGCAGCCCTTGCCGATCGCATCCCGGATCGCATTCGCGAGGTGGCGTTTGACGTGGTCGATGATGATCGAATCGGTGACGCGATACGGAATGATCGCCGCCCCCGGCGCGGCGCCGTAATACGGCCGCGGTTTGGCGGACGGATCGAAGGCCGCGATCGCGGCGCTGGTGCGGGTACCATGTCCCGGGTTGCCGCTCGGCAGGAAAGGGTCGCGCGGATCGGGGTCATCGTTGAAAAAGTCGTATCCGAGGTTCGGATGCACGGTCACGCTTCCGCCACCCTGCCATCCGAGCGCGGCGTGCTCCGAATAGCCGGTATCGATATGCCCGACTTTGATCGCTTGCCACGGCAAGCTTCCCCGATGCAGAGGGCTGGCGGCGAACAACTTCCAGGCATCCGGTATGCGGCAGCATTCGAGATGCCAATCGAAAGGCCCTTGGAACGCCGGCGGCAGGGCCGGCTGCGCGGCACCGAAGGAGCTCGGGGCGATCGGAACGGCGGACAGAGGCGCGGCCGTCGGCGCCTCGGATAACGCGTGCTTGATCCGACCGAGTTCGATCAGCCGGAGCACGGCCTCGAGGCTGAGGATATTGACCGCTCCGGCGCCCCATCCGTGCAGCGCGGCCACCCATTGGTCGTCGCTGCTCCACCCCTGCGCTTTTCGGGCTGCATCTTCCAGCGGCTTGGGAAGGACATAGACGCCGTCGTCGCTGTCTTGCGCGGGCAGATCGCTCAAGGCGAGAGTATCGCCCGCGGCCAGCGTCAATTGCCGCAGGAAGGGCTTGTAACGTCGACGGGACAGCTGTACGGTCGTGAGATTGCCGAGCGGAACGGAAGTCAGGTTTTCGGTATCGGCCATGGCAGGTCCTTGCAGCGACGATTGGACAAAGGAAGAACCCGACAGGAAAGCCGGCGCGAAGAAGCTTGCGGCATGGCGCGCGGCGGCGTGCGGGGGCGGGTCGGAAAATGCGCTGCCACGATAGCACACCTCGCGTTGCGCGCAACTCCCATGATCATGGGAGCGGCGGGGAAACCCGGCCGCGCGTCCCGCCGAGGATCGGATCACTCCTCGAACACGACCCGATTCCGCCCAGCCTGCTTGGCCCGGTAGAGAATCTGATCCGCCCGGCGGTGGGTAGCCTCGGGGCTGTCGCCGGCGCGGTATTCCGTGACCCCGCAACTGAAGGTGATCTTGAATTCCCGCTGACTGTCGGCATAGTGCCGCACCTGGGAAAAGGCGATGCGCAGCTCGTCGAGCAAGGCAGCGGCGTCCGGGCCGGAGGTGTCGGTCAAGATGATCGCGAACTCCTCGCCTCCCACGCGGCCGATGATATCCGTCGCCCGCAAACGTCGTTTCAGCAGTTCGGCAAGGCTCTTCAATACGCGATCGCCGACCAGGTGGCCGTAGGTATCGTTGACCTCCTTGAAATGATCGAGGTCGATCATGACGAAGCAGAACGAGTAGGGCTGCCGCAGCGTACGCGCCACTTCGACCGCGAGGCGTCCCTTGGTGGCGGCATGATTCAGCAGGCCGGTCAAACTGTCGCGCTCGATGTAGAAGCGCAGCGCGCGGTAGCGCCGCAACCGGGAGGAGACTGCGGAAATCAGATGCTCCGGCTCGATCGGCTTGGTGAGGAAATCGTCGCCGCCCAGCCGCATCGCCTTCAATTGCCTGCTCGAATCGGTTTCCGCCGAGAGGAAGACGATCGGCACGAACACATAGCTTTCCAACTGCCGGATGACGGCCGCCAGTTCGGCGCCGCTGCAACCGGGCATGTACATGTCCATCAGCACCAGATCCGGGCGAAAGTTCGCCATGTGGGCAAGGATGCACATGGGATCGGTGATGACCTCGGTGTGGATGCCCACCGACTGCAGGGTATAGGCATAGTGCTCGGCCAGCGGCTGGCTGTCGTCCACGATCAGCACGCGATAGGGTTCGTGCAGGCGGCCCGAGGTCAGGTCGTCGAGCGTTTCGAGCAGCATGCCGACGTCCACCGGCTTGATGATGTAGGCCGCCGCGCCGGCGCGCGCCGCCGCCAGCCGCGCCGGCAAGTCTTCGCGCACGGAAAGGAAGACGACCGGCGCCGCGAGGCGCTTGGCCGCCGTCAGTTCGATGACGGCCTCCGGCCCCGCCAGGTCGCCTTCCGGGAACGTGATATCCATCAGGACCGCCGCCAGGGCCGGATTGGCTTCCGCGTCGGCGAGCCGATCCGGCGTGGCGAAGATCCTGACTTCGTAGCCGAAGTGGCCGAGCTGCAGCGCGAGATCCTTGGCCAGGTCGAGATCGTCGTCCACCAGGTAAATCAGCTTCCTGGCATAACCCGGCGTGACGCCCGAGCGCATCGTCGGGGATGGCGTCCACACGACCGGCGCGCACGACGCCTTCTGCAACGCCTCGATCAGCCCGGCGGCGGCCTCCGCCTCCTCGCCGCTCAGGAGCCGCTCCTCGGAGATGGCCGTATCGAGCATCGCTTCCAGCTTGCGTCCGACGACCGAGACCTCGGGATAACCGAAGGTGGCTCCCGATCCCGCCAGCCCGTGCACCAGGTAGCGCAAGGTCTGCAATTCGTTGCGGCTGTCGCGCCGGCGGAACGACTGCTCCACCTGCGCCATCTTGACCGGCAACTGCCTGGCATAGCCCTCACGCACCTGGCGCAACTTCTCGACGACGTCGGAGGCGTCGGACAGCGGAGCCTCCGGCGCCGGACGCGCATTCCAGATGCCGCGCACCGTATCGGCCAGCGTCATCGGATCGAACGGCTTGGCGATCACGTCGAGCGCGCCGATCTGGCGATAGCGCGCCCTTTCGCTTTCCTGGACCTTGGCGGTCATGAAAACGACCGGCGTTTCCGCGAACGCCGGCAGCGCGCGGAACGCGGCGAGCGTGGAAGGACCGTCCAGTCCGGGCATCATCACGTCGAGCAGAATCAGATCCGGACCGAAAACCGGCGCGACGGCGATCGCTTCGTGGCCGGAACTGCACACCTGGACCTGGAATCCGCCGATGGTCTCGAGCGCCAGACGCGCGATCACCTGGATGTCCGGCTCATCCTCGGCGTAGAGAATCCGCTTCAGGATCTTGTCGCTCATTGCTTCTCCTTCATTGCCGCCTCGCGTCGTTCATGCTTTAGCGGTCAGGGTTCGGATGACGTCCAGCAATTCCGGATTCGACGCATGGGATTTCACCAGCGCGGCGGCCACTTTCCCCGATTCTTCGGAGGAAATTTCCTTGCCCGAAAACACCAGCACCGGCGGGCGCGGGCGCTGGCGGTCGATGACCGGCATCAGATCCCACCCCGAGCGGTCCGGCAGCAGCAAGTCGAGGATGATCAAGTCGTAGCGCCGGGCCGCCAGCAAGACTTCCGCCTCCCGGACGCTGGCGGCGCTTTCGATGTCCGCCACCTCTCCGCACAGCGAGGCGACCACCTGGCGCACGTCGGCGTCATCTTCCACGTGCAGCACGCGGCTCTTGCCGCGCTCCTCGCTCCCGCCGTCCGCCGTCCGCTCCGGGCCGTGCCGCAAAGCGTTGAGCAGCCGCTCGACATCGATCGGTTTCGGAATCCAATCCACCACGTTGCCGACGTCGCCCTCGGCCGCGCGCGGATGGGTGCGCAGGAAGCCGGACACCACCACGATCGGCAGATGCGCCGTGGCCGGGTCGGCGCGCAATTGGCGCAGGAATTCCCGGCCGTCCACGTCGGGCAGGTGGATGTCGAGGGTCATGGCGGCGATGCCGCCCGCAGCCAGCAGCCGGCGGGCCGATTCCGCATCATAGGCCGCCACCGTGCCGTAGCCGGCCTGTTCGAGGATCATGCAAATCAGCTTGGCAACGTCGCGGTCATCCTCGCACACCAGCACCTTGACGAGCGCCGGCGCGTCCGGGCATGCGGCCGGCTCCACCGCCGGCGCGGCAACGTCGGCGCGCCACTCCGGCAGATCGAAATAGAAGGTGCTCCCCTGACCTCCCACGCTGATGAAGCCGATCTCGCCGCCCATCGCTTCGACGATGGCCTTCGAGATCGACAATCCGAGGCCGGTGCCGCCCTTCTGGCGGGTATCGGAAGAATCGGCCTGGGAGAACTGCTGGAACACCTTGCTGCGAAACGCGGTCGGGATCCCGGGGCCGGAATCCGACACGGAAAAGCGCAGCACGCCGCCGCGTCGCTCGATCCGCAGTTCGACGCTGGCGCCGCGCGGCGAGAATTTAGCGGCGTTGCCCATCAGGTTGGTCATCACCTGCATCAGGCGGTCGCTATCCACCCGCACCTGCGCCCCCGGCAACGGCGCGACAAGGACGAAATTCACGTCGAATTGCGCGGCATAGGCGCGATTGGCGGCGATCGCCTGCTCCACCAGCGGCTGCAGCGCGTGCGGCTGCAGATCGAACTGCATGCGTCCCGACGAGATCTTTTCGATGTCGAGAATATCGTTGATCAGCCGCACCAGCCGCTCGCTGTTCTTGTGGGCGATCTCGATCAGCATCTTTGCCTGCGCGGACAGCTCGCCGCTGACGCCGCCGGTGAGAAGGCCCAACGATCCCATGATGGAGGTCAGCGGCGTGCGCAATTCATGACTGACGGTCGAGACGAATTCGCTCTTCATCCGCTCGACCTGCTTGCGTTCGCTGATGTCCTCCAGGGTGCCCACCCAGCCGAGAAAACGCTCGCCGTCGCGCATGGCCGCAGCCTTGCAGCTGACCCAGGTTTCCGATCCGTCGCTGCGCTGGAAACGGCTTTCGACGCTGAAGGTGGTTCCGTGTTCGGACGCTTCCCGCCACTGCGCCAGCACGCTTTCCTTGTCGTCCGGATGGATGCCAGCATGCCATGGCCTGCCTTGCATTTCCTCCTGGGAATAGCGCGTGATCTTCTGGTAGGCTTGGTTGACGTGCTGGCAACATCCGTTCTCGTCGGTAACGAAGGTGCCCAGCGGCGAGGCTTCGTCCATGGCGGTGAAACGCGCGGTGCTGGTTCTCAGGTCCGCCTCGATCCGCTTGCGTTCAGCGATCTCGTCGGCCAATCCCTTCGCATGGGCTTGTTGCTCGGCGAACAGGCGTGCAAGGCTGTCGTTCATTTCCTTAAGCGCGCGCAACAGTTGTCCCGGCTCGTCCTGGAACTGCGTATCGATGCGGCTCGACAGGTCGCCGGAAGCGATCACCTTCGCCACCCTCACCGCTTCGTCGAGCGGCCGCGTGATGCTGCGGGTGATCAGCGCGGCGGCGGCGACGGAGGCGCCGAGCGAACCCGCCAGGATCAGCAGCATCAGCAGGCTGGCCGATTGAATCAGCCGCTTGCCCTCTTGTTCATCGCCGGCCGCGCGTTCGCGGGCGAGGCGGACGATCTTGTCGATGGACTGGCGATGCTCCTCATAAGCCGCGCTCATGCGCCGCAACGCCGAGGCCGTCGCATCCTTGTCGGCCCGTCGCACGGCCGGAACGAATTCGTCGAACGCGATCGCGTAGAAGCTTGCCGCCGGAACGTGGGCATGCTTCTGCTGAAGCTCGTACAGCGTATTGTCGAGATCCTGCTGCTTGTTCCAGTATACGTAACGCTCGTCGTACTCGCCTTTCAGGATCTTGAGACGCTGGATCAATGCCTCTTGCTTGTGCCGTTCGTCGGTCGCCGCCAACTGCAACGACAGGAGATAGGACTCGATGATGTAACCGGGCGGGGGCAACACGTCCGCGATCAAGTCCTTGCCCTGGATGATCCGTTGGTAGAGAGGGCCGTTGACCTTGAGCTGATCCAGCGTCTTGAAGGACCAGACGCCGTAGGCGGCGAAGCCGGCCGAAAAAAGGGCGATGAGGATCGCCAGGCGCGACGACAATCTGAACTTGCGGAACGCGTTCATGCCAAGCCCTCCGAGCCTCGTTTTTTATGCGGCGTCAACTTCGTACGCCGTCAAATTTCAGAATAACAAAGATCGGCCGCCGGGAAAGGGCTTTCGGGAAAGTCGCTTCCCGAAAACAACAATGTTCGCGCCTTTCGCTGATGGGTTTGCCAGAGAGGCACCCATGGTTTTTCTTCTCCGCGGCATGCGGCACCGCGCCTGGCTGGTGATGCATTGCATCAATTCTTGGCGCGCTCCTTGCGCAAGCGCTCGTCGGAAGGTTTCGCGCCTTTATGGCGCGCGGAAAGCATGCGCGTTGCCGGTCAAACGCAACGCACGCAGTTCCGGCCCGAGTTCTTGGCCAGATATAGGGCGGCGTCGGCGCGCTCCAGAAGTTTTTCCAGCGTATCCCCGACCGCCATTTGCGTATAACCGACCGACACGGTGACTGTCGGCAGCGGCGGCGTTCCCTTGGGTATCGCCGCCGCGACAGCGGAACGCAAGCGCTCCGCGATGGCCAGCGCCTGGCCGGCGTCCGTGTCCGGTAGCAAGGCCGCGAATTCCTCCCCGCCGAAACGCGCCAGCAAATCGCCCGGCCGCAAGTGATCGTTGAGCGTCAGGGCGACCGTGTTCAACAACCGGTCTCCCGACAAATGCCCATAGGTGTCGTTGTAATGCTTGAAATGGTCGATATCGATCATCGAGATCGTCAGCGGCTTGCCGTCGTGCAGGGCGCGCTCCACCTGGCGGCGGAACGCCTGATCGAGCCAGCGCCGATTGTGCAGGCCGGTCAGCCCATCGACGAAGGCCAGGCTCTCGAACTCCGTCTGCCGGTGATTGCTGCTCCTGATCGCCTCGTTGTCAAAACGCAGCCGGCCGGACAGCGTATAGAGCAGGTTGCGCGCCACGGCGTGGGAGCAGTGGATGAGCTGCCACATGACGTCCCGCTCGATCACCAGAAGGCGACAGGCCGTCTTTGCCACGACCAGGGCGGAGGTCTCGCGGCGGTCGATGATCGACATCTCGCCGGCGCAATCGCCCGGCCCCAACGTGACGAAACTGGGTTGCTCGAGGCCGGACAAATGGACGTCGAGCTGCCCTTCCAGAACCACGTAGACCACATCGTTGTTCTCGCTCTGCTCGATCAGCACCGTGCCGGGCGGCACCGCGAGCACGCGGCACATGTCGAGCAGCCGCGCCACCGAATCCAGGCTGACATCGGCGAACAACCTGGTCTTCACGATCTCGGCGTAGAGAGAGGTATGCATGGCGGACGCGGGCGGCTCCGACGGGATTGTTGGAACGGTATCGGCGTATGCTGCCACGGAACGATTTCCCGGGCAAATCCAGACACCGGTTTCTATACTGTCCTATGCGGCAGGTAGCAAAACTTGATACCGGCAAATCCGGCAATCGAGACCCCGCGGCAAGACAGCTGCCTTTCTCCGGCATGCCGGGCAATCTGGCGTTTCTTTCTTCACAAGGATGCCAACCATGAACCGTGCCCTCGTCCTTCTTCCTACCCTGATCACCATCGCGGCGATCGCGCTGTCGCTGTTCCACGGACCGATCGCGCAGTTGCCGGACTACCATGGCTTCGCCGATCGTTCGTCCTTGCTCGGAATGCCCCATGCCGCCAACGTGCTGTCGAATCTTCCGTTTTTCGCGATCGGATTATGGGGCTGGCTGCGCCTGCGAAAGCCTGCCTCCGCTATCGCCGGCCGGCATGGCTACCGCTTGTTTCTGCTGGCCTTGATGCTGACCGCCGCCGGTTCCGGGTTCTACCATCTGGCCCCGGACAACGACCGGCTGCTGTGGGACCGCCTGCCGATCGCCCTCGCCTGCGCCGGGCTGCTCGCGGCGGTACGGGCCGAGACCCGCCCCGGCGCGGACGGATTGGCGAATACGCTGTGGCTTGCCATGCTGGCGGTCGCGAGCGTCGGATGGTGGTATGTCACGGAATCCCGCGGACACGGAGATCTTCGGCCTTACCTGCTGTTGCAAATCCTGCCGCTCGTGCTGATTCCGCTCTGGCAAGCCGTCCATGCGGCGCCTGCGCGCGACCGCGCCGCCTTCGGCATCGCGATCGCGCTGTACGTCGCCGCCAAGGCCGCGGAACTCGCCGATCACCAAATACTGGCGGCGCTGGGCTGGATCAGCGGGCATACCCTCAAGCATCTGCTGGCGGCCGCCGCCGCCGCGGTACTGGTGCACCGGCTGGTTGCGCCCTCGCCAAACCGTCAATCCGTCGGCGTTACCGGCGGACATAACGGCCGCGCCTTGACCTGAACGGTTGCGCTCCTCGCGCCGAGGTATATCCTTGGAAAGAACGCCCGGCCGGCGGCGCCATCGCCCCGCGACCGCCTCGCCGCCCGGCCGGCCACGGATTGCCTTCTCCCATTGCCACCGAAAGGAAACGCGATGACCTATCCCGTCGAAGCCATCCGGACCGTCGTGCTGCTGGGGCACGGCGCCAGCGGCAAAAGCAGCCTGATCGATGCCTTGCTGTGCCATGCCGGCATGATCCCCGCCCCCGGCAGTGCGGAACGCGGCAACCTGGTCTGCGACCACGATCCGCTGGAACGCAAACACAAGCATTCGCTCTACTCCGCCGTGATCCATCTCGACCATCGCGATACCCGCGTCCACGTGCTCGACACGCCCGGCTATCCCGATTACGCCGGCCAGGCGATGGCGGCCCTGCCCGCCGCGGAAACGGCGGCGATCGTCATCAACGCCCAAGCCGGGATCGAAATGATGACTGCGCGCATGATGGAACTGGCAAGGCAACGCCGCATGTGCCGCATGATCATAGTCAACAAGATCGATGCCGAGAACGTCGATCTGCCCGCCCTGGTCGCGCGAATCCAGGAAACCTTCGGCAAGGAGTGCCTGCCGATCAACCTGCCCGCGAACGGCGGCTCGCGGGTCGTCGATTGCTTCTTCAATCCGGCAGCCGTCCGGGACGACGACCGCCCGGATTTCTCTTCCATCGAGCAAGCACATCGGACCCTCGTCGACCAGGTCGTCGAAGTCGATGCCGAACTGATGGCCCTCTATCTCGAACAGGGCGAGATCGCGCCCGAACAATTGCACGCGCCGTTCGAGCAGGCCCTGCGCGAAGGCCACCTGGTGCCGATCTGCTTCGTCTCCGCGAAGAACGGCGCTGGCGTCGCGGAGCTGCTCGACGCATTCGTGAAGCTGATGCCGAATCCCACCGAAGGCAATCCGCCGCTGTTCTACCGCGACGATGCCAATGCCCCCGGCCAGCGCCGCGAGATCCGGGCCGTCGCCGATCCGAGCAAGCACGTGCTGGCCCATGTATTCAAGATCGCGATCGACCCCTACATCGGCAAGATCGCCCTATTCCGCATCCACCAGGGCACGGTAAAGAAAGACGGACTGCTCTACATCGGCGACGGCCGCAAGCCGTTCAAGGTCGCCCACCTGTACCTGTTGCAAGGCAAGGAACAGATCGAGGTGCCGCAAGGTCTGCCCGGCGACATCTGCGCCGTCACCAAGATCGAGGAAATGGCCTTCGACGCCGTGCTGCACGATGCGGCCGAGGACGACCATATCCATCTGGAGCCGCTGCCCTTCCCGGCGCCGATCTTCGGCCTGACGATCGAACCGAAGAAGCGCGGCGACGAGCAGCGCACCTGGGAGATCCTGCAAAAGGTCGCCTCTGAAGACCCATGCCTGAAGGTCGAGCATCATGCCGGCACCAACGAAACCGTGCTGCTCGGCCTGGGCGAACTGCATCTGCGCTCCGCGCTCGAGCGCATGCTCGAAGTCTTCAAGCTCGAAGTGGCGACCCATCCGCCGAAGATCGCCTATCGCGAGACCATCGCCGGCTACGCGGAAGGCCATCACCGCCACAAGAAGCAGACCGGCGGCGCCGGCCAATTCGGGGAAGTCTTCCTCAAGGTCGAACCGCTGGAGCGCGGCGCCGGTTTCGAATTCGTCGATGCCGTCAAGGGCGGAGCGATACCTGGCCAATTCATACCCGCGGTCGAAAAAGGCATACGCCAGGTGCTGGAAGCCGGACCGCTGGCCGGGTTCCCGATGCAAGACGTCAAGGTCACGGTCTACGACGGCAAGAGCCATCCGGTCGACTCGAAGGAAATCGCGTTCGCCACGGCCGGCCGCAAGGCCTTCATCGATGCCGCGCTGAGAGCGCGTCCGCTGGTGCTGGAACCGATCGTCAACATCGAAATCGCGACGCCCGAGGAATGCACCGGCGACATCACCGGCGACCTGTCGTCGCGACGCGGCCAGGTCAGCGGCATGCACCCGGCCCAGGCCGGCATGGTGACGGTGGCGGGACAAGTGCCGCTATCCGAGCTGAACGGCTACCAATCGCGGTTGCATTCGACGACCGGCGGCCGCGGCAGCTACGCGGTCGAATTCAGCCACTACGATCCTGTGCCGCCGCCGGTGCAGCAACGGCTGGCGAGCCAGCGCAAGGCCGAGCCGGAGGAATGAGAGCCGGTCCGGCGTTTTCCTGATCCGCATCGCGGCGGCGCACATGCCATGCCGAATAGAATCGGCGGCAAGGCTATTTGGCATGGTAAAGAAGCTCCCCTGGCATCCGAAGCGCCCCGAGCGCACCTGCCGGGGCTGCGGCAGGTATTGCCCGGCCGCTTTGCTCGCCTGCGGCAACGGCTCCGAACGGGCCCGGTATCCGACGGCATTATTCAGGGAAGATGAGGCGGAATGGGGAACGGATGCCGGCGGCGGCGAGGACGATTCCAGCGCCGTCGGTCCATGATGTCCGCACTCGGGAAAACTCAATAGATCCGGTCGCCGCCCAGGAAGCGCTCGACCGCGTCATTCGCTTCGGCGAGTTCGCCGAAGATCAGCTTCGCGATCGGTTCCGGCCCATCGCCGAAGAATTGGACGGCATACCAGGGCTGGGCTTCCGAAATGCCGGACGGCGCGGTCGGGTGAATTTCGACGGCCGCGATCTTTTCCTTGTTGAAATAGTGTGTGTTGCCGTTGTGTTCGATGCGATACCAGGTAGACATTTTTCCATCCGTTGTCGACGTTCGCGCGCTGGACGAATTTTATCCATACCGCGCGTCCAGCGAGAGCTTTCGCCGGACGCATGTAGCATATTCGTGATGGCGCCCCAAGAACATGGCGGCACTTGCGCTATCCGGGAGTCACTGCGAATCCTTCGTCACAGCCTCGAAATGGTCATTCGGAGCATCATAGAAAATACGGTGCTCCGTCCGCGCCCGGCCGTCGTTCCCTCCCCGACAAACCATCGCGTCCTTGTTTGCCGCATGAAACACGATATCGATGTTTTCGATTTTCGCGATGAACGGTAACCAGTCCCAACTCATGTAAATGCCGGGTTTCGCAAAGAAGTCGCACATCTGGTCCACGATCTGCTCGAAATCCTTTTTGCTCAGGGGCTCCACGAGAGTCGGCCAATCGGCATTGTCAACGCCGAGTCCGTCATACCTGGTCAGCAGAGACTGGATCGGTTGTTCTCGCGCTATTTGCCGCATGGCTGCCGCACCGTTGATCGAACCGTTCGCCCTTGCTTGGCGGACCTCCTCCAGAAAAGGAAGCAGCAGCGGGATAGCGGCTTCGCGCTGATTCTTAAGCTCTAACTTCATGGCATTGCAAATGGTTTTCCTTTTCCGCGCATGATCGCCACAATAGAGCGCCCCATTCTTTGTATTGTTGCCGTGAAACAGCGCATGAATGAAGCAGTTGCCGTCACTCGTGGTTCTGCTCCGACGATAACCCTCCGGAAGGCCCTCAATCAGCCTGGTGTATAGAATTTTTCCCGGCAATAACAACTGATTGACAAGCCGCATATTGTAACGGGTAAGCGCGATGCGATCCGATGACGGCGGAACGTCCGGCGCGCTTGGCGCCGCGTTTTTTTCTTTTGCCTCTTGATCTTCCCCGCGTGTGGCCGGCAATTTCGTACGCAGACAGGCCAGTTTGGCAATCGTCTTTTCCGGCCGCTCTTCGACGCCGAAAATCCCATAGCGATGCGTGCGAATCACATCGTTGAGCAATGACATGTGGTCATGCGTGAATCCCTGGACATCGTCCGAAGAAATCTGGAGTTGCGGCGGCAAGGCATCGTATGGAAGCTTTCCCATAAGGAAATGGGCGACCGTCTCGGCATGCCGGAAATTGCCGGAGTCCGTCAGAAATGGCAGGGCTCGGTCCAGAAAATCCTGCAGAAACGTGCAACTGCGCAATGTACCCAGATCGTCGGAACTCAGCCCCGCCAACCGTTTTTCCAATGCCGCCGTGTGTGCTTCGACATGCGGGCCGGCGTCTTCCCGCGCCAACATCCTGACATTGCCTGTCGCCGTCATATTCAATGCATTAGTCATATTCATCGCCGTATCAAATAAACAAGAAAGCCGGGCTGTCCCGGAACAGATGTTTGCGATGAATTGGTTACATTGAGACCATCGACGTTCACTTACCCGAGGAATATTAATCGTTCCTAAGTAAGTGAACCTCGGAGGACCGGCATGCCGGTGACAGCCGGTTCATCCCAGAAAATAGCGTCGCTCCTTGCCGACACCCTCGCTATTGACCGGATTGCTGGCCGCCTTCGATGCGTTCGAAAGCCAGACCGCCAAGCGATTCCGGAGGATCGCCGCCTGTTCCTTCGACGGTTCGACATCGAGGGATCCGAGCACCGATTGGAAGATCTGGGCCGCCGTTTGCTTGCGTTTCTTCACGTGGCGCGCGAAAAAATCGCCGGTCGTGTCCGGCAATCCTTTCGCGGCGCGATTCGCGGACCGATTCGCGGCGCTCTTGCCGTTCGTGGACTTCGTCGCGGGCCGCCCCCGCTTGCCAGTTCTCGCCGCGCGTGCAGCTTCCTTCTCGGCGGCCGCGGCCTGGGAAATCGCAGCGGTATCCTCCGCGATGCGCGTCAAGGTTTCCGCCAACTGGTTCAGCAGTTTCCAGGCTTGCGTAAGGTCGCGCTGAATCGATTTCGAAGTCGGTCTGGATGGACGCATGAGGTCTCCTCGGAAAATATTGGCAAGTGAATTACTAAGAAAGTATTTTAGTATGCCTTATTTTTCCAATTAAGAAAGCCGGCAGGCATGAATCGCTTGCCGATATGCCGGAATGCAAGGATCGGGCAGCACATTGCATGAACCCGATAGCCGCAGCAGTGTCGAACTTTTTTCTTTTGCGTTGTCTTGCTCGACAAGAAATGCAACCTTCTTCCGAGCCTTCCCCTTCGGCTCTTACCCATTCAGGCAAACAAGAGCTCGCCGACCTGCGCGAACGCGTCGCTTTTCTTGAGAATAGCGAACGACAATTCCGCACGCTCGCCGACAATATTCCCCACTTGGCATGGATCGCCGACGAACGCGGGGAAATTTTCTGGTACAACCAGCGCTGGTACGACTACACCGGAACGACCTTCGAGCAAATGCAGGGATGGGGATGGAGGACGGTCAACCACCCCGATCATGTCGACCGCGTCGTGGAAAAAATTTCGCGCAATTTCGATAGCGGCGAACCGTGGGAAGATACGTTCCCGTTGCGTAGCGCGAGCGGGGAGTATCGCTGGTTCCTGTCGCGCGCCCTGCCGATACGCAACGAGGAAAACCGGATTCTATGGTGGTTCGGCACCAATACCGACGTGACAGCGCAACGCGAAATCGAATCGGCGTTGCGCGAAAGCGAGCGGGAATTGAAAGCCACCTTCGAACAGACGGCGGTCGGCATCGTCCATGTTGCCTTGCCGGATTTTCGGATTATCCGCAGCAATCGCGCATTTCGCCAGATGCTCGGCTACGGCGCCGAGGAAATGCGGCACCTCACCACCAAGAGCCTGGTGCATGCCGACGATCTGCGGAATTACCAAACACTGCAAGCCGATCTCGTATCCGGGCGCCGCACTTCCTTCGTCGAGGAAAAGCGCTTCCTGCGCAAGGATGGTTCCATCTTGTGGGCGCGCATGGCATCGTCGCCGATACGCGACGACGGCGAGACGATCCGTCACTTGATCAAGCTGGTGGAAGACATCACCGTCGCCAAGCAGATCGAGCAAGCGCTGCGCGAAACGCAGCTCCGGCTGGAACTGGCCACGCGTATCGGGCGGATCGGTTTCTGGGAATGGGAACCCAAGTCCGGCAAGGTCTATTTCTCGCCCGAATGGAAGCGCCAGCTCGGCTACCGGGACGACGAGATCGACGACACCTTCGAGGAATACCAGTCCCGCCTGCATCCCGACGACGCAGCCCGGATCGCGGAACATCATAGGCGCTTCTTCCAGGCGCCGTGGACCGACTACACGGTGGAATTCCGCCTGCGGCACAAGGATGGCGCCTATCGTTGGTTCTGGACCCGTGCGCAGGCCACGCTCGACCGCGACGGCCGGGTCGAGAAACTGGTCAGCACGCATATCGACGTCACCGAGCGCAAGGAAACCGAAGACAAGATGCGCCACATGGCGCAGCACGACGGCTTGACCGGCCTGCCGAACCGGACGCTGATCTATGAATTCGGGCCGCAACTCATCGCCGCCGCCAAGCGCAACGGGCGCCGCCTGGCCGTGCTGTTCTTCGATCTGGATCGGTTCAAGCCTATCAACGATACCTATGGGCACGAGGTCGGCGACAAGATGCTGATCGAGGTGGCCAACCGCCTCAAGTGCAGCGTGCGCGATGAAGACGTGGTCGGACGGCTCGGCGGCGACGAATTCATGGCCATGCTCAGCATCGCTCGCGAAAAGGATATCGCGGCGGCGGCGCACCATCTGCTGGAATGTCTGCGCTTGCCCTATACGATCGGCGAGATCCAGCTATCCACGTCCCCCAGTCTCGGCGTCAGCATCTATCCCAAGGACGGGCTAGATATCGATACGCTGATCCGGCATGCCGACGCGGCGATGTACCATGCCAAGGAGAGCGGCCGCAACCGCGTCGAATTCTTCAACGCAGGCATCCGGGCCGGCATGCAGCGCTCGCTCACGACCGAGCAACGCCTGCGGCGCGCGATGGGCCTGGACGAGTTCGAGTTGTACTATCAGCCGATCGTCAGCACGTCGGGCGAGCGCGTCGCCGGCATGGAAGCCTTGATCCGGTGGCGGCCGAAAGACCCCGGGACCCTCGGTCCGGCGGAATTCATTCCCATCGCCGAGACCAGCGGCCTCATCACCCCCCCTGGGCGAATGGGTAATGCGGGAAGCGTGCCGGCAACTCAAGAGTTGGCGGCGGGAAGGCTTGGCGCCGATGCGGATCGCTGTCAACGTATCGCCGATCCAGTTCCGTTCGAAGGACTTCCTGCGGTGCATCGAACGCTTGGTGGACGACACCGGCATCGATCCTTCCTCCCTGGAACTGGAACTGACGGAAGGCACCATCATGAAGCAGGTCGAGGAAGCCGCCCGGACGCTCGACAGTCTCAAGGAACTCGGCGTCGGCATTTCGCTGGACGATTTCGGCACGGGCTATTCCAGCCTCAGTTATCTGTCGATGCTTCCGATCGACAAGATCAAGGTAGACCGATCTTTCATCCGCGATATCGAACGGAATGCCCGGTCGCTGGCCGTCACCGAAACCATGATCGCCCTGGCCAAGAAGCTGCGCGTGCAAGTCGTGGCCGAAGGCGTCGAGTCGCCGCTTGCCCTGGAGCTGCTGCGCGAGCGCGGCTGCGACCTCGGCCAGGGCTACTTGCTCGGACGGCCCTTGCCGGCGCCTTTGGTGAGCGGCTGGCTGAGAAACCAAGCCGGAGGCTGACCGGAGGCCCGTCCAGCCGGATCATTATCGATATCGGGAGTCGGAGCGTCGCCGATGCCAGAAAGACAACGGCACAACAAGAGGGGAAGCGCGAATCGCGCAGGCGGACCGCGGAAAAGATGAAGCGTCCGATGTTCGTCCAGGCGAGGCTACGCCCGACCGAACACCGGCGGAAGGCGGCAGCTTACTTGTTCAACGCATCCTTGAATGCTTTACCGGCCGAGAACTTCACCGTCGTGGCGGCGGCGATCTTGATTTCTTCGCCGGTGCGCGGGTTGCGGCCGGTGCGCTCCGCACGCTTGCCGGCGGCGAAAGTGCCGAAGCCGACGAGTTGTACCGAGTCGCCGCTGGCCAGCGCCTTGACGACATTGTTGACGAGCGAGTCGAGCGCGCGTTGGGCGGCTGCCTTGGACAGGTCGCAATCAGCGGCAATAGCGTCGATGAGTTCGGTTTTGTTCATGTGAGACGTCCTTGGTTGAAAAGAGCCGGGATTCTAGCATTAGCCTCGCGAGTTTTGTTGCTGCACTGCAGGCGGCTTCGCGCGCCTGCAACAACCGTAACGGGCCGCCTGTCGGTCGCTCGGAAAAGACCTCCTTATAAATCAAACACTTGCATTCCGCCCCAAGAGTCATGGCAGACGCCGGCGACGCAAAAGACCGCCGCTCCGACCTTTTCCATTATCATTCCGGAGAACAAGCCCACGAAACGCGCCGCCCCGGCCGCAGCCGAAAGGATTACCGCAACATGCTGAAAGTCGTCGTCGTCGACAACAATGCGATTTCGCGCGACCTGCTGAGCACGATCCTGATCAACGGCGGCCATGATGTGATCGGCGGCTCCAACAACAGTTCCGCCGGGCTGGCCAAGGTCATCAAGCTGCGTCCGCAGATCGTCTGCATCGACGTCGGCGTCGGCGACGACGGCATGGAGATGCTCGACACCCTGCGCGCCGCGCTGCCCAAGGTGCTGCTGTTCCTGGTATCGGGAAAAATCAGCGAAGAAACCGTGCAGAACGCCCTGCAACACGGCGTCCACGGTTTCATCGTCAAGCCGTTCAACGCCATCACCGTGATCGCCACCATCCGCAACACGATCATCAAGCTGGCGCGCCAGCATCGATCCGGCGCCGACGGCGCTTAGCCGGATACTTAGCGATACTTAGCCGGACATGCCGCAGGCGAGCCGCTGCGCGCCCGCGCCCAGCATCTTCTCGATGACGTCCGCCGTCGTCGGCCTGCTGAAGTAATAGCCCTGCATTTCGTCGCAGTCGTTGGCGCGCAAGAAATTCAGCTGCTCCTCCGTTTCGACGCCTTCCGCGATCACGCGCAGATTCAGCTTGTGGCCGAGCGAGATCACGGCGGTGGCGATGACCTTGTCGTCTTCGCTGTCCGGCAAGTCGCACACGAACGAGCGGTCGATCTTCAGCCGGCTGATCGGGAAGCTCTTGAGCGCCGACAGGCTCGAGTAGCCGGTGCCGAAATCGTCGATCGAGAGATGCACGCCCATCGCCTGCAATTCGCGCATGGTCTCGATCGCGCGCTGCACGTCTTGCATGATGAGGCTCTCGGTCAGCTCGAGCTCGAGATGTTCCGGCGCCAGCCCGCTCTCCTCGAGCGCGTGCGCCACGCGCTCCACCAGGTTGCCTTCCCGGAACTGGCGCGCCGACACGTTCACCGACATGATGATCGGCGCCAGCCCGGCACGCTGCCACGCCCGGTTCTGGCGGCACGCGGCATGCAATGCCCAATCGCCGATCGGGACGATCTGGCCGGTCTCCTCCGCCAGCGGGATGAACTTCGCCGGCGAAATCATGCCCATCTCCGGCCGGTACCAGCGGATCAGGGCTTCCACCCCGAGCACGAGGCCGGTGCGCAAATCGACCTGCGGTTGGTACAACAGCCGGAATTCCTCGCGCTCGATGGCGCCGCGCAATCCTTCCTGCAACTGCAGCTTTTCCTGGATGCGCGCGTTCATCTCGGCGGTATAGTACTGGCAGCGGTTATGGCCGAGTTCCTTGGCGCGATACATCGCCGCGTCGGCGTTGCGAATCAGCGTGTAGATGTCGGCGCTGTCGACCGGGTAGATCGTCACGCCGACGCTGCAGGTGATCTGGATCGAATGCTGCGCGATCAGGATCGGCTGCGCGATCGCTTCGCTGATCTTCTGCAGCGTGGGCGTCACGCTGTCGGCATTGACGTCCCGCATTCCGGCGTCGTAGAGCACGATCACGAATTCGTCGCCGCCCAGGCGGGCCACGGTGTCGGTGCGCCGCACGCAACGTACCATGCGCTCCGCGACGACCTTCAGCAACTCGTCGCCGATGTTGTGACCGAAGCTGTCGTTGATCAGCTTGAAATTGTCGAGGTCGATCAGCGCCACCATCACGAAATGATCGTAGCGCTGCGCATGCAGCATCGCCTGTTTCAGGCGGTCGTCGAGCAGGACGCGGTTGGGCAAGCCGGTCAGGGAATCGTGATGCGCCATATGGCGGATGCGCTCCTCGGCCTGACGCCGTTCGATCGCGATGCCGGCGATGCGCGATGCGATCTCGCCGAGCTGCCGCTCGATCGGCGTCGGCTCGTGCACGCTGCGCGAATACATGGCCAGGGTCCCCATTACCTTTCCCTGATGCGATACGATGGGCAGCGACCAGCAGGCGCGCAGACCGTATACGGCCGCCAGGCGGCGCTGGCCGTCCCATAGCGGATCGGTCTCGATATCCGCCGTGACGACCGGCATCGCGCGATGTATCGCGGCGCCGCAGGAGCCGGCTTTCGGCCCCACGGACATGCGGTCGGCGGCATGGACATAACCGTCCGGCAGGCTCGGGGCGGCGGCGTGGCGCAGGCACACGCCGTCGTCGTCCAGCAGTCTGACCGCGGCCAGGGTCTGCGGCGCCTGCGACTCGATCAATTGGGTCAGGCTGACCAACACATCCTGCAACGGCGTGCTCGAAGCGATCATCTCCAGCACGCGGGCCTGCTCCGCGCGCAGGATCTCCGCCCGCTTGCGTTCGGTGATGTCGCGCACGATCGCCACCACGCCGTCCTCGACCCGAACGACTTCGCGATGCAGCCATTCGGCGCGCACGGTCGGCTCGCGATTGCGCCATTCCATCTCCCGGACTTCGCCGGTCGTGGCCACGGCCACCAGTTCATCCATCACGCCGGTCTTGCGGATATGGGGAAACAATTCCGACAGGGTCTTGCCCAGCATGTGCTGCTTGGTCGTGCCGGCCAGCCGTTCGCCGCGGCTGTTCATGTCGTCGATGATGAAATCGACGATCTTTCCGCTGTCGTCGCGCACGCTGCGCAGCAGGAAGAAACCGTCGAGACTTGCCTCGGAAGCGGCGTAGAACGTCTCTTGCACCTTGCGCATGCGGCGGCGATTGCGCGCCAGCTGCCACGACACCCGTCCGAGCACGCCCACGATCGCGAGCAGAACGCCGCTGGCGATCGCGGCTTCCCACAGGTAGGTGCTGCGGCGCCGGTAAAACGCGGCGAGCTGCTCCTCCTCGGCTAGGCCGGCCACCGCGATCAGCGGAAAGCCGTGCAGGCGCCGCGCATTGGAATAGCGCGCCACGCCGTCCCATGGGCTGGCCGCCAGCACGCTTTTGCCGTCCGGCGTGTCGGCCAGCCGCGCGGCCGCGGCCGCCGGAATCGTGTCGCCCGCCGTGACGTTGTCGCCGCTGCGCCTGACCCGGAAGACGCCGTCGGTGCCGAGCAGTCCCAGCACGCCGTGTTCGCCGATACGGGAGCGCTCGTAACCGCTGGTGAAGTAGCTGGAATCCACCGACACGACGACCGCGCCCTCGAACTCGCCCTTCGGGCCGTTCAGGCGGCGCGAGAAGGACAGTTCGTAGTCGCCGCCCGCGACCTGCCTGGTCAGCCCGACAAACGGAGAACCGATATCGCGCGTGCGGTGAATCAGGAAATACGGCTGCTCGGCGATGCTCGCCGGCCTGTTCGGCCGCGCGCCGGCGACCACCTCGCCTTTCTGGTCGGCGATGCTCACGTTGAAGATGAAAGCCGGCGGCAGCAGCCCTTTTTCCTTGAGTTCGCCGAGGGCAAACGCCTGCTGCCCCTTCATTTCATAAGCGTACTTGACGATCTTGAGCGTCTGGTCGATCGCACCCAGGCTGCGCACCATCTGCGCCTCGTACGTCTCGACCAGTTCCCGGCTCGATTCGGTCGCCGCGCGCTCGGCGACCTCGCGCTCGACCGCTATCAGGTGAAACGCCGTCGCCCAGATCAGCCCGAGCATCAGCGTCGCGGCCAGGGCTAGCCAGGCGAAACCCTCTCCCTCCCGAACATGCAGGCTCCGGTTCGCTCCGCCCGTGATGCGCGGTTCCATGTCTCGCTGTCGCATTGAATGCGGATCTGGTTCTTTCTTATTTCACCGTCAAGACGACCTTGACGCTGGCGTCGACCGCCGCGCGCTCGACATAGCCGATGAAGTGCGGATTGTCGGCGACCAGCTTCCTGATCGACGCGCTGTCGGCGATCTCGCGCGGCGGTTCGCCGCGCCCGGTGAAGATCATTTTCGACCAATAGGCCTTCAACAGCTGCGCCGTCTTGCCGGTGGTCTTGACATAAAACTCCTGGCGCAGGGTCGAGGACTCGATCTGATCGATCGGCACGGCGGCCGTACCGTCCGGAAAGCTCGCCGTCTTGCCGAGAAAGATATCCGACACCTGTTCCACGCTGAGCACCGTCAGCGGGTTCTTGTTGGAGACGATCACGACGACCTCGGCACAGGCGGCATGCGAATACAGGCTCAGCAAGGCCGCCGCTGCGTACAAGCGAAACTTGGATGCGCGTCGCATGGCAAGCCCGCTCAGAAAACGAAGTCCAGCACGGCGGAAAACACTCTCGCCGAACCGCCCGGCCGGAAGCCGGGCTGGAGATTGATCAAGAAGCCGCCCGATCCGGCGTCGAGGCGCAGATGCTCATACTGGAACTTGAGGCTGGCGTTCTTCATGAAGTCCCAGCGTATGCCCGCCGTCAGGTTACGCTGCGTCGCCTGCCTTCTGAGCAGGCTGTTGAGGCCGGTATTGAGTCCGAAGGCGAGCGGCGCCATCGCCGGCGGCAGGGCGGCGACCGGCAAGCCGGGGTCGGACATCGGGCTGAGGCCCTTGATCGCGGCATAGGTCAGATACGGCGTCCAGGCGCCCCGGCGCAAGCCGCCGCTGACATACCACGCACGCTGCTCGCCGAGGTAGGAATGCGTCGCGATCCTGCCGTATTCGCTCATGACGAACCAGGTTCCCGGATCGTAGCTGGCGCCGGCGGCGAAAAAATCGGCGCGCTTGCCGTTGGCGTCGTAGCGGTCCGCTATCGCCGCGCCGAGCGGACCGAATTGCCGGAATCCGTCGAACAAGGGGCGCGTCATCTCGATGTCGATGTCGGCCCGCATGTAGGTGAGGCGCAGGGTCGCGAATCCGTATTCGGTCGTATTCGTCAACCCGCCCAGGTGGCGCACCCGCACCGTACCGCCGCCGGGGGCTTCGACATCGGTCTTGCCCCACGACGCCTGCACGGTGTTCTGGACATCGCCCAGATGCATGCGATACGTCGCATCGACGCCGTCGCTGTTGGTGATCGGCACCAGCCCGTAAAGCTCGATGGGCGTGCGCACCCAGGGGATCGCATAACTCACCTTGCGGTAATCCGCCACCAGGAAATTGGGCATCGCGATGCGGCCGGCGCGCAGGCTGATATCCGGCGTCGCCCGGTATCTCACGTTGGCCCACTCGACGGTCGGCCGGTAGCTGTTGTCGTCGCGCTGTTCGCTGACCACCTGCAGGACGGCGGACAATTGGGGAGTGGCATTGAGCGTGATCTGGCCGCCCAGGCGGCTGTCGACGTCCGCGCTCCAGCGGCGCGTATGGCCGGCGCCGTTGGGCTTGAGCAGCGTGGATGTGAAATCGGCCTGCACTTCGCTCGACCGGGTCATGCCGACCGTGCCGAAGCCGCTGAACGAAAACAGCGGCTTGGCAAGCTCGTCGGCCCGTGCCGCGCCGCCCGATTGAACTGCCAACGCGGCCAGCGCAACGAAGATCGGCATACGAGGCATGACATTCCTCTCGATTAGGTGACATCGGTCCTTGCAAAGCCCGTTCCATTACAGCATGAAACATCGGTATTGCCAACGCGAAATGAATTTCGCGCACGCCGCATGCGAAAAAGCAACGCCATGCGAGCGGCGCCACGAGCGAATCGGACGAGGCTTCTTGTCGTAGGAGGTTGTCGACTTTTTGTTTTTGTCATACGGACAATCTTTGCATCTGCCCGCGCACCCGTCACAACCCTCGTTGCAGGCCTGAACGGCAATCCGTAAGCCAACGGTAAGGCCCTGCCCCTCAAACTGAGCCCTTCGACTCCTTCTCCAGCCCGCTTCCCGGGGCTGGATTTTCCTGCGGCCTTGCCGGCCGCGGGCTTTTTCCGGTGATCGCTTTCGAACGGAACCTCGGAATCCGCGCCGCTCATGCGACGACGCGCACGCCGTGATCATGCCTATCGGTCAGGATCTCGAAGGCCGCACGGTGCCGCGTCCGGTACACGCGCGCAGGATGTCCGGCCCGTTCCAGCGTCAATTCGCAAGCCGCCAGTTTCGTATTCAGGCAGGTCTTGACGCCGCCCGGCGGATTAGCGTAACGCAGGCCGACGAACGCGGAGCGCGGCGCATGGATACGCGCCGACAGCCGGATATCCGCCGATCCCGCATCGATATGCCAGTCGAAGAAATCGAAATCGCCGCGGGTGAGCAACGATTGGCCGAGCGCGTTCAATGCGTATTCGCGGTCGCCGTCCCGGAACACGATCGGACTCATCGCCGGCGTCCACAACGGTCCCATGCGCAGACGCGCCGTGGCGCACTCCAGGAACGCATCCGGCGCGTCCTCGAATCCCGCCACCTGCCCCCAGGCATAGGAATCCGTATGCCGGCTTCCCCAGTTGTGATTCTGGCTGCCCTGCCAGCCGTCGATAGGAATCGGCTCGCCATCCACCCGCAGCTCGCCGTCGAATATGGCGTTCGGCGCCGCCACCAGCGACTTGGCCTTGGGGAAGCCGCCGCGATACAGCGCCGCCGGCAATAGCAGCAAAGGCGGCTGCCGCCCCGCGTATTCCAGTTCCCATTGCAACGTATGGCTCGGCGAACGGGCGCCGCCGGCCAGCTTTGCCGCGCCGAGAACGGCCGAGCCGAACGTTAAGCCCAGCGCGGATTCGCCGATCCGGCATTCCTTGAGCGGATACACTTCCTTCGCCGCCGCGATCCGTCCATTCTCGTTGTCGAAATGGATCGCCCAGACCTCGCCGACCGCATCCTGCGGCCGCCCCTTGGGGCTGAAGATGGTGTACCGGATCCAGAACGCCAGCGGCCGCGCGGGATGGTTGGCCCGCAGGAAATAACTCTCGTAGTGTCCGCCGGTCGCATGAGGCCGATAGCGGCAGCGATTCCACGCCTCTTTGTCGGTCATAGGCAGCGCGCCGGGGAAGACGGAAAGGAAGGACGCGCCGGGAGCGCCCGCGTTTCCGGCGCCGGCGCGGGTTGGAACACGTCGGACAGCCGCCGTTTCAAGGCCAGCGGAGCATAACCGGTCCAGCGGCGGAACGCCCGGCACAACGAAGACTGTTCGTCGAATCCGGTTTCCGCGCTCAGCTCCAGCATCGAGACATCCTGCCGCAGCAAACCCACGATCGCGCGTTGCGCGCGCGCGGCATTGAGCAACTCCCGAAAGCTGCTGCCTTCCGCGCGCAGGGCGCGCTGCAAGGTCCGTCGTCCGACGCCGAGCAGCGCCGCCGCGGCGTCCTCGTTGGCCTCCGCCAGCGGCAGCCGCCCGGCGAGCAGCGCCGTCGTGCCGCGCGTGAACGGCTTGCCTTCGGCGGATGCGGATGCCGCGCACTGGCCCAGCCAGGCATTCAGGCTCTCGTTCAACGCGGCATCGGCGAAGCGCGGGCGGGCGTCCAGCAGCTCGGCGGCGATCGTGACGCCGTATCGCGCGCTCTCGAAACGGAGCGGGCATTCGAACACGGTTTCGTATTCGTGCAGCGGCGCCCGGCGCCGGTGCATGAACGACACCTGCAGGATGTCGGCGCGCTCCGCGAGGATATGGCGTCCGAACGACACCCAGCCGGCCAGGATGCCTTCGACCACGATCGGCGTCGGCATCCGGGCCGGATGCCAGGATATCTCCACGCGCTTGCCGCAAAAGCGCGTCGTCGCGCGGCCGAGCGTGCTGGTGATCGATTCCAGCTCGTTGTGCTGGCGTATCGCTTCGCGCAGCGTCGGCGCCGTCGCGACGGCGATGCCGAGCATGCCGAAGCCGGCGCCGCCGGCATGCAGGCCGAAGCGCAAGCCGAGTCCCTCGTCGCCGAGCGCGCGCGCGCCGTCGATCAGCATCCCGGCGTAGCGGTCGCCTTCGATGCGGACCGTCTCGGCCGGCGAACGCATCGCGCCGCGAACGTTGCCGTGCAGCCCGCGCGCGCGCAGGAATTCGCCCAGCGTATCGGCATACAAGGCCGAGACGCTGGGAACGGCGTTCATGCGGTACAGGTCAGCGGATTTCATCATGGCGCCCACTCTCTCGCACGATCAAATTGCCCAGGGGAAGAATACCCGGGCGAGACTGCCCAGGACAGTCTTCAGGAACAGTATCTTGACGTACAGGTCCTCGTACCACGGTGTGTTGATCGTTTGGAAGGAAGCCGAGAAATCCCACAGCACGGCCGGCTTCCACCATTCGAATTGCAGCTCCGAGGTCCAAGCGGCGCCGTACAACAGGTCGTGGATCGCCGGCAACGCCTGCCCCTGCGCCGCGAAACTCCCGCGCAGCGTCGTCATGTCGTCCACCAGGTCGAGGCCGACGTCGTCGCGCACATGCTTGACGCCGGCGAACTGCAGCCCGCCGCCGGCGAAGCGGTAGGTCAGCAGGCGGCCGTCGCCGCCCGACGCCGGCGCGAGAATCTGCAGCGTTCCCGTGACCGGCTGTCCGGCCAGGCGGTCCAGGTAGACGGTACCGCTGAGGGTCGCCGCGTAATTCTGATTGCCGCGCCAGGCGTCGATATCGTTGATCACGACGCGGAAGTAAGCATGGGCATAGCGGTATTCGCCGTGGTAGTACGCATAGCCGTGCATTTCCTCCGAGAACGACAAGCCGCGCGCGCATGCCAGCGCGGGCAACAGCAGGATGCCGAGCAATACGAGAATTTTCCGCATGATGTCTCCTCAGGCCGGGAAGCGGTCGGCGGCCCGTTCCGCCAGGGCCGCGATGGTCAACAGGGGATTCGCGCCGATCGATGCCGGCGCGATCGAGCCGTCGACGACGCGCAGGCCCGGATAGACGGCCTGCGTCCCGCCGTAGGGATTGAATACCCGGCCGTCGGCATCGACGACGCCGTCCTCGCCCCGCTCCGCCATCGGGCAGCCGCCGAGCGGATGCACGGTCGTCATCGCCCCGCCGAAGATCGGGCTGGCGCGCGGGCTATCCACGAACTTGCCGCCGTAGGCCCGCGCATGCTGCGCCATCTCGGCGCGCAGGCGGTCGACGAAGGGTTCGCTGGTCAGGGCCGGCCACACCACCCTGGCATTGCCTTGCGCATCCAGTTCCACCCTGCCCGACGCGCTGTCGTGGCCGATGCCCAGGTACACCATGCTGTGATTCAAGGCGCCGTCGGTGCGGCGTGCGGCCAGGTCGCGCGCGATGCGTTGGGCAGCGGAAAAATCCTGAGCCGTACCGGCCACGGCCGGCAAGGCCAGCCGCACGGCATCGACCAGCGCCGCCGGAATCGCGCCCTCTTCGATCAGGAAGCGCTCGGCGACCGCGGTCTTGTTGCGGTAATCCGCCGCCGTGGTGATGGTGGGACCGACCCTGCGCTCGCCGCGCGGCGGCGCGCCATCGCCGAAACCCATCACGTTGGTTTGCACGCTGGTGTTGTAAGCGAAGCCGAGAAGATCCCCGTTCGCGGAGAACCGCGTGCCGAGCGCCGGCGACAGCGGCAAGCCCTGGGCGCGCGAACGCAACAGGATCTGCGTGCTGCCCAGCGCGCCGGCGGCCAGGACCACGCTGGAAGCGACCACCTGGCCGCGCACGGCCGCCGCGCCGTCCGGCCGCGACAGGTAATGGACCCGCCAGCGGCCGTCCGCCAGGCGTTCCAGGTATTCCACCTCGATGCGCGCATAGATTTCCGCGCCGGCATTGCGCGCCAGCGGCAGATAATTCGCGTCCAGCGTATTCTTGGCGCCGACCCGGCAGCCGGTGACGCAATCGCCGCAATGGGTGCAGGCCGACTGCCAGATGCCCTGGGCATTGGGCTGGTACTGGTAGCGCCGCAGGTTGACCGCCAGTTCCAGCGCCTTCGGGCCCGTGCCGGCGCCCGCCCGTAGGCGCGCCTTCGCGGTCGAGGCCTGGAACCAGCTCTTGCGCAAGCCGTCGCCCTCGGCCACGGTATCGACGGCCAGCATCTGGCGCACGCGCAGCTCGTAGGCATCCATCGCGCCGCTGGCGTAGGCAGCCTGGATCGCGGCCGGCCAGCGGCCGAAGACGTCGCGATCGGGCGCGATGACAACGTTCGCATTGATCAGCGATGTGCCGCCGAGGCCGTTGCCGGCCAGGACGTCGAGCGTCGGGCCGATGCGGTAGTCGAACAACCCGAGCGGCTGGGAGGCGCTGCGAAACTCGCTGATGGTCGGCGCGAAGCCGGACGGGAAATCGGCGGGCAGCCACTCCTTGCCGCGTTCGAGCACGCACAAGCGGCGCCCGGGCGCCAGGCGGGCCGCCATGACGGCGCCGCCGTAGCCGGAACCGACGACGACGACATCGTAGGCGCCGGCCATCTGCCCGGCCGGCCGGGACAAGGGCGTCCTCGGCGGCGGGGTTGCGGCATTCGCCGTCTCCGGCAGACAGCTCGCAGCCGCCAGGGATCCCCATACCGCCATGAATTGCCTGCGTTCGCTGCTGTGCCGGGTCATAGGCCCTCCTCTTGGACGATTGGGAGCCAATCTACGGCACGGCTTCTTCGGACGTCTTGTCCGAATGCGACAACGGGAACGGATGTTGACCTGGTGGGGGACGCCGGGCGATGTTTTCCGCCCTATCTACGCCTCGGCCTGCTCGCAAGACAAGGGCAATACGATGGTAAAGCAGGTCCCCTCGCCCTCGGTGGAGGCTACGCGGATATCGCCCCGATGCTTTTCGATGATTCCGAATGAAATCGATAAGCCGAGTCCGGTTCCTTCCCCGATATTCTTGGTCGTGAAAAACGGTTCGAAAATATGGTCGATGACACCGGCGGGCATGCCGCATCCATTGTCCTCGAACTCGATCAGCAGATGCTGGCCGTCGATCCGGCTACGGATGCTGAGCAATCCGAGCGCGGCATCCTTGGTTTCGCGTTGCTTGGCCTGGATCGCCTGGCAGGCATTGACGATGAGGTTCATGAACACCTGGTTCAATTGGGCAGGCCAGCAATCCAGCACCGGGTTATCGATCAGCTCGCAACGGATTTCGGCGACGCTCGCGTACTGCGTGCGTACCAGGTTGACGGTGGATAACAGGTTGTCGGCGATCGGCACCGCCTTCTTCTCCGCCTGATCGAGCCGGGAAAACGTACGCAAGTCCTGCACCAGGCCCTTGATCCTCGTCGTTCCCTGGAGGATGGTATCGATTCCCACGGTCAAGTGGTTGATACGCGCGTTGATGGCGGCCACGATTTCCGGCTCCGTGTCGTCTCCCGTCAGTTCCATCAGGAAAAGACGGAAATTCTCCAGCTCGGCCGCAAGCGTCTGGGCGCCGGCATGAGAGAAATTGACCGGGTTGTTGATCTCGTGCGCGACGCCGGCCGTCAAGGTGCCGAGGGAAGCCATCTTTTCCTGGAATACGAGCTGCTGCTGCGCTTCGCGCAAGGCCCGATGGCTGGCCGCGAGTTGCCGATACGTCATCGCGTTGTCGAGTGCGATGGCGCCATAGGCGCAAAGCGTCTGGAATACGAGCCGTTCGCTCTCCCCGTACGCATGCGCGCGCGGCGATTGCGTCGACATCACGCCCAAAAGACGCTCGCCCACCGTCAGCGGCGCGAACAGCGCGCTTCCGCACTGCCAGGTACCGGGGATCCGGGTGGCATCGTCTCCTGCCGTCGGCTCTTCCTTGACGATTTCGCGCCGTTCGCGCGCGCAACGGACGACATAGGCGCGCTGGTTCGACAATTCGACGCGAATGGGCGGCAGAGGCTTGCCGTCCTCGATGCCGAACACGCAATCGAGCGCTTCGTTCGTGGAATCGAGCAGGTAGATCGCGAAGTGCGATGCATCCAGCAAACCATGCACATGACGGTTCAGGGTTTCGAACACTGCCCTCTCATCCAGGTGCGCCGTGATTTCGCGGCCGATCGTACTGAGTCGATCCAGGGTCGAGTTCATGCGCGCCAATGCCTCGGCGCGATGCACTTCGGTTTCCGCCAGCTTGCGATTATGCTCGGCTTCGGCGCGCGCGCGCTCGGTCTGATGCCGGATTTGCGCCGCGACGGCGCGGTTCATGGCTTCGGCGGTATGGGTCTTCTCGCGCGCGGCGATCGCTTGCAGCGATACGGAATAGGCCTGCGCGGTATCGCCGACCTTCGCATATTCGCGCGCAATGGCATCGAACAGGTCGCAGGGAACGATGAAGTCGTCGATCTTGGACGCGACCTCCAGCGCCCGGTTCAGATAGTGCAAGGAAGCGCTTGGAGCGGTCATGCCGGGCGGCGGCGGCAGCGGATGGCGCGCATGAATCCGGGCCAATACCTTGAGCGCTTCGATTTCGGAAGAGGCGCTGCGATGCGTGATCGCCAACTCGAGCGCGGCATGCGCCGCGGACAAGGCCTCATCGGCGCGTCCCAATTCGCACAGCGCATGGGCCTGGCCGCGTTTCGCGATGCTGAGCGAGCCGGGCAGGTTAAGCGTTATCAGGCGCTCTTCGGACTGGCGATAGTTTTTGAGCGCCTCCGCATAATTGGCGCGATCGATCTCGAGTTGGCCGGTGTAATTGAGCAAGATCGAATAGGTGCGGGAATTGCTGAACGGCTTGAGCACATCGAGCGCCTCGACCAGCAAATCATGCGCCGATTCGAACCTGCCGAGATTGCACTCCTGCATGGCGGTTTCCATCAGCCCCATGCCGAGGATTTCCGGCCACCCTATGCGGCGCGCGAATTCCAGTCCGCGTACGCTCCACTCCAACGCGCTCTGATAGTCGTTGAGATTGGTGAAAGACGCCGCGAGATTGGTCGTGGAGATGACGACCCGCTCGACTTGCCCTGTCTCGTGCGCCATATCGTACTGTTGCGAGTACCAGGCGATGGCGCGGGCATAGTCGCAGGTCTGGAAGGCATGCATGGCGTGAAAATCGCACACCCATGTCTTCAGCGCCGGATGCATATCGACGGCGTCGGCCGGAAACCGCTTGCCCCACTTTTCCATTGCGCCCGCCGGATTGTGCTGCACTGCAAAGCGCGCTTGCGCGGCTTCCGCGAGATCGAGCCGCAAGGCGTCGTCCGCCCGCCGCGCATGCTCGGCCATCGCCATGAATTTCTCCTCGCGTTGCGCCGGATTGCCGCGAGAATGCCCGATCCACGCCAGGAGCCAGTTGGCATCGGCGCAACCGGCATGGTCCCCTGCCGCTTCGAATCGTTGCAAGGCGCGGCCGATCCTTCTTTCCGCATCGTCGAGTTCGGCGGATAGCCGCATGGCCTCGCCATAGACCAGGTCGAGACGCGCATCGATGCGCGCGCCGTCCGTACCCGCCGGACCGGATACGCCGCGCACGGCGCTTGCCTCGTCCGCGTAGGCAAGCGCGCGCCGCGTATCGCGTTGCCGCAGGTGCCAGGCGACTTCCACCAATAACGACAACCTCTCCTCGGGCACCGCGTCCGACAATCGCCGCTCCAAGGCATTGGCGGCTTCATTCGAGATCAGTATGTCCATAGTCTGGGAGCAAGTAGTCGGCATTTTTCCGATCATGTTACGGAGGTGCCGCGCCAATGTCCAACGGGAAATGGCTCAGATATCGTACAAGAATCGCGTCGAGCTCACCGCGCTCGAGCACCTGCTTCAGGGCCTGATCCAAGCGCAGTGCATTCATCCCGGAACGATGTACCTTGGAGACATATAAATACGCCCGGATTCTCTCGATTTCGAGCGTTCGCAGATGGGGGAAGAACGCTCTCCCAGCTTGCTTCATCCTGCCGAAAGCAAAGAACGTCGTTTCGCGTATTCCCACCACGGCGTCGACTCTTTGCAATTGCAGCATCGTGAGTTGCTGTTCGGGTGTCTTCGTCGAGCTGATTCGCACCCCGCTGTCCTTGAACAGGCTACCGAAGGAAGTGCCATGCAGGATGGCGATACTCTTTCCCTGGAGGTCCTCGATTGTCCGAATCCCGGATGCCGGCGGAACGACGGCCGTCAGATCGAATTCGCTTACCGGCGCGACGGCGTCGGCGGCATCTTCAATCACCGGATTGCGAAACATGAAACAAAATACGGAGGCGCCGGTTTTCATGTCCAGCATGACCCGCGCATACGGCCGGACCTTGATCTCGACCTCGATGCCGGCTTCCCGCGCCAGCGCGCGAGTCAGTTCGACGTAGATTCCCTTGGCTCGTCCTCTTGCATCGGTAAATGCCCAAGGTTCGATCTCGATCACGCTGACCGGCAGGGGAAGCCTTTCCGCATTTCGCGCGCGGCTTTCCGCGCATCCTATGCCGAGTACGCATGTCAGAATGAATATCGACGCCAGGCGGCGTCCGCGAGCGCTCTCGCTCGCCCCGGTCGGCGAGATTCGCGCTCCGGTCCGGAAGAATGCGATCTCTTTCATCTTTCTCCGCCTCGCCGATTATCCGTACATCCGGTCCCTGCCGCTTTTCTTCGCGATCAGCAGGCGGCGGTCGGCCAAGTCGATCAATAGCGGCAAATTCGCTTCCGACCCAAGCGAGGCGATCCCGATGCTGACCGTGAAACGGATTTCATCATCGCCGCTCCGAACTCTCAATCCTCGCACCCGCTCCAGGATTCTTTTCGCCACCGTGCGAGCCGCATCCAGCGATGCGTTAGGCAACGCGATCGCGAATTCCTCGCCGCCGAGCCGGCCGAAAATGTCCGTCGCTCGCAACAGATCGGTGCAACTATCGCAGAAAGAGCGAATGACCAGATCTCCCGCCGAGTGTCCGTAACGGTCGTTGATCTGCTTGAACTTATCGAGATCCATGTAGAGGAGGCTCAACGGAGCCGAATCGCGCCGGAGGCGCGTGCACTCGATGTCGAGCCGCCGGAAAAACTCGCCGCGCGAGCAGATTCCCGAGAGGAAGTCGACGGTTGCCTGGCGTCGCATTTCGGCAAACGCTTCGTTGAGCGTGTCGTTGATGCTGATCCAGAAGTATTCGCGGCGCTCGAACCGGTGGATCTGCTGGCGCAACCGCCATTCGGGCTCCGACAATCGGGGAGCCCAGGCTGCGGTCTCGCTGTTGGCAGCGGAAATGAAGCGAATATCGAAATGCTCGCCGTCCGGGCGCAGCGTGACGTCGAAATACAGAAGGTCGCCGCAGGCATGCATGCCGCCGTACAGGATGCCGCGCTCCAGGTGCTTGTCGAAAACCGTGGTCGATCGTATCGTCGCAAGGCCCGCCGCCTCATCGAGGGATTCGAGCGCGAATCGTCCGGTTTCCCCGGGGCTTCCGCGAACCACGCTGGCGTAACCATGCGAGCCTGCCTGCAGCGCGATGAAGTCGAGCGCGCGCGGAGCGAGCCGGAAACCCGGTCCGTGCTCGTACCACGCATGCATCATCTCTTCGCCCAAGCGTTCCAGGACCGCGGCCGGGTTGCTGTAACGGCGGCTCTTGATCAGGAAGTTCTGCAGCTCGACGGCGTCGTACCATTGATCCGGGAGCCATTGGGCCTGGTCCGGCAAGGCATCCTGCAGCAACAACTTGACGCTTTCGCCCGCCGCATACAATCCGCTGAGCAGAGTACCGTGCACTTCAACCATGTCGTCATCCCGCCGATTTGCCGTCTTGAACGGCCTCCAAATAAGAATAGCGAGAAAGCGACGCGCGACATTTACAGATCGTGAACGGATTCAAGATTTCGACACCGCCTGAAGAAAGCGATCAGGCGGCTTTCTTCTCGGACGAATTTTCCCGCTCCCGGTACATCGTAGCGAAATCGACCTCCGCCAAGTGCAGCGGCGCGAATCCGGCGCGGCTGATGGCGTCGGCGACGTTGGCGCGCAAGTACGGATAGAGGATGCCGGGACAGACGATGCCGAGCAAGGGACCGAGCTCCTCCTCCGGGATATCCCGCAGTTCGAAAATGCCGGCTTGTTGGCATTCGAGCACGAAGGCAGTCTTGTCCCCGATACTTGCGGTGACGGTCACCTTGACAGTCGTTTCGCAAAAACCTTCTTCCAATGCCTCCGAGCCGTTCTCCAGCAGGATATTGAATCTCATCGGGTCGCGTTCGAGAAATATCGCCGGCGAATTGGGTTGTTCCAGAGACAAGTTCTTGAGATAAAGGCGCTGAATTTGAAACACGGGTTGCTGGCTTTCGCTCGACATAGGTCACCTGATCAAAATGAATGAATGTACCGGCGCGGCGGATGCCAACCGATAGCGACATCATAGGAATATCGCGATTACAAATCGCTTACGGTGCATAAAACAAGGATATGGCCCCGGGACCGGACGAAGCGCCGCGCGTCGGATCGATAAGCGAATCTGTAAGCCATTGGTAATACCCCTCAGCCTAGACTGTCCTCATCGAAACTCCGGCATGGTTGCGCGTCAGCGCAGCGATTCCGGGCCGCTCAGCGCCGGAAAGAGTGCCGTGAGCCAGACCGGATGTCTCCTCCCCCTTGCAACATGCATTGATTGCCAGGGTTGACCCTGCAGGTTATGCCTGCAGGGTCTTTTTCGACATCGCCGGAGCATGGCGAGCAGTATGCCGGAAGTTGCCAAATTCGCAATGAAGAGGAAATGATGGGATCGGATCTCGCCCTCAAGCTGTTTTCGGACCTGCTGTTGAGCTCCCTGCTCGTATGCGGGCCGGTATTGGTCCTGACCCTGATCGTCGGCCTCGTGGTCAGCGTGCTGCAGGTGATCACGCAAATCCAGGATGCATCGCTGACCTTCATTCCGAAGATCATCGCCGCGGTAGCGGCCATGGCCATCTTCGGTCCCTGGATGCTGCGCAAGCTGCTCCTGTATGCCTCCAATCTCATCGCCGACATCCCCAATCACTTCTAAAGCCGGTCATGGTTTTCGAGATCGAGATATCCTGGATCGTTGCGGTCTTCCTATGCTCCATACGCCTGGGCGCCTTGCTGCTGGTCACGCCCATCCTGGACGGATTCGCGGTCCCGGTGCGCATCAAGGTATTCCTGATCATGGCGCTGTCGGTCTTCCTGGTCACCTGCTTGCGCTTATCGACCGGGACGATGCCGTTGACGGTCGGCTCGCTCCTGGCGGCCGGCGCAACGGAACTCGTCAACGGCGCCCTGCTTGCGTTCGGCGTCTTCACCGCATTCGGTGCGGTAGCGTTCGCCGGCAAGACGCTCGACATTCAAATGGGTTTCGGCGTCGCCAACGTGTTCGACCCGGTGACGCGCAGCCAATCCCCGTTGCTCGGTTCGGCCCTGGGCACGCTGGCCGTCGTCATGTTTTTCCTCACCGACGCCCATCATGCGCTAATGCGCGGCGTCGCCTATTCGCTGACCCAGGTGCCCTTGGGCGGCATCGTCGCCAACGCATCGCCGGAGTCGATAGTCCGCCAATTCGGCACGACCTTCACGCTCGGGCTATTGTTCGCGGCGCCGGTCGTGTTTTGCCTGTTCCTGCTCGAGATCGGATTGGCGGTGCTGTCCCGTAATCTGCCGCAGATGAATATTTTCGTCATCAGCATCCCGGTCAAGATCGTCGCCGGGTTCCTGGCGCTCGGATTCCTGTCGCGGCACCTGGAGTCGGTGTTCAACAAGATCTTCGGCTCGATCTTCACGTTCTGGGACATGCTGCTATAAGAGAGGATTCAGCCTTTCATGTACAGCGCAATCAAGGAAATGGCGTCGTCTTCCGCCTGGAGGAAATGCAACCCGCAACGGTAGCCTTCGCTCAACGTGTAGCTGCAATGCACGACGCGCGCGATCGCGACGACCTTACGCTTGCGTCCCCTCGCCGTCAGTTCGAACGCGATTTTCACCTTCTGTCCTATCGCCAGTTGCCGGGACAGAACGATGCTCAGTCCGCCGCTTGAAATATCCGCCGTACGCACCGGCCTGGGCCCGGCGCCTTCCACGCTCAGCAAAGCATCGACCCGCAATATCTTTCGCGGCGACAGTCGCTGGTCAGTGCGCCCCGTGGATCCGATGCTGTGATTCAAGTGATTGATATCCATACGCGCAAGAGTCATTCTCTCAAATGAATTCCCGCCTCCCCGATCTCGCTCGCGGCACCGCGCTTCGCCTCCGTCATCGGTAAGGAATCCGTATACCCGGCCCCGCTACACTCTCCTTACGGCATCAACGAGCATGGAGGCGTCGATGAACAAGTCCACCAAACCAGGCAGCAAGGAAAGCGTCCGGGAATACATGCAGCGCCAAGCCGGAACGCGCCAACCGCCGCCCTCGATCGAGGAAATCCGGCGCCAGATCGGTTGGCACCTGGTGAGCCACAACCACCGGCGGGGAAGATAATCGACCGCCGTCCGGCGAACCCGCGCGCCGAACCGGAAACGCGGGCGCCGCATTGCGCCGTACCTCCGAAGGATGAGACATCATGAAATCCACTCCCGTCTGCCAGGTCTTTCCGACGCGAAGAAAAACGCGCCTGACCATCCCCGTGCTGACTTGCGGCGTCGTTGCCCTGCTAGGATGGATTGCCCTGGCAGCGCTGACCTGACGCCGGCAAGCGTCTTCTCATTTCCCGAACAAGCCTTTCAGCATATTCACGCCGTTCAGGATATCCACCGCATTCTGGACTTCCGAAGCGGCTTTCGCCGGTTGTTCCCCGCTGCGCGGAGAAGGCTTGGACGCGCTGCCTTCCTTGGCGCCCTGCGCGCCTAGCATGGCCATGCCCGTCGACTTGACCCGCACTCTGGCGGTCCACTCCGGCTGCCAGTCGGCCGGCGCCTTGGGCGGACGCGGCGGATGCGAAACGTTCAACTCCGGACCGTAAGCGATCATGTTCAACATCGCGCCTTCGGCTTTGCCGTAGATTCCCTTGGGCACGGCGCATTTCGATGCGGTCGGCGCCAGTACGACCTTCTGCTGCACCAGCTTGGCGACGTGCGCGGGCGCCTGGTAATTCATGAGGGACCAGCCGTTCTCCGGCTTCTCGCTGGAACTCCACAGGATAAGATCGACGGCCCCGTCCGGCCCCGGCGACGATCCTTGCGCCTGCAAGAAATAGCCTTTCGCGTTTTGCATGGCATTCCACTCGAGCTCGATGCTGTCCTGGAGTTCGCCCTTGGCTTTCACCTGCAGCCGCGGCAGGAAATCGTGTGCGCCATCGACCTGGAACTTCAGGCTTGCCGGCACTCCCGGTCCCGTGACGGCATGCTCGCCCAGCAGCGACGCGTCTTCGGGCACGCGCTTGCTGTCGCGCTCGTTCGGCCAGACCGAATTTCCGGGACTTGCCTGCGCTCCCTTGCTGTAGCCGCCGCGCGAGGAAAAGAAATGCGCATAGTCGCCATGGCTCTGGGTCGCGAAGTCGATGATCCTGGGCTGCCCCTGACGAACCGACTCGCCGCATCCCCAGTACAGCAGGATGCGGCCTTTGGGTTTCTCGGCGCTTTCCGTCCGCTCATGCGTGGGCGCCCCGGGAGCGTGCTTCATCTGCGGAATCGGCATCAGGGGCAACGAAGCGCCCATGTTCATGCCGGCCGGTACGGCATGATTTCCCTCGACGCCCGCCGGATGCGCACGAACGTACAGCGCCGCTTCAAGCGATTTGCCGCCGGCGGCGCCGGAGCCCGCCGCGCCGCCGAAAAGACCGCCGAGGAAGCCGCCCCCACCTCCCGTCCTCATGTCTTCGGGCATGCCCGGCATGGAAAAATGGGCGGTCGACAGATCGACCCAGTACTGGGCCGAGATCTTCTTCGATTCGGCATGGGCGGCCGGCAGGAGTGCCAGCATTGCCAGCGGCAGGCAAGCGTATTTCGAGAATGGCATCGCTATTCCTTTGGTGATGAGTTTCAGGTCGGGATCAATTCGGCGTCTTATGGAACCACGGCGCCGCCGTTTCCAATTGACCGGCGAGGCGGAACAACAAGGCTTCATCGCCGACAGGTCCGACGAATTGCACGCCGAGAGGCAGATTCTCCTTGGTCCAATGCAAGGGCACCGACATGGCCGGCGTGCCTGTCAGATTGGCCAGTTGGGTAAACGGCACCCGCTTCAAGCTGTCCCGCGCCATTTTCTGCACCAGCCCGAGACGCAGCACGAGACGGGCCGAACCGGTGGCAAGCATGGCGCGCATGACGATCCGATCAAGGAACGGCGTGGCGATCTCGCCGATTTCCGTCGGAGGAAACGCCAGCGTCGGCGTCATCCAGACGTCGTAACGTTGATGGAATTCGGCCAGAAGGCGAATGTATTCATTGCAGCGGGCATAGGCTTGCACATATTCGTCCGCCCGAATGGCGTGGCCCAGCGCCGCCAGCGCCAGCGTATCGAGCTCGAAGCCGTCGTTTCCGCAGCCGGTCTGCCGCCGGATTTCGGCAACCGACGCCGCGCAGTTCGAAAACCATAAAGCCAGGAAATCCTCGGCCAGTTGCATGCCGTCGATCGCGGGAGCCCCTTCCTCGACATGATGGCCGAGCTCCTCCAGCAATTCGGCGGCGCCCTCCACTGCCTCGACGGCTTCCGGATCAATCCCGGTGCCGATCGGCGACACGGTCGAGAAGGCGATGCGCAGGCTGCCCGGCTCGCGCGATACCTCTTCGAGATAAGGACGCTCGGGCGGCGCCAGATGGCAGAGCGATGCCGTCTCGGAACCGTGCGTCGCGTCGAGCATGGCCGCGCTGTCGCGGACCGAACGCGATACGACGTGGTTCATGACCGCGCCGTGCATGCGCTCGCCGAGCGCGGGTCCCCAAGGCGTACGGCCGCGCCCCGGTTTCAGGCCGAACAGGCCGCACGCCGCGGCCGGGATGCGAATCGAACCGCCGCCGTCGTTCGCCCCGGCCATCGGCACGATGCCCGCGGCAACCGCGGCGGCCGATCCGCCGGAGGAACCTCCGGTCGAACGCGCCGGATTCCAAGGATTGCGCGCCGCCCCCCATGCCACCGGCTCGGTGATGCCTTTCAAGCCGAGTTCCGGAGTGTTGGTGCGGCCGAAAATCACCGTCCCTGCGGCCAGCCAGCGCTCCGTGATTTCCGCATGCCGCCGGGGCCGATAGCCGAACGACTTCAGCGCCTGGTTGCCGCCCGTAGCGAGAACATCCGCATATTCCTGGAAAATATCCTTGATCAGAAAAGGCACGCCGGCAAACGGGCCGGAAAGCGGCGCTTCGGCCCGTGCCTTCGCAATGTCGTACATCGGTATGGTGACGGCGTTGAGTCTTGGATTGATTTCTTCCGTACGCGCGACGGCGATATCCAGCAATTCGCGCGGCGTCACCTCCTTCCGCGCGACCAGTTGCGCCAAACCGAGCCCGTCGTACCGCCGGTATTCTTGAAAGTCCAAAACTCCTCCTGTCTTCTTCGTCATTTTTCGATTGGAAGTGCGCCCGCGATGCCGCCGGGCGACCGCCAACGGAGCTCGTGGCGCGACCAATATACGGCCATGCCGCATACAAACGGCTTACGGATGCGATACCGGATCCGGCAGCGCGCGACCTACCCCTCCCTCTCTCAATGTATCGCCGGATTTTTGGTTTTGTTTAGGCGATCTTGCATAAGCAGCAAAGTTTGCCATCCGTAATCGATTCGTAATTGGCGCAAGCCTATCTTTCCATGATCGAGATCAACACAAGAACAAGATCGAGGAGCCGTTGCGGCGGGAGAGCACGATGAGAGGAACCATATTTCGCGAGTTGATCGACATGATCGAAAAAAACTACTCGCTCGAGCTGGCGGACAGGGTCATTTCCTCGTCCGATCTCGCAACCGGCGGCGCCTATACGGCCGTGGGCACCTACGATCATAGGGAAATCATCGAACTGGTAGAACGCTTGAGCCACGAAACCGGCGTACCGGGAAAGGACTTGCTGTACGCCTTCGGCCAGCATCTCTTCAAACGTTTCGCCATTCTTTATCCCGCCTTTTTCGCCGAGCAAGGATCGGTCTTCGAGTTCTTGAGCATCCTCGACTGCAAAATCCACGTCGAAGTGACGAAACTATATCCGGATGCGGAACTTCCGAAATTCCAGCATGAATTTCCGACGCCGGACAAAATGATTTTCATCTATTCATCGATACGTCCGTTCGGAGATCTGGCCCAAGGACTTATCCAAGGCTGCATCAATTATTTCGCCGCCGATATCGCATTGACACGCGAAGACCTGCCCTGCGAGAGCGGAGCGCATGTCTGTTTCACGCTGACGGACCTGGCATATGCATCCCATCTTTGAACTCTGCGAACGGCGCTTGGCGCGCGAAACGAGCGCACGCCTGCAGGCGGAATCCCTGCTCGAGCAAAAGAGCCTTGAACTGCTCGAGAAGAAGCTGCATGAAGCCAAGCTTGCCGAACAGGCTTTGCGCGAGAGCGAAAAACGTTATCAATTGCTGGTGGAACTGTCGACCGACGCCATCCTGATCGAATCGGAAGGACGGTTCATTTACGCCAACGCCGCCGCCGCTCGCCTGTTCCGCGCGAAAGATCCGTCCGAATTGGAGGGATATCGCATGCAGACCATCGCCGCCCCCAACTGCTGGCCGGCCGTATCGGCGGCGATCAACGAGCTGGCCGAAGGCAAAACCCCTTCCATTACGACCGAAGAGCAGGCGATATGCCTGGACGGCACGATCGTCGACATCGCAGTGAGCCGCATAGCCTTCACCTACCGGAACAAACCGGCGATCCAAGTCGTGGCCAGGGACATTTCCGAGCGCAAGCGGCTTGAAATGCAACTTTGCTACCTTGCGTCCCACGACACGTTGACCGGACTGGCCAACCGCAACCTGCTCATGGATCGCCTCGGACAGGCGATCCTCTACGCGAAGCGCTATAACACGCAATTCATGGTGTGTTTCGTGGATCTGGATCGCTTCAAGTGGATCAACGATACGCTCGGCCATGACGCCGGCGATCAACTACTGAAGAACGTATCGGCACGCATCGCCGACAGCCTGCGGGAATCCGATACGCTGGCCCGCTTCGGCGGCGACGAATTCGTCCTGCTGCTGCAGGACATCGGCTCGCCGGCCGAGGCGCAGTCCGTACTCGAGCGCGTGATCGCCGCCGTCTCCACTCCCATGCAACTCGTGGGGAACGAACTGGCCGTCACGTGCAGCATCGGATGCAGCGTCTTCCCGGGCAACGGGGAAACGGCCGACGAGCTGCTCAAATGCGCCGATGCGGCGATGTACAGCGCCAAGGAGAAAGGACGCAGCAAGGTGCAGATCTATGATGCCGAGCTGCAGAACCTGATCTGCAGACGAATCAAGCTCGGCATCGAACTGCAGCACGCGATCGAACGCGAGGAACTGGTCCTTCACTATCAGCCGCAGATCGACCTCGAGAACGGCGACATCGTCGGCATCGAAGCCCTGCTGCGCTGGCGACATCCGGAACTGGGGATGATCAGTCCCGCCGAATTCATCCCCATCGCCGAGGATACCGGGCTGATCACGCCCATCGGCGAATGGGTCATTATGCAGGCCTGCGCCCAGAACAAGGCTTGGCAACAGGAAGGTCTTTCTCCGGTGCGCATTGCGGTGAATCTATCGCCCAAGCAGTTGAGCCGCCCCGACCTCGACCTATTCGTCTCCCAATGCCTTGCCGCCACCAGGCTCGATCCGAGATGCCTCGAACTGGAATTCACGGAAAGCGCGTCGATGGACGACCCTGACACCATCCTTCCGTTGATGCGTCGTCTGAAGAAACTGGGCGTCGCATTATCGATCGACGATTTCGGCACCGGCTATTCGAACATGCAGTACCTGAAGAGCTTCCCGATCGACCGTCTCAAGCTGGACGGCTCGTTCGTCCGCGAAATCACAACCGATCCGAGGAGCCTGGCGATCGCGGATGCCATCGTCGCGATGTCTCATCGGCTTGGATTGGAAGTCGTCGCGGAGATGGCCGAAACGGAATGCCAGGTCCAACTGCTGAGCTCGCACGGTTGCGATCAGGTCCAAGGTTACTACTTCAGCGAACCGGTCACCGCCGACAAGTGCAGCGAGTTGCTGCGGGCCGGCCGCGTCGCTCTTCCCCAACAACCGTGTCAGCTCGTGTCGCCACATCTGGCGCACGGATGACCGGTCGACACGGCAAGAGATCCAGTGCTTTTCCATATCCCCCCGTAACCGTCCCTCGTGGAACGCCCGAACAATCCCTATTGGAGAGGAAATATGATGATGACGAATGCACCTACGCCTGCGCGTATTCTCGAAGTCGGCTTTGGCTTTTGGCCGGCAAAGGTATTGCTGTCGGCCGTCGAGCTTGGCGTCTTCACGACGCTTTCCGGCCGGGCCATGACAGGGCGCGACCTCGGCGAAGCCCTCGGCCTTCATGATCGAGCCGACCCGGACTTCTTCGATGCCCTGGTCGCACTGAAATTCCTGGAACGCGAGGGAGACGGCGACGGCGCGTTGTACCGGAACACCGAGGAAACCGCGATCTTCCTGGACCGTCATGGCGAGTCGTACATCGGCGGCATCCTGGAAATGGCGAACGCCAGGTTGTATCGCTTTTGGGGAGATCTGACCGAGGCCTTGCGGACGGGCCGCCCGCAAAACGAAGTGAAGCACAGCGGCAAGCCGATGTTCGCCGAGCTGTACAGCGATCCGAAGCGGTTGGAACAGTTCATGGACGCGATGACGGGGATTTCCCTGCCGAATTTCCAGGCTTTCGCGAAGAAGTTCGACTTTTCCCGATACGAGACGCTTTGCGACATCGGCGGAGCAACCGGACAGTTGTCGCTGATCGTCGCCAAGGAACATCGGCATCTTCGTTGCACGACGGCAGATCTGCCGGTTGTGAAGCCGATCGCGGAACGGCGAATTGCCGCCGCCGGCCTGTCTGACCGCGTCACTGCGGCCGCGGTCGATTTCTTTGCCGATCCGCTTCCGCGCGCCGACGTGATCACGATGGGCATGATCCTGCACGATTGGAATCTCGAAAAGAAAATCCAGCTGATCCAGGCCGCCTACGATGCGCTTCCGGAAGGAGGAGCATTCATCGCGATCGAGAATCTGATCGACGATGCCCGCCGGGAAAACGCGTTCGGACTGCTGATGTCCCTGAACATGCTGATCGAATTCGGCGACGCCTTCGATTTCACGGGCGCCGACTTCTCGGGCTGGTGCCGCAGCGTCGGGTTCCGCCGGATCGAGGTCATTCCGCTTGCCGGACCGGCCAGTGCCGCGATCGCGTACAAATAGAAAACTGACCGGAGGAGGATCATGGCATCCGTAGCCGAGCATTACGACCGCCTCCTTGGTTCCATTTATTCGTGGATGGTGGGCGACGTCGATGGCGCTATGGCCAGGAACGCCGAGGAATTCCGCGCCCTGGGCATCAGGCCCGCTCGCAGCGGCATCGCGGTGGATTTGGGGGCCGGGATCGGCCTGCATGCGATTCCTCTCGCTCAACTGGGATTCAGCGTGCTGGCGATAGACGGCTGCATATCCCTTGCGGAGGAGCTGAAGCGGAGGGCCGCGCCTTTCGACATTCGCACCATCACCGGCGACCTGCTTGATTTCCGGAACGAATTGGATGCCGAACCGGAGATCATCTGCTGCATGGGCGACACGCTGACGCATTTGCCGGACCTGGATACGGTGCGATCGCTCTTTTCCAATGTGGCGCTATCCATGCCTTCCCATGGAACCTTCGTCACCACATTCCGGGATTACGCGGCCGATACCGCAGTCGGACTCCATCGTTTCATTCCGGTCCGCAGCGATGCGGATCGCATTCTGACCTGCTTCCTGGAATACGCGGACGACGCCGTGGAAGTCTACGATTTGCTGAACCGGCGAGAAGGAGAGCACTGGAAGTTGGAGGCAAGCAGCTATAGGAAACTACGCATCGCGCCGGCATGGGTGGTCGACATACTCACCGGCCTCGGCTTCGTCGTCGTGCATGACAAAACGGCGAACGGCATGACGCGCATCGTCGCCCGGCGAACCGGCGCGTAGGCCGCCGCCACTTTCGTCTATCGCATTCCAGTTCAACGCAGGCGCTTTCAGGCGCGAAATCCTCACCAGGATGCCGATCCTGCTCGGCCAAGGCATCCCTCTGTTCGGCAAGTTGAAGAAAGATGTCGGGTTGCGCCGCAACAAGACACGGGAATATGCGAGCGGCCAGGTACAAAGCCGGTACGAAGTCGTGTATTGAACCGGGAGTCGCCCTATCGGCATATTCCGCGAATGCAAAAGGCCAGAATAAACATTCTTGGAAATATTAGCTGTAACGAATGTGTATATGGCTCCGAATTAATATTCCTCCCAATCAAGTGACGATTCGTCATCGGTCGTCACGAAAGCTGTCGAAGCGTCCACTGGGAAACGGCTGCGATTGAGATGAATACGAATCGGATACTTCCTCCTTGCTGTCGCCGACATACGGCCTCGCCGTTTGCTGCCGGTTTTGCCCGCAGCGTGGAACGCCTTATCCGCAAGGCCGTATGGATGCTGTGCGCGTCGCCGTTGTTGTCTTACGCGCAGCTTCCGCCCCAGACGCTTGCCGAAACAGGTTTTCCTCTGCCTGGAAAGCCCTCCAGGTTGGCGGCGAACATGGCAGGTTTCTCGCCGCAGTATCCGTTATGGACCGACGGCGCCCAGAAACAGCGCTGGCTATATCTGCCTCCCGGCAGCTTCATCGATGCCTCCAAGCCCGATGCCTGGTCGTTTCCGGCCGGCACGCGCCTGTGGAAGCAGTTTTCCTATGACGGCAAGCCCGTGGAAACCCGCTACATCGAAAAGAAGCGCGACGGCACCTGGCGCTTTGCGACTTACATCTGGAACGCGGACGGCTCGTCGGCCACGCTTGCGCCGGACAAGGAAACGACCGTCACAATCGCCGCCGTGCCCGGCGGCCGCTATACCATACCTTCGCGCAGAGACTGCATGGCCTGCCACGGCAGCGCGCCGGTTCCGGTGCTCGGGCTGAGCGCGGTCCAGCTTTCTCCCGATCGCGATCCGATGGCGCCGGGAGCCTCCCCGATCAGCGAGCAGAACTTGCGCACGCTCGCCGCGCGCGGCTGGCTCAAGGGCTTACCCAAAACATTGCTGGAACAGCCGCCGCGCATCGTGGCGAATACGCCGGTCGAGCGGGCCGCCCTGGGCTACCTGCACGGCAACTGCAGCCATTGCCATAACACCTCGAAGTCGAAGGTGCCGCTATCGCTGACCTTGGCCCAGCGCGCCGCGGACCCTGCGGCCTCCAGGCAGGAAGTCCTGGATTCGACGGTGGAGCAACGCGGACGCTATGGCCGATCAGACTCCAGTTCCGCCGAAGCCATCGTCAAACCCGGACGCCCCGATTCGAGCCTGCTGATCGAACGCATGCGATCGAGACAAATGCAAACCCAGATGCCGCCGTTGGGCACCCACCTACCCGATCCACAAGCCTTGGACCTCCTCAGCCGATGGATCGGGGACATGAAACACTGAAAGGAGAAGTCAGCCATGAAACCGAAATGCTTTTCGCCGAACGCCTTGCGCAAGCTTGCCTGGATCGCCGCTGCCGGCCTGCTTGCCGGCCAAGCGTTTGCGGCCCCGCCTTCATCGAAGCAAGGAAAAATGATTGAAAAGGGCCGATACCTGGTCTCCACATCCGGGTGCGTCGACTGCCACTCGCCGTGGAAGATGGGCCCGAACGGCCCCGAGCCGGACACCAGCAGGCATTTGTCGGGCCATCCCGAGACTCTGCAGATGCCCCCTGCGCCGGTTTTGCAGGACGGTCAATGGCTGGTCACCATCGGCAATACCAACACCGCGTTTGCCGGCCCGTGGGGCGTCAGTTTCACCGCCAACCTGACTCCCGACGACGAAACCGGGCTCGGCAAATGGACGGCGGAAGATTTCAAGGCGACCATTCGCACGGGCCGGCACATGGGACGCGGACGTCCCGTCCTGCCGCCGATGCCGATCATGGTCTACAACAATTTCACGGACCAAGATCTCGAAGCCATCTTCGCCTATCTCCGGACGATTCCGGCGATCAAGAATCGCGTGCCTGAGCCGAGGCCGCCGATGAGCAAGCCGGAGGCTGCCGGAAAATAACGGCGTCGCGGGATCCGCTGCATGCGCGTCCGAGCTTCATTCCATTTGCTTGCGAATGAATGCGGCGATCGCGCGTGCTGCGGCCGACGCGCTCATCCGACATCCGAACGTCGACCATGCCCTGATTCTCGCCGACACCGGGCGCTATTACCATACGAGCACCGAAGCCATCGCACCGCAGCGAAGCATCCGCATGATCGGCATGTTCAAGCAAGGCCGATTGCTCAACGAGGTCGCGCGCCCGGTCGATCAGGGAACCATCGGCCGACGCACACCGAAACGCTGGCGCCGATCAATAGCGGCAACATTCGAAAAGCGCTCGCACGCCTTCGAAACGGCGGCGTGCATGGCAAGATCGTATTGAAGGATTTCCAGATCGCCGACGCCGGACCACCGGCGAATCCGAAGACGTGCGACTACTCGGCCTTTGCCGCCTTCCGGGCTTGCCATCGATCGAGTATGGAACGCGCCTGATTGGCTTCCGAATTCATCGCTTGATCGTGGGCTGCCGTCTTCGCCGCAAGCTCGATCACGTAGCCGTTCGGATCCCTGAAGTAGATCGACCGGATGAATTCATGATCCGCGACGCCGCGGGTCTCGATATGCCATTCCATGCCCTTTTCCAGCATCGCCTCGAGGAACGGCTCCTCGACTTCAAGGGCGATGTGCAGATCGAAATCGTGCTGCGGCTTGAACTCGAACGGCATGTCGGGAGCCTCGAAGAAAGCGAGATACGAGCCGTCTCCTAGCCGGTAAAACGTATGCAGCACGCTGGTCTTGCGGCCGGTCTTCGTTTCGCCGATGGCGAACGAACCCGCCAACGGCAGGCCGAGGAAATCCTCGTAGAACCGTCGCGTCTCTTCCGAATCGTTGCAGCGATACGCGTTGTGATGCAATCCCTTGATCATGCGGCATCCTTTCTTTGGCCGCGCCCGCCATGGTCGGGGGCCGGCATGACGATCAGGCAGCCGGCTGCGGCAGCCTGTCCGAAATACGGTTTCGTGTCTCTTTCGTGTCCGCTATTTCTTCGGCGGGCCTCGACCTCACGTCTCACGATTGCCCGCATCTTTCACCAGCTTGATCGGCGCGAACGAACGTTCCATGATGACCAGCGAAGCCGGCGTGTATACGTCGAGGCCGCAGGCTTGCTTTTCCGGCAAGGGGTTCGAATCGTAGGCAATCTCGATTGCCGTCGAACCGGGATGTTTGGACACCGATCTGACCGCCATATGGCCGCAGGATCGCATGCTCATCCCGGAAAAGACGGCGACGATCATATTGCGCGAAAAATCGACCGACGGCGGCGGCATGCCGCTCCGGCCCGTCTGCCGCGCGTAGTCTTCCCAGAACAACAGCCAGTCGCCCGGGCTGCGTATGGACACCGCCATGGGCTCCGGGACGCCCGTCGACGCCGCGTGACCGATTTCCTGGAACGCCATACGGATCGCCGCTTCGGCGGGACGCTCATCGGCGCTTTGGATCGGCAGGTCGCATGCCGTTTGTTGGGTAAGCACCAGTACGGCAAGCAGCGCGCGGAAGAATAATCTCTGGAAGTTCATCGTCGTTCCCTGTAGCGTCGGACAATTTCGATCGGCTTCGGCCGTGGCCAAAAGCGCAAGAAATTCAAGGCCTCGTATGACAACCACAGGTTACAGGCGCAGCGTTTACGGATTCATTACGGTTATTGCGGAGAGCGATATCGGTTTCACGGGAGCTACGATAACGCCGCGACCTCGTCCATCGGCAGCGTCGCGACAAACCGACTCCCGATATCGCCTGAAATTTTCGGCAAGCCGGAAATTTGAGAGGATAGCGCGCCGTCGGAAGGGAAGCAGGAAAGAGCGTCGCTCGGAATCAACGCGCAGGGAATGAAATGTACGTCTATCGATCCGAGGAGGTTTCCTGGGGCGCGACGCTCCTGCGAACGGGAATATGGACGCGAAACCTGGTTCCCGCTCCGACGACGCTGTCGACGCTTATCCTTCCACCATGCCTTTTCACGATGCCGTAGCTGATGGACAGTCCGAGTCCGGTTCCTTGGCCGACCGGCTTCGTCGTAAAGAAAGGGTCGAATATCCTGCCGAGGCACTCCGGCTCGATGCCTTTTCCCGTATCGGCAATCTCTACCCAAACCGCTTCCTCCTCCGCTCCAGTCTGAATCGTTATCGTCCCTTGCCCCTCGATCGCCTGCGCGGCATTGATCAGCAGATTGAGAAAAACCTGGTTGAGTTGCGAAGGAAGGCATTCAACCGCTGGGAGGACGCCGAAGTTCTTCGCGATCGCGGCCTTGTGCCTGAGCTCGTTGCCGACGATGGTCAAGGTGCTGTCGATGCAGTGATGAATATCCGCGATTTGCCACTCCTGCGAATCCACGCGGGAAAAGTCCTTGAGGTCTTCAACGATCTTTTTCACGCGAAGCAAACCGTCCTTGCTCTCCATCATCAAGTTCGACAGATCCCCCTTCAAATAGTCATAGTCGACCTTCTTCTTGAGTGCCTCGACCGCGAACGCGCTCGCCTCATCTTTCGGTGCATAACCGTCGATCACCGTCAAAAGGTCGGCGACATAATGTTCGAGGGTCCCGAAATTCGAATAAACGAAACCGATGGGATTGTTGATCTCGTGCGCGACGCCCGCCGCCAATTGGCCGATGGACGCCATTTTCTCGGAATGCAGCAGTTGCGTGTGCGCCTGTTCCAGCCTGCGGTTGAGGCTTTCCAATTGCTCGTTTCGCCCTTGCAGGGCCTGAACCGCCTCAAGCAGCTTGTTGCGGCTCTCTTCGAGCTCCCGCGTGCGCACCTGGACTTTGTTTTCCAGCTCCCGCTGGTACTCCTCCAACTGGAGTTGAAGTTCAAAAGACTCGACGGCGCGCTGGACCGTCAACTGGAATTCATTCGCATCGAAAGGCTTGACGATGAATTTGTAGATTTCCGCCTTGTTGATCGAATCGACAATGGTATTGATGTCGGTAAAACCGGTGACGATGATTCTTATCGCCTGGGGCAGCAGAGACCTCGCGCGTTCGAACAGTTCGACGCCAGTCAGCTTCGGCATGCGCTGATCGCTGACGATGCATGCCAGGGATTCCCTGCTCTCCATACTTTCCAGGATGGACAATGCCTCCAGTCCGTCCTGAGCCTGCAAGACTCGATAATGCGGTTCGAGCAGCAACGACATGACCAGCCGATTGCATTCTTCATCGTCGACGATCAGCACCGAGCGTCGATTTTTCTCGGGAAGAGTTCTTTTTTCGATTTGTTCCAGCTTCTGCTTACTGAAAATCGCCATGGTCGCCTATTAACCAATCACTATTTCCAATGATCCGACAAACCCAGTCATCCAGTTATGTATCCTGAAGCTCCGACTGTTAGTAAGACAGGAATCGAGAACAATGTCAATTTCATGTAAAGCGCTACGACAAGTCCATGTCGCGGAAGCCGTCGCTGACGCGTGCGATAGGAATCGGAATCCATATATCAAATAAGAACGAGTCAGCGCCCCCGGCGGACATTCAAGACCAGGAACGAATCAGCGTTCCTTGCAAATCCGGATCTCGCCACACCAGGCAGACATAGGCGAAGTAATCTTCGTCTTCATCCAGTTCGGGGAGCGAAAGGCCGAACGCCGGATTGCCCTTCCACCATGCCGGATACTCGAATGCCGCTCCGGCATTTGCATCCTGCACGGAAAACGTCGTCGTCGCCTTGGCGAGATCATGCGCATACCGGAGTTGCAGATCCGGCGCCCCCATTGCCCATTTCTGTCCGTCGATCTGGAAAACAAGCCTTTCCCCATCCGAATAGAGCGCGGCCGCGTGGCCGTCCCATGTATGCAGGTTTCCATTGGCCGGCGCCCCTACGGAATCGGGCAGCCATACTTTTCCGGTATCGGTATCGAATTTCACCAAACGGTTCTTATCGAACGGCTTTCTCAGATTTAGTATCATGGTTTTCACTTCTTGAGTTTGGCGATTCCGGTCAGGAGACACCGTCGCCCCCACTCTCCAGGTGCGTGTAACAATGTATCTAGCGTTTTTTCACATTGTTTAATCGATACCGTTAATAAGAGAATGCAATTATCGATTGTCGAAAGGCGAAACTTGGTTAGACCATCATCGCCGCCATGAATCAGGAAACGGAAAGACATACGGATGAATTGCATACCTCCTCCCCTGGCGAGAGGAAATAGGTAGGGATGATCCCGTACGGTCGCATGCCGAACATGATCGGGCCGAAGCGGGCGGGAAGCGAGACGAGAAGTGCGGCGAGATACGAGACGAAAACCGGCGCAGGTCCGGATTGAAGGAAAATGACTCGCCGACGATGCTGTCCACGCTCGCCGGCGCGCCTTCGGAGGCGGAACGTCAAAGATATGCCGGGGCCGCCGCAGCCCCGGCACACCATCAATGCGAAGATCGCAGCGCCGTCATGAGCGGCTGGCGCAGAAGCCGATGTCGATCAGGCGTTGGCCGGCGCCCAATACCTTGTTCCAGCTCGCGCCGCTCACCGTCAGCACGGTGCCGCTCTGCGTGTGGACACCGTTCCACAGCGACGTTACGCGGCCCTGGACCGGCAGTGCGACGTACCACTCCACGGAAGTGCTGCTGGTGTTCGTCACCGTCAGATTCGCGCAATAGCCGCCGCCCCAATCGTTATTGATGGTGATCGCGCCGGCGACCGCCGATGGCGGCGGCGGCGCCGGGGGAGCGGTCGCGACATTGGCGCAAAAGCCGACATCGCGGTTGGTCTGTCCCGGATAGATCGCGCGGTTCCAATCAAGTCCTCGCACCGTCGCCTTGTCGCCGGATTGCGTATACGTACCGTTCCAGAGCGAGGTCACGACACCCTGTATCGGGAAAGTGACGACCCAATCGACCGAAGCCGTTCCCTGGTTGGTCACGGCGAGATTGGCGCAATGGCCGCCGGGCCAGCTATTGCCGATCGTCACGGACACACCCAGATTCGGCGGCGGTGGCGGCGCCGGCGGCGGCGCGTCGCCCATGATGCGCCTCAACAGCGCCACCTTGTCGTCCCAGACCGCAGTCCAATCGTCCTTCAGGATACCTCCGGTGTCGCCGCTGTTCGCATTCCACGACCAATAGAAGAATTTGTTGATGCCTTTATTCTTCAAATACGTGACGAACGCATCCTGCCAGACCTTGTCGAGCGGACTGCCGCCGTGGCCGTATTTGCCGCCGAATTCGCCGTGGATGACGGTATAGCCCTGGCTTGCGAACGAGCCGAACTGCTTATCCCAGATCGCCGGCATGTTGGCCGGGAAATCCGGAGCGCTGAATGGCGGCAGCATGTACACGTCCGGTCCATAGGTATGCGGGCTCAGGACGAGCTTGTTCTTCGGAATGTTCAACGGCGTGCATGTCATGGGCTCGAAGCTGCCGCCCCAGTTGTTGGCATACACCGTCATGCACGAAGGATTGCTCACTAGGCCTTCGACGAACACCAACAGCTTGGGATTGGCGCTCAGCACGGCGGCGGCGCCGCGCTCGGCTGCCTTGTTCCAATCGGTGCTCGCGTTGCCGGTGCCCCAGGTGCCGCCGAACGGTTCGTTCTTGAGATCGATGCCAAGAAAACGCTCGAGATGCTTGTAACGGTCGGCGACGAAGCGCAGATCGGCCAACCATTGCTGCTCGGAATAGCTTGCCGTATACCAAAGCGGAGAAATCGCGGCGCAATCCGGCGTGGCGTGATCCATCAGGATATACATGCCCTGCCGGTCAAGTTCGGTGAGGATCTTATCGAGTACTTGAAGGGAATTCAGGCCTTGCAGGTCGGGATTGATCGCATAGCTGATGCTGGTGGGCGTGACGCCGCGCAGCGTTCCCGGGCAGAACGGCACGCGGACCGCCGTAAAACCGAGGCTCTTCATTTGGCGGATCATGTCCGACCAGTTGCGGACCCACAGGCCGTGAACGACGTGGTCCGGCGTTTCGGAGCCGAACCAGTTCACGCCGTATAGCTTGACCTCCCCGCCCTGATGATCCCAGATGCGCGGACCATCGGCGGTGTAAGCGGATGCCGGGACGCCAAAGGATGCCATCAATAGGAAAGCGGCTGCCTTAGCCGCTAAACGAGACAAGCGCGTCTTCACGCGCGAGAAAAAGCGTCCGCAAATCTGCACGAGATCTCCAATTCGGATTCATTATTCGGATCTTTTCGGCGCATCGAAAGAAGGTCATGCGGCGCGCCAGCCCAATGTATCTTGGCGTTTCGGGAATTGTTTAGAACTTATTTCATAAGACGAGTTCTAGTCTTGCGGCCGGTCGAACGACGGCACGAAGACGTGCGGTGAATCGGTAAATAAGAGACCTCGACCTACCCTTGCCTCGGACCAAAGGGAAGGCGAACGGTAAAGCAACTACCTACCCCCTCCGTCGATCTTGCTTGAATGACGCCCTGGTGGATTTCCACGATACCGAAGGAAATCGACAGACCAAGGCCGGTTCCTTCGCCGACTTCCTTGGTCGTAAAGAAAGGTTCGAAGATTCTCTCGAGCACATGCTGCGGCATGCCGCAGCCGTTGTCTTCGAATTCGAGCACGAAGTGGCCGCCGTCCAAGCGCCCCCGTATTTCCAGCAAGCCGATCGAAGGGTGCTCAGCCGTCTTCCGCTTGGCCTCTATCGCCTGGCAAGCGTTCACGGCGATGTTCATGAAAACGCGCCGCAGTTGCGCCGGCCGGCATTCGAGAATCGGATTGGCGTCGAGCGCACATCGAAACTCGACGCCCTGGTCATATTGCATGCGCACCAGGTTGATCGTCGACATCAGGATATCGGCGACAGGAACGGCCATCCTTTCCGCCTCGTCCAGCCGGGAAAAGACCCGCAAATCCCTCACCAATTCTCCTATGCGCGAGGTTCCGTCGAGAATCACTTTGACGCGGTCGGTCAACGCATCGATGCGCCCCTCCAATGCGGCGACGACTTCCTGATCGGTGCCATCCCCGGCAAGATCAAGAAGAAACCGGCGCAGCCGGGACAACTCCACTTCAAGGGTCTGCGCTCCGGCATGAGAAAAATTGGCGGGATTATTGATCTCGTGCGCCACGCCGGCCGTGAGCATACCCAGCGCCGCCATCTTCTCTCGAAATACCAACCGCCGCTGCGCGACTTGCAATCTCTCCATCGCCTCTTCGAGCTGCCGGTAAGCCGAAGCATTGTCCAGCGCGATGGCGGCGTACGCGCATAAGGTGCGAAAGAAAAGACGCTCCCGGTCGGCATAAGCTCTGGCGGACGGCGACCGTACCGACATGACGCCCAGCAGCCTGTCGTCCGCGATCAGCGGCATGAACATGGCGCTGCCGCCCGGTCCGCTCCCGGAGCCGGCGATTCCTCCTTCGCTCTCGGCGCCCGACTCGACGAAAATCTCGCGGCGCTCGCGGGCGCAACGAGCGCTGTTCGCCGCGGAATCCTCGTCCGCCGGGCCGGCCGTCTCCGGAGGCGGCCGGCCCTCTTCCGCGTCGAACACGCAATGAAGATCCGCCGCATTCTCTGAAAGGAGGTAGACCGAAAAATGACGCGCATCGAGCATGTCGCTCACGTAGCGATGCAAGGAGAGGCAAATCGTTACGACATCCAGTTGCGCCGTGATTTCCTGGCCGATGACGCCGAGCCGTTCCAGGGTGGCATTCATCCGCTGCAGCGCTTCCGCGCGCCACGCTTCGGCTTCCGCAAGCTGACGATGACGTTCCGCCTCGGCGCGCGCGCTTTCGGTCCGATGCCGCACCTGAGTTGCGATAGCCCGATTCATCACCTCGTCGCTGGAGATCCTTTCGAATGCCGCGACGGCCCGCAGGGAAGCCGCATAGGCGTTGTCGAAATCTCCCGCCCTGGCGTACTCCCGCGCGATCGCTTGGAACAGGGAGACCGGAACGACATGGCCGTCGATCCTCGACGAAATCTCGAGTGCCCGGTTCAGATAATGCAGTGCCGTACCGGTCGTCGTCATGCCGGGCGGCGGAGGCGCCTCATGTTCGGCATGGATTTCCGCCAAGACCTTCAACGATTCGACTTGCAGATGCGGATTGTCGTGTTCGCGAGCCAAGGCAAGCGCCATTTCGGCCGCGTGCAACGCCTCCTCATACCGCCCCAGGCGGCATAACGCCGCCGCCTGCCCGTACTTCGCGCGCAGCAACAGTCTCGGTTCGCTCAGCTCCCGGGTCCGCCGCTCGAGCAACTCGAACGTGGACAATGCCGCCGCATGGTCGCCGCGATCGATTTGCAGCTCGCCGATGCTCTGCAGCGCCGTGGTATATCCGCGCGATTTCGGCAATTGAACGAAGACCTGGGCAGCCTCCGTCATCAGTTCATATGCCGATTCGAGCCGCCTCATGGCATGGAGCGCCTTTCCCGCGGCGACCAGCGCCAAGCCCATGCTCAGCGGCCAGCGCTTGCGGCGGGCGATGTCCAATCCGATGTCGGCCCATTCCAGCGCGGACTCGAAATCGTTGAGGCTGCGGAAGCATTCGCTGAGATTGGTGGCGGCAATGATCGCCCTGTCGATCTGGCCCGTTTCCAGCGCAGCCTCGTATGACCGGACAAACAGGCTCACCGCCCGCGCATAATCGCCCTGGCCGCTTTCGCATAGCGCGAAGAATGCGGACAGGCGGACCTGCAGCACCGGAGAAGCGCGCTCGACGTCCGGCGAAAAACGAGGCAACCAATGCCGCTCGGCGTCCGGTGCATTGCGTATCGCCGCCCAGCTCGCCTGCGCCGCTCGCGCCATGTCGAGCCGCAACGCATCGCCTGCATTGCGGGCGCAATCGACCGCCAAGTCCAATTCCGCGTCGCGCCGCTCCGGCTCGCCCTGATCGGAAGCGATGGAGGCCGACAACCAGTGCGCGTCGGCGCAGCCCGCGAAGTCCCCGATCGCACCGAACAGCGACAAGGCCTGCGCGGCGCGCGCGTTCGCGGCATCGAATCGGGCGAACAGCCAATCCGCCTCGGCATGGATGAGATGCTTTCGGGCCTCGAGTCTTCGACGGCTCCCGGCATCCAGGCCCTCCATCGCCCTCGATGCGAATGCTTGGTCGATGCAAGCGATTGCCCGGCGCGTATCGCGCTGCCGCAAATACCAGGCGACGCTCACGAGCAACGGTAGCGGCGTCTGGCGAGGCGCCTCCAGTTGTTGCACGAGCCTTTCCAATCTTTCGTTGGAAATCTGAAATTCCATCTGCATGACCCCGTTGCCCCATTCGGCGGCCGTCCGCGCTCGCGAACGACGCCGATGGCTCCCGGCGCTAGGGGCTGTTATGAACTCGAACAGGGGGCACGCAGCCCCCTGTTCGAGTTCATAACAGCCTCTAGCCGGACCGGACTACTCGACGCCCTTCCCGTGGACGGCCGAGCACCGCCAGGTTGGCAGGGGAAAAAGAGCCGCGATGTTCGTCATGATCGTTCTCCCGCATGTTTCATTGAAGACGTCCAGCAAACAGGTGCGATGTTACCTCAGGGAACTAAACAATTTCGCCGTTTCATGGATATATTCCGGTTTACGTCGAAGCGCACGAAGAAAAGTCTCGACGCGGCGAACGGGAATTGTAAGCAATCGGTAATTCGCTCCCGGCTATCGTTTCCCCTGGAATGCGCATCGGAGAGAGGGCCATGTATCAAGGAAGCTGCTTGTGCGGCGCAGTGAAATACGAAATCGACATCCGCGACACCCGCCTGAAGACCATTACCCACTGCCATTGCTCCATGTGCCGCAAGGCGCACGGCGCGGCGTTCGGTTCCTATGTCGCCGTGCCGGCACGCGCATTCCGTTTCGCGCAAGGAGACAAGCTGGTCGCCTCTTATCGCTCTTCCGGACAGGTCGTCCGCCGCTTCTGCCAGCGTTGCGGCTCCACCTTGACCTGGCAAGACCAGGAGCGTTTCAAGGACTGGATTTCGGTGACGGTCGGTACGCTCGATACTCCGCTCGACTACATGCCGCAGCAGCATGCCTTTACCTGGTCCAAGGCGGATTGGCACGAGATTCGCGACAATTTCCAGAAGCACCGATACGGCGTCCCCGCCCTGGCGGCGAACCGGACGGCGATATAGGCAAGCGCGGCTGCTCCTCGAAGACTTCTACTCCGGGAAGACGGGAAGCAGATTTTCGGGAACGGCACGGCGGCCCTCCATTCATCGAGACGATGCCATGGAGGGCGTCAGATGAATTGATCGAGGAAGTGATCCATCAGGACGTAGATATCATCGATCACGCGGATGCAGTCCTTGATCGTATACGGATCGCAATCGGCAAGCTCGTCATATCCCAGTTCCGCATGGTCGTTGTCGGCCTCGCTATGGGCGGCGAACACGTCGGCGGCCATCCCGACCGCCCTCATGCTGGCTAGCGTCGCATCGAAAAAAATCTTGCCGATCGATTCCATCGCCTGCAGCATCGCGACGCTGCCGACGTACTCGTCTTCATAGTCGATGGTCGCCAGCAGGAAACCGAATAGCGCCTTCGTGTGGGTCCCCGGCACGATCTCATCGCACTCTCCGTCCGACAAGCCGTTGGCGATCAGGCAAGCCCTGAACAGGTCGGGATGCCCGATCTCCTCCATGAGATGATGCCGTGCCGTCGATAGCAAATCCCGGTTGGTGTTCATGCGGAAGGTCGCCAGGCGCCGGGTGATCAATCTTTCGTAGTAAGCCGAAAAGCAATGTATCTGCTTGAGCGTTTCCAGCATTTGGAGACGCGACAGCTTGCCTGCATGGCACTCGGCGAAATAAGGATGCTGAAGCAGCTTGCGATCCTTTTCGGCGATGTAGGCTCGGATGTATTCCGGGATATCCGCACTCTCATCGGCCTTGAACATCTCTTCGATGCGATCCGCGGCGAGCGCCTTCGGAAAGACTTCCTTATCCAGCATTTGATGCACGATTACCGTCCCATAAAAAACGCGTTAAGTCAGTATTGGCGTATGCCGGCAATTGCCAGGGAAGCCAACGATGAATTCCCAAACAGTCATCTCGGCCCACTATATGACAAGCGGACTTACGGATTATTTACAGGGGTGCAATTGACACTCTCGGCGCGCCCGATGGAAAAATGGCGTGAACCATTTGGTCCACGCCATCACTCCCGGCTAACCGTTCTATTCTTCGAGGCGGCCTACTTGTAGATGCCCGAGCCGACGATCAAGTTATCGACCTTCTCGACATATCCCGATTTCTGCTCGATTGCCTTGGTCACCGGGTTCGGCCATTTGTAATCGACCCAACCCTTGCCTTTCGCATTGACCACCTCGATAAAGCCCTTGATGATGTACTTGCCCTCATGGTCTTTCAATTCCAGCAGGTTCTTTCCAACCATCTTCGGATTGTTGCCATGCGCGACGTTGATGCCGTTCATGTCATACACAAAGATATACAAATCGCGATCATGAAATTGGGTATTGCCCGGGTTGGCAAACTCGGCAAATGCCTTTTCCTTTCCGTTTTCCTTCATATATGCGACAGCCTTCTTTACCATCGCAACCGCCTCGTCCGCGGTTCCCTTCTCTGATGCGGACGCTCCTCCGCTATGTCCAATAGCGAATAGTCCGAGCATGATTGCCGTAAACAATTTCTTCATATTTTCGCTCCCTGTTGGAATATCCTTTTCAACACTGTTGATCGACGGCTGCGACATCAGAGCAGCTTTGTCGCGCACCGACCGCTTACCGGCCGAAAATGGTTCGATCAATCAGTTCTGCGCACAACTGAATGCGTACATAAATTCCCGCGGTATCAGTTGAAATACCATCGGCACCTCACCAGATTTCATCCCATGAATCGAAGTCCTCCTGTTTGGTTGCAAAAGTAAATTTTCAAGCGACCGCATTCTCGATCCTTCTTTAAAGCTCCGCATATAGCAGCTGATCGCGAAGCCCCATGTGAGCACGGGCTTCGCGATGTATGCTTCAATCAGCGGCGGCGTCCGAATATAAACTCGAGCGGACTGTTGTAGGTCCTGCCGGTGTAATGGGAGGGGACCGGTTGCGAGTTCTGCCGCTGGTATTCGGCGGCCACCTCGCCCACTTCTATCAGTTTGTCGCCCAGCGTATCCGTACCCGTCACCGCTGCGTACCCGCCGGAGACAGCCCCCACTACGCCGCCAATCGGTGCGGTTACCGGAGCAAACGGCCCGCCCACTGCCCCGCCTGCGGCTGCGCCGGCCCAGCCGCCGGCAACAGCCCCGCCCCATCCGACAGTCCAGTCACGCGCAATTCTGGCGCTTGTATAAAAGATGGGGCTGTTGTCATTCTGCATCTCCGCCTCGCCAAAGGCAGTTCCCAGGCGACCGGCGTCGTTATACACTGCATACCCCACCATGAGCCAGCCGGCTCCCTTGGCTCCTGTGCCAACGGACGATCCAGCATTCACCATCCTCGGAGTCGGTTTGTAATCCCACCGTGTACCCGCTTCGCCATAGAACCAAGGTCCTTTGGACTCGGCTGATCCAGGCGGTACATAGCCGAAAAAGTTCTCGGCAAATTTTCTGTCCGCTTCCAGGGAGGACTGCTGAGGAATGGCACGCGACGAAGCAGAGGGCTCTTCAATATGGGAAGCCATAATAGGCGGCGTCGCCGATGCCTGCGGGACAGCAGAAGGCTTTGTCCCGACCACGGGAGCGAGCGGCTTGGTCCGGCGCAGCAACGGATTATCGAATCTCAAGTTGGCTTCCGCAATCTTTTGATGCAGCTCCTGAGGCGTGGTATTTGCATCAAGATTTCTAAAGTCCGCGAGGCCGAGCTGATTCAGCATGTCGATATGCCCCCAGACACAGTTCGCTTTCGCAGGCCCTGCAGTTATATACGTCGGATTGAAATACGTTGCATGCGACTCAAACACCCGAGCTGCAGCCCAATCGACATGGCCATGGTCGAATATCAGCGCCGATTTTGTAACGGGGAGAGGGTCGCCAGGGTATTGCGTTGCCCAGACACGAGGCACACGTGGATCTTGAGCATAGGGTGCGGCTTCCACCACCTTTGCTGTTATCGAGAACGGCTTATTGGTTTCCGTGCGTCCTTCAACGACGAGGTCTTTAGGCCGCGCCCCTGGTAAAGGATGCTGACCATATGCTTCCGACAGGTTGATATCCCACAGTTCTTTGGCCAGCTTGATTTCCTCCGGCTCGAACTGCCACTGTATATGTCCAGGGCTCCAAACCTGGTTATTCTTGAGAATAACCGTAGGCCAGGTCACTGTTTTGACATGACGGACGATCGGACCGCCATTGGCCGAGGGTACCGTTGTCGGCCACGTGCCCGTGCTTTGCGGCGAAGTCCCGAAAGCTGACTTAACGAGCGGCATATTTTTCGAGACGTACTCTCGCAACGCATCAGGTGCGGTTTGCGCCAGACTCTGCTTGTAGGTCTCATTGAAGCCTTCCGACGCAATATGGGCTTCGATTTGTTTCAATTGCGCATCGACATTTGCGCCTTCCAGCTTGGCATACTTTTCCAAACGCCTTGCCTGCTGACCATAGGCATCGGCCTCCTCCAACGGCCGGGTGCCTTCGCCTGCGAACCCCATGTGTTGCAGGTCTTTTCCAGTGTGTTGGTGGCGCACTTCATGAAGAACGGCGTCCCGAGAAGCAGAGGGGTCGACGGCGATCACCGCTTTACCATCGGGATAGATCCGAGTTTCCGCCGGAACACCAGCAGGAAGTTTTTCGACCACTAGATCGGTCCCGACCCGGCCCAATCCTTCTGTCGTCGCTCTGAAATGGCGGGAATCAACAAATGGCTGCTGAAGTTCCATCAGAGGTGTGAGCGTGGCCTTCCCGGTGTTCCAATCTTGCGGAGCCAGATCGGCCCATGCACGCAGATGCTCGGGCGACATGTTGCCAGCAGCTCCCATAAACTCGGCAGGCATTCCGTATACCTGCGGCGACGACGGATTGTTGCTCCTTGGCATGACCGAGACGTTCGGGCCTCTGTCGACATAAGAGGTCGTCGGTTTCAGGTTGCGTACGCGTTGATCGGCGGCGGCTTCCTGTCTGTAATAGGACATCCACGAGTTATCGGCGACCTTCGGAAGCTCGGTCGTCAAGGCGCTCACCAAGCGGCGTGCCGGTGTGCCCCTTGGTTGAGGCTCGTCAGCTCCCGCAACGTCGCCGGCGGCTGGCAACTGACCATACGCATGCTCCGCTTCGTCGCCCTGGCTTTCTTGACGGAGTCGCGCGAGCTCATATTCTCTGCGCGCCCGGGCTGCCTCTTCCGGCGTGGGCCGCTTGGCACGGACAACGGTTCGATTTTCCCCCGGGAACTCGGGCAGGCCTTCCTGGTAACCGGCATCGCTACCAGATCCCGCATCGGTAGCTGTTTCACTTTGATTGCCGTTATCCCACGAAGCAAAGAGGGGACCTTGCCGGTCGGCAGGCGTCCAACCATCGCTCGTTGCCGCATTCCGTGTCCATTCCTCCGCTTGTTGCTCCAGAGACATCGACCCGGTCATCAGCGTCGGACGCAGATGGGCCGGCATCGACCGCAGGTGCCGCTGCAGCGCCTCTATTTCTCTCGCACGGCGTTCACCAGCCGATATTTGGACGGCCGTATCGACCATGTCGCCGGTGGCACGGATAGCCATGCCCGCGAAGCGTTCGAACGCCGAGATACCCTCTCCCGTCCTCTCGTCCGGCATGATCCGGCTGTACAACTCGTCTCGCAACAACGCCTTGCCGAACGAGCGCACGCCGGACGATGCGATCGTCGCCACTTTCTGCAACGCCACCGTCTGGGCCGCGGTGTGGCTGCGCATCCCGGAAATCACCTGCTCCGATGCCGAGTTCATCAACGAGGACACGCCGCCCATGACGCCGCCGATCAATGCCTCCTTGGCCACCTTATCCCACTGGATGCTTCTGCCTGCCATCGCATCCTGCAGGATCCGGCTGCCGCCCCCGACGAGCGCTCCGGAAATTGATTGCGTCACGAATTGGCCCAATGCGTTCGCCGCAACGTCGCCGACGATTTTTCCGGCGGCCGCCCCCACGGCTCCACCCACGCCGGGCGTCAAGGTGCCGATGACAACCGCAGCCGGATCGAACTTGGTCCATCCGGCGGCGGCACCGACAGCCTGGCCGACCAGGTTCGACGCGAAACCGATCATCATGGCGCCCGCCACGCCGCCGGCCCCGCCCGTGGCCACCGTCAATGCGCCCGCGACGATGGCCGTGATTCCCAGCACCGCCAGGCGACCGAGCATGCCGCATTCCTTGGCCATATCGACCGGCATCGCGGCCGCGATACCTTGCAGCAGGCCGCTGCCGGGCCGGACCGCGCTCGAACGTCCGGTCGACGCCAGCTTGTGAATCCCGCCGGCCAGCGCCGGCGCATTCAGCATCTGGCCGCCGCGCAGCCGCTCCGTGCCCGACATGCCGTTCGCATCGGCCAGCTTGTACCACAGGCTGGCATCGCCATACAACCGCGCCGCCACCATCTGCAGCGTTTCGCCCTCGCTGGCCGTGTAACCGATACTGCCGCCGAGGCGCAGCTGTTCCGAGATCGACACATAGGTCTGGTCGAAATCGTTCACTTCCTTCGCCTGCCACGGTTCCGGGGCCGCGTTCGGATCCGTCGGCACCCGGGCCACTTCGTAGTTCTTCTGCAGCGGATCGTTCGACAGCGTTCCGATCGTCCTGCCGTTAGCTATCACGTTCTGCACATAGTGATGTTCGACTACCGGTGCGCTATTCTGGTCGCGCCGCGCCCGCACGATCTGGCTTTGCGACACCACGGCGCCGTTCACGTCGTTCTGGTAGCGCACCTCAGTCCATCTGCCGACGGCGTTGCTGCCGCCCGACGTTCCTAGCGTCGTGTTGTGGCTGCTGCTGCTGCGCAGGTTGCCGTTGCCGTCGTACTGATTCAGCGTATAGCCGTCGACGTTGGCCACCGTCACCGGCGGGCCCTCGTCCTCGCGGCTGCCGTCGTCGTGCTCGATGTATGTGACGGCGGTGACCTGTCCGCTGGTCGTGGCGCTCTTGACCTGCGGCGCGCCCCGGTATTCATAGGTGTAGGTCGTGGTCGTCGACGTGGTCTGCTCGCGCCAGCGCCTATCGAAGACATCGTCGTTCAACGGCGTATGCTCATGGGACGTTTCGGTTTCGCTCTGCACCGTCTTGCCGTCGGCCATGTAGTTCCGCGTTATCTCCCTGGTGCTGTAACGATCGTCCGACATGCTCAGTTCGACCGTCTCGTTGAAGACCTGGTGATCCCAGTTGTATTTCGTGGTCAAGACCTTGTAGACGACGCCTTGCTGGTCGTTGCGCGCTTCCGACTGGTGCCAGACGGCGCGTCCGTGGTCGTACACCAGCGTGCGGCTGCTCGTCTCCGCGCCGTTGTTGACGTTGATGCTCGTGATCTCGCCGTCGGAGAAACGCGTGGTGTAGACCTCGTTGCGCACGTTTCCGGTCGTGTTCTCGGACGCCTGCGCGCCATAGCTGACGCTTTGGCGGTTGCCGGCGTAGTCGTAACCGATCTGGATGCCGCGATCGCCGCGCACCACTTCGCCGTTGACGACCGTACCCTTGCTGATCGTGACGCGCTTCAATTCGTCGTAGGCATACCAGTTGTCTTGCGTCTTGCGCGTGCCGCTGGCATCGAAGGCATGGTTGAAGACCGTTCCGGTATGCCGGATGTTGCCCAGGCGATCGTAGTCATGATGCACGACCGTATCGCCGCTGCTCATGTCGGTCATCCAATTCTGCGCGTTGTAGCGCATCTTCGTCGCATCCAGCACGCGCGACGGAACGTTGATGTAGCCGACCGTGGAGACCTGCTCGACGATCTTGTTGCCGTTGCCGTCGTACGCATAATCCATGCGCCGATTGGCAACGCCGTCGATGGTCGATGCGAGCTGCCCGTTGATGTTGTAGATATGAGTGATGCTTTGACCGGCCGAATTCTGCTGCGTCACCAGGTGCCCGGCGAAGTCGAACCCCATCTCGGCCAAGTCGGTGCCGTTGTGGCTCATCACTGTCTGGCCGAAGTGATTCACCAGGCTCCACGAGAGGGTCGGCATGCCCACCACGCTGGTGAGCTGCTGGTAGCCGCCGACCACCGCGCCGCCCGCTCCGGTAATGTCTTTGTTGTAGACATAGGTATAGAGGGTCTTGACATTCTCGGCCGAGCGGGTCTCCTTGATGCGTCCGTCCACGTAGTAGAACGTCCTGGACGAGCGAGAGAGAGAGTAATTGGCATCGCTGACGTTGGTTTCCTTGATACGGCGGCCGTTCTCGTCGTACTCGTAGCGATAGTCGGTCCGGTCGCTTGCCGCATGGTACGGATCTTCCGGGACAGCCCCCGGTGCCCGCTTGAGCAGGCGTGTCATCTCGCCCTTGTTGTTGTATTCCTTGATCGTCTCGTTGTTGCCGCGGTCCTTGCTTGCCAGCGCTTGGCCGAACAGGTTGTACCGGGTAAGGTTATAAATCCATGTTTGAGGATCGCCGCTGTACTCGATCGTCGATACATTATTACCGGATTCATCCCTCAAATTCAGGTACGTGTAGTACATCCTGTTGCCGGCGGCATCGGTCTTCTTCACCATCCGACCGCCTGCGCTGTACTGGTACTGCGTTTCCGCCCGGAATGCGTCTCCTTGCGTCACGCCATCCATGTACCGCTCTTGGGCGGCCAGCTGGCGCGTCATGCGGCCCGCGCCGTCGTATGCGAAGGTAGTCACGTTGCCGCGCGCATCCTTCTGGTTGACCACTTGACCGAAGGCGTTGTACTCGATCTCGGTCTTGTACGTCAGGCGATCCAGGCCCGAGAGCTTCCAGTACGACTGCGTCATGTTGACCGGATCGGTGACGCCGACCGACGGCCCTTCCACGTTGCGCGAAAGCTGCGCGCCATTGATGCCGAGTCGGATCTCGCCGACCGTCGTGCGCAACGTGGCGCCGTTCGCATCCAGGGCTTCCACCCGGTAGTCATAGATCCCTTCCGGCAATCCCAACGCATCCCAGACGAAGACGCCGTTTTCGCCGGCGCTGAGCGCCGTCACCGCGGTCGTATAGCTTCCCGTCGAACCGTGGACCCGGTACGACACTTGGATTTGCTTCGTGCCCGCCGGCAGCGCAGTGATGCGCACGGCTTGCGTACGGTCTTGCAAGCGGCCGTAGCTGACGACCCTGGAGACGTTATCGAGCTGCACCTGGCCGGCCGACTGGCTGAGCACTTGGCCGTTCGCGTCCGTGACGGTCAAGACATAGTCGCTGAGGTAGGTGCCTGCCGGCAGGCTCCAGACATAGCTGCCCTGGATCGTGGCGCCGGCGATCGCCGGCGCGGCAGACAGCGTCTCGGTTTGCCACACGCCATTGGCGTCGCGATAGCGCAAGCTGGCCGTGGGGCGGGACGGCGACGATTCGATGCTGGTGCGCGCCTGGTCGAAGAACACCACGGTACGCGGACCGTTGCCGATGTCGATGACGGCGGCGCCGCCGCCGACATGGACCGCCGGCGTCGCCATGTTGAATTCCGGTCCGAGCAGCACGCGACCGGACATCCAATACTGGCTGCCCTCGAGCTGGAAGGTGCCGCCGCCGCTGGCGACCAGCAAGCCGTTCTTGTCGACGGCCATATACTGGTATTCGTAATCCTCGCCGGCAAAGAAATTCCCGCCGCCCAGATCGAGATTGAACGCATCCGGACGCACCAGGCTGCCGCCGGCGCCGACCTGGGCCATCGTCTGGTACGTGAACGCCGTTCCGGGCATGTTCTTGCGCCGGTAGCCGATGATGGTCTTGAACGTATCGCCCGGCATGCCGACGATGCGCAGCTTCGGTCCTACCGCCGGCGTCTGCAGGCTGTCGTTCGTCGTGACCGTCGCATCCCAGTATTCCGGGCCCGTAAGCGGCGGATAAGGCTGCGGCGGCGAGGCCGTGTTGTATACCTTCCCGCCCAGCAGCTCCCGGCCGTTCTCGCCCGGATTGATGCGGCGATAGATCCTCAACTGGCCGCCGACGATCGTTTTTTCGGCGAATTCCAAAGTGAAGGTGTCATTCACGCCGCCCACCGCCAGAGCAATGCGCTGGCCATGGTTGTCGACCAGTTCGACTTCGTATTGCGTGGCAATGCCGGTATCGACGATCGCCGCGCTGCTCAAGGTCAGCGACAGCAACCGGTCTTTCACCACAGTGTACGGGGTGCCGTATTGGTCATAGCGACGGTACCGTTCGCTCGTCACCGTATAGTTGAGCGTGCCGCCGGGTCCGCCCACGCCTACCGGCTGGCCATTGGCCACCACGTTGAGCACGGTGCCCGACGAACCCGTGCTGCGGTTGACTTCCATCGCCGCGCCCTGGCTGCCGTTGTCGTAGGCACGGATCTGGCTGGCCAATTCGCCCATGATGCCTTGCAGGCCCGTATTCGGCTGCAATGTCTTGATCGCGCGATTCTCGGCATCGTAAGCCGTCATGGTCAGCGATACGCCGCCGTGGAACCAGTTGCTGCCGGCCAAGCCGGCAAGATCCGCCAGGGTCCTGCCTCGGAGGTCGTTCGATCCCGACGATTGCACCGTCATCGAGACATTGCCGTTCTGGTCGTACACGAAGAACTTGACGACGCCGTCGCTATTGGTCTTCACCATTTGCCCCAGCGCGTTGTACTCCATGTACTCCTGCAGGTTCGTCGGCTCGCCGTCGCTCGGCTTGAAACGGCCCTTTTCGATCATGTCGCCGTAGAGGTTATAGCGCATCGCCTGGACGGTGCCGTCCTCGTTCTGGCCGTTGACTTCATGCCAGGTCCGCGTGGTACGGCCCATCGCGTCGTACTTGCTGACGGTCGACTCCAACGCCGTGGTGTTGTCCGCGCGGCGCACCACGCGCGACATGCGCACCTGGTTGCCGTCCTTGTCGTAATCGTAGGTCGTATCCTTGTTCAAGCCGTCCGTCAGCTTGATCAGCTTGCCGAGCTTGTTGTAGACGTACTTGGTGATGCGGTCCTTGTCGTCGGTGATGCCGTGCCGGATCTCGCGCGACACCTGGCCCAGGCCGTTGTACTCGGTCTCGCTGATCTGCCACTGCGCATTGCCTTCCACTCCCCAATCCGTTGCATTCGGGTCGATCGTGTAAGTGCCGCTAGCCGCCACTGCCTTGGTCAGGTTCACGCGCTTCCTGGTCTGGCGGCCCAGCGCATCGTAGTCGAACGTGGTCACGAACTGGTCCGCGTCTTCCACCATGCTGATCTGACCGAGCGCATTGTATGTATACGTGGTGGTCGCCGCCGTCGGCTGCTGGAGCGTGCCTCCCAGGTGCACCCGCTCCTGCTTGACCTTGCCCTCCGCGTCGACATAGCGCGTCGTGATGCGCATCTGGTGCGGCTGAACGTCCTCCTCCGGCATCAGGTCGGCCGGGATATAGCCGCCTTCCGTGTTGAAGCTGGCGACATAGGCGCGCGTGCGCACCGTCAGGAAGCTTTCGCCGTCGGCGGCCGTGATGCCGGCGCCGCCGTTGCTGGCATTGCCGTAGCGCGCTTCGACGATCCTGGCGCCCGTGCCTTGTTCGACGTGGTAATCCCAGGTCGTCAAATAGCCGCCCGTGCTCAGCTCGCCAACCTTGCGCTTGCCGGCATCGTAGAAGTAGCGCGTCTCGCCGCCGCGCGCATCGACGGCCTTGACCAGGTTGCCGTGTACGTCGTATACGCTGCGGTTGACCACGTTCGCCTTGAACGTCACGTAGCCCGGGCCGCCCGCCAGGTCTTCCCGGTACTCGCCCACCATCACGTCCCGGACCTTGACTTCGATCATGTGATTGGCGGCGTCATACCGGAACTCGCTGTCGCGATGTTCCGCCGGACGGTTCGCGGGCGGCGGCAACGAGCCGTCGGCATTGAGCGTCACCGCGGCGCCGTAGACGCTCAGCTTCCAGGTATTGCCCGCCGCGTCCAGCGTCCGGCTGGTCAGCGTGCCGCCCGCGTTGATGTCGTCCGTCAGCTGATTGCGGAGGTTGTAGTAGGTGCGGGCCAGCACCCGGCCCGAGGCCAGGTCGTCGAGCACGGTCTTGATGCGATTGCCGCGCAGATCGTACACATAATGTTCGGTCCGGGCATAGTTGCTGACCGCTCCTGTATCGGGATCGTACGCCGCCACCGTCGGGTCGGTCTTGCTGGTCATGCGGCCGGCCAGATCGTACTTGAAGAACGTCAGGCGACCTTCCGGCTGCGACCCTGCTTCGCTGAGCGAAGTGAGATTGCCGTTGGCGTCATAGTTGTAGACCTTCCTGACGGGCGCGTCCTGTCCCGAGGCATTCTTGGCCGTGACCGGCAGCGTTTCGATGTGCAACCGGCCCAGGCGGTCGTATTCATACGTCCAATGGCCGATTTTCGCGCCGTCCGAATTGTTCCAGTACACATCCTTGGTTTGTTGCTCGCCGAAGGCGTTGTAGGAAGCCGCTTCATGACGGACATCCGCGGCGCTGCCGAATTGCGTGAGCGTATCGATCCGACGGCCCATCTTGTCGTAGGCGAACGTGGTCGTCTCGTCGCTGACGCCGGTCAAACCGCTGCGTGCATGCTTGGCAAGCGTTTCGAGCTCGCCGAAGGCGTTGTATTGCTTGACCGTCTTCTGCTGCACGGCATCCACGTACACGCTTTCGCGGCCGAGGCGGTCGTATTCGACGTATTCGTCGTAGCCCGCCAGGTAGCTTTCCGTAACCACTCCAGCGCTGCTGACGCTGCGCAGGTAGGATTTGGTCGTGACAGTATTGCCGACATAGACCTGTTTCTTGACCAGTTGCTCGGCGCCGGCCGCGGTCTTGACCGCCGGCGCGGCGATCTCGACGACGCGGCCGCTCCGGTCGGTCTTTTGGACGGTCGTGTACAAGGCGCGCAGCACGGCCTTGTCCGCGTCCGTCAGGCTGCTCTTGTATTCCTTGGCCGCGCCCAGCAGCGCGATCCGCTCGCTGCGCGCCCAATCCGTGTCGCGTTCGAGCAGATCGATGCCGCGCGTCGACGTCACTTCCGTGGAGTTGAAGCCGTAGTGGTAGCGGGTCGTGACTTCGTCCGCGGTGCCGTAGGCTTGCGTTTCCGCCGTCACCCGGCCGAGCTTGTCGAATTCGCGCTTCGACGTGACGGCCTGGGCCGTGCCGTAGGCGTCGGTCACTTCGACGGCTTGTCCGAACGTATCGTATGCGGTATGCGTTACGACCGATTGGGTGGCGTCGATACGTCGCGTGATGTCGGTGACTTGACCGGCGCGGTTATAGGCGTACCGGGTCGAGGCCGGCAAGACTTCATTGCCGTTATAGTCGTGCGTCAGCGCGTAACGGTGCACCGCCATTTCCGCCACGGTGGTATTCACGTTCACCGCCGCGTACAGCTCTTCCTGGTAGCGCAGCACTTCCCTGACTTCGCCGAACGTGTTGTAGACCTTCTCGGTGACGTAATTCTCCGCGTCGTATTCGAAGCACTCGCGGCCGCTCGCGTCGCGGACCGTGAACGTCCAGCGGTCGAGGCTGACATTGACCTGCAGCCTGCCGCTTTGCACCAGCTCGCCGGCGCTTTCCGGCAATTGCGGCGACTGCGGCCAGTTCGTCACGCTGTTCCAATAGCGTTTGGTCAGCGTGATTTCGCCGAAATTGTTTTGCGCGTACTCGACGACATGGCCCTTGGCGTCGACCGTGTACAGCGCCACGCCGTTCTTGGCGTACACCGTGGCGCTGTAACGATCGGCCGTTGCGGCGTGCGTCTCCGCCCACTCTTCGAGCGCCGCCAGGTCATGCGCCCGGGACGGTCCCCACGGATTCTCCGGCGTGCCGATCGGCGTGGCGTAACGAATCTCGGCGACGACTTCGTCGAACGGGCTGTAACGCAATTCCGTCACGTTGCCTTCCGCATCGACCCGGAAGCGGGCGTGGCCGGCGGCGTCGTAAGCCGTCGCCGTGAAACTGTCCTCCGCCGGATCGACGGTGACCAGGCTGACCGGGTTGGCCGGCAGCGTCACGTCTTGCGACCAATTGGCGATGGCATTGGCATACCGCTGCACGCCCGTGACCGCGCCTTGGAAATCGTATTCGTAACGAGTCAGATAACCTTGCGCATCCACGCTGAACGCCACGCGGCCGTTCTGGCCGATGATCTGTGCCGTGTAGCGGTCCTCCGCCGCGTTGCGATTGCCGCCGTTGGCGCTGTAGAACGCCGCGACGCCTTGTTCCGTGCGCGGCGCGTCGTCGCCCAATGGCGTGGCGTACTGCACCTGGCCGCGCGTTTCGCCGTACGCACCGTAGAGGGTCTGCGTGACGCGATTGGCCGCATCGACCGTGAATACGGCTTGACCGTATACGTTGTACATCTGCTCGGTGATGCGGTCGTTCTCCGACGGATCCGGCGATTCCCAGCCCACCGCATCGCCGTTGAACACGGCGTTCTCGAACCGGACGATGCGTTGCTTCACCTCCCCGAAGTTGGTGTAGACCGTCGCGACCGTCTTGCCTTCGGGATCGATCTCTTCCGTCACCCGGCCCGCTGCATCGTAACTGAATTGCCGGACGCGATCTTCGCCGTCCTGTTCCGGCAAGAGCCATACATGATTGTCCGGATCCCATTCGGCCAGCGTAAAGCGCGCAATCGCGAGCCTCAGTTCATTGAACGCGCCGTAGACCGAGACGGCCGTCCTGCCGTCCGGACCGACTTGCGTCGTCACCTGTCCGACGGCGTTGTACGCGAACTGGGTTACCCGGTCGCGCTGCTCATCGGCGGCCCTCAGTTCCCAGTGCTTCGACGCCGCATTCCAATGCGCCTTGTTGTAGCGGGCGATCTTCTGGCTGACTTCGCCATAGGATCCGTACGTCACTACCGTCGTTGCGCCGTCCGCCCCGACCTCCTGAGTGAGGCGCCCATGGGCGTCGTAGAAGAATTCCGCGACCCTGTCTTGGGCGGACGGAGCCACCGCGATGGTCTTGTTCGTGCCGTCCCAGGTGCCCGGCTGGGAATACCGGATCTTTTGCGAAACGTCGCCGTAAGCGTTATAGACGGTTTCGCTGACGCGCATGGCCGCGTCCATCGTGCGCACCTGCTGGCCGCGCTCGTTGTACGTCATGACGGTCTCGCGCGACGGTCCTTCGGCGACGTACGGCGGCGGGCCGATGAAGTAGCTCGACGGTCCCCAGTATTGGATCGCCGTTTCATACTCCACGACACGGATGAGTTCGCCGTAGGCGTTCCTCTCGTAAGACTTGACATAGCCCGCTTCGTCGACGGACGCGATGACGAACCCGCCGTCGTCATGGAAAGCGGCGCTGTGGCGGCAATCTCCGCCGGCCACGTTGCCCGGCAAGGTGCCGTCGAAGACGCTGGTTGCCGACCATCCCGTGATCGCCGTTCCGTAGCGGAATGTGCCGAGCTTATCGCCGTAGGCGTTGTATCGGTAGGTCGTGACGTGGCCGGTGACGGCAACGGTGCCGATGACGCGCCCGCCGGCATCGTAGGCGGTGACGGTGGCGCGGGCATTCGCGGGACTCAATTCCGACAATGCCGTCGCCAGCGCGGCGTCGGAAAGGCCGACCGCCACCGTCGCTTCGAAGGAAGTGGCGCGCGTGACCTGGCCGAACCTGTTGTAGTCGAGCTTCGCCACGTGGCCGAGCTCGTTCACCTGCCATACCGGTTGACCGTTCGCGTCGTAGACGAAAGCCTTGATCCGCGCTTCGGTATTCTCCAGCGCCGTCAACGCGGCGTCCAAGTCGGGACCGGACAATCCGACGGCGATCGTCTGCTCGAACCTCTTCGTGCGGACGGTCTTGCCGAAGGCGTCGTATTCGTACTTCGTGACGTTGCCCATGGCGTCGACTTCATGGGTCAGCTCGCCATTGGCGTTATAGGCCCGGGAAGTGATACGCGCCCGGGTGGGATCCAGTTGCGCCAATGCGGTCGCCAGGTCGGCGTCGGACAAGTCGACAGCGATCGGCTCGGCAAAGCTGGTCATGCGCACGACACGGCCGAATTCATCGTGGTCGAACTTGGTGACATGACCCGTCTGGTCGATGTCATAGACGACCTGGTTGTTGGCATTGCGCACCGAATTGGCGATGCGCGCTTCCGTGCCTTCCAGGCCGGCGAGCGCCGTCGCCAGGGCATCTGCCGGCGATCGGGTCGTAATCTGCGCGGCGAAAGTCGACGTGCGCTTGACGTTGCCGAAGTCGTCGAAATCGAATTTCGTCACTGTACCGGCGGCGTCGATGCGATGCGTTATCTGCCCGCCGGAACCGTATACGTTCTGCGTGTGGCGGGCGGAGCCGGAAGTCACATACGAGGGCAATTCGCCGGTGAAAATGGCGCCAGGGGTCCAGCCGGAGATCCATCCCTCGACCACCCTGGCATATCGACGGGTATCGGTCAGCTCGTCGAACGCATTGTACGTATGGATCGTGACGGCGCCTTTTTCATCCACGGCCACCGTCATGTTGCCGTTCTTGTCGTACGCGAATCCGCTATGACGAATATGGCTCGCCGCGACATTGTTCGGCAACTCGCCGGTAAACACGCTGCTCGCGGACCAGTTCTGGATTGCCTCCCCATAGCGGAACGTATGGCTCAGCTTGCCGAAGGTATCGAACAGGTGGGTCGTGACGGCGCCCAGGGCATCGACTTCCGCGACCACCTGGCCGTTGGCGTTGTAGGCCATGGCCGTATGGCGGTCGCCGGCGTGGCCGGCGACCTGGAATTCGCCGCCGATCCATTGGCCGGCATTGACGAACGCCGTCTTGCCGATCACTTCGTCGAAGGCGTTGTATTGCATGCCCACGACATTGCCCATCGGGGCGATGCTATAGATCACGTGGCCGTTCTTGTTGTACACCATCTGCGTGGTGCGGTCGCGCGCGGCGTCGGCCAGTTCCGCCAGATCGGACGGATCGAGGGCGTCGGCGGCTTCCGTCCGCGTCGTCCAGCCCGTCACGATCGTCGCCAATTCCGTGCTCGAGACTACCCCGCCGAAACTGTCGAACGTCAGCATCGTGACGCGGCCTTCCCCGTCCACGTTGAACTGGCGGTGGTGTTCCAGGTCCTTGATGCTCGCCGTACGATGATCGTCCGGACTCTCTTGCACCTGGAATTCGCCGCCGACCCATTGGCCCGGATTCACGTAGGCCGTCGTGATCGTCACTTCGCCGAATGCATTGCGCTGAATGCCCGTCACGTGACCCATCGGGTCGCGGGTGTAGATCACCTCGCCGTTAGCGTTGTACACCGTCTCCGCGGTGCGATCGCGGCTCGCGTTGGCCAGCGCCGCCAGGTTGGCCGGATCGAGGGCGTCCGCCGCTTCGTCGCGCGTCGCCCAGCCGGCCACCGTCGCCGCCAATTGCGTGCTCGACGTCACGCCGCCGAAGCTGTCGAGCGTGAGCATCGTGACACGGCCTTCCGCATCCACCGTGAACCGTCGACCGTGCTCCAGATCGACGATGCTGGCCGTGCGACGGTCGCCGTCGCTGTCGGCGACCTGGAACTCGCCGTCGACCCACTGGCCCGGGTTCGCATACGCCGTCGTGATCGTCACATCGCCGAATGCATTGCGCTGCACGCCCGTCACGTGGCCCAGCGGGTCGCGGGTGTAGATCACCTCGCCGTTGGCGTTGTACACCATCTCCGTGGTACGGTCGTGGTAGGGATAGAGCCGCAACGCCAGGTTGGCCGGATCGAGGGCGTCCGCCGCTTCGTCTCGCGTCTTCCAGCCCGTCACTGTCAAGAACACTTGCGTGCTCGACGTCACGCCCCCGAAACTATCGAGCGCGAGCATCGTGATGTGGCCTTCCGCATCGACGGTGAAGCGGCGATTGTGCTCCAGGTCGGTGATGCTGGCCGTGCGGCGGTCGTTGTCGCTGTCGGCGACCTGGAACTCGCCGTCGACCCACTGGCCCGGGTTCACGTAGGCCGTCGTGATCGTCACTTCACCGAATGCGTTGCGCTGAATGCCCGTCACGTGGCCCATCGGATCACGGGTGTAGATCACCTCGCCGTTGGCGTTGTACACCATTTCCGTGGTGCGATCGCGGCTCGCGTTGGCCAGCGCCGCCAGGTTGGCCGGATCGAGGGCGTCAGCCGCTTCGTCGCGCGTCGCCCAGCCGGCCACCGTCGCCGCCAATTGCGTGCTCGACGTCACGCCGCCGAAGCTGTCGAGCGTGAGCATCGTGACGCGGCCTTCCGCATCCACGGTGAACCGGCGGCGATGCTCCAGGTCCATCACGCTTGCCGTACGGCGGTCGCTGTCGCTGTCGGCGACCTGGAACTCGCCGTCGACCCACTGGCCCGGGTTCGCATAGGCGGTGGTGATCGTCTCATCGCCGAACACATTGTGTTGCACGCCCGTTACGCGACCCATCGGATCGATCGTGTAGCTGACCTGGCCGTTATTGTTGTACACCACATAGCTGGTACGATCGGTCGCGGCATTGGCCAGTTCCGCCAGGCTGGCCAGGCTCAATGCATCGCCCGCCTCCGCGCCGGTCGCCCAACCCGTTACCTTCGCCGCGAACTGCGTCGTGACGTCCACTTGACCGAAGTTGTTCACGTGCTGATAGGTGACGCGACCTTCGGCATCGACGATATAACTGACCTGATTGAGAACGTCGCGCACGATCGCGGTGCGGCGATCGCCAGCGGACGTCGACGGCGCGATCCAGGTGTGGCCGGCTTCATTCCACTCGGCCAGTTCGGCGCATTGCCTAGTCAGGGTCAGCTGTCCGCCGGCGTCGTACTCATACATCGTCGTGCGCCCGAGCGCATCGATATGCATCGTCATCAGGCCGGCCGCGTTGTATTGATTGACTTCGGTACGGTCCGTCGCGTCCTGCGAAAGCAGGCCGGCGATGACAGCGACGGTCAGCGTCCCGCTCGGCACGGCGATCCGTTCCGCGTGACGGATCGTCCTGACGCCTTCGCCGACGGCGTTATGGACGAATTCGGTGACGAAGCCCTGGGCGTCGATGACGTAAGCCTGCCTGCCGGCCGCATCGAATACCGTGCGGACGGTGCGATTGTCGGGGTCGCTGGCGGAAGTTCCTGCCTGCTGGGTCACGCCGGCTTGCCGGCCCACGGCATCATAGGCGTAGGTAACGACATGACCCTGCGGATCCGTCGTGCTGCTCACGCGGCCCGCGCCGTCGTACGAGAACGAGGTTGTGCGATCCGACGCGCTCGAAGTCAATTCCGCCTGCATCGACGCCACGGTCCGCTCCGCGCCGGTCGGCATGACCGTGCACAGATACGCGATCTTGGCCTCGATCCGCCCGTCCTCATCGAAACGGCTTTCGATCACGCGGCCTTCCGCGTCGATCTCGAAGCGAACGCGATTGAATTCGTCGTAGACGTTTTGCCGCAGGCGGTCTTGCGGCGACTCGGCGATCACCAGATTGTTTCCGATCAATGTCCAGTCCGTGGCGGCATATTGGCGCGTGACGACGACATTGCCGTTGTTGTCGCGCACGTAGCCGGTCACCTGGCGGTTCGGCCCGATCACGAACTTGATGCGGCCGTCGGCATCGTAGACGTTGGTCGTGGCGCGGTCGTTATTGTCCGGGGGCAGTTCGACGAAATCGGCCCAATGCATGCCTTGGAGTTCTTCCACCGGCCATGACAGATATTCTTCCGCGGATGCGGCATGCACCGTCGTTTCGACCAGGCGGCCGTCGTAGTCGTAACGATAGCTGGTCGCCACGCCGGTCGCTTCGATGGTGAGAACCATCCGGTGGTCCGCATCGTAGCCGTAGAGCGTGACATGGCCGTTGGCATCGGTCTTCCTGACCACGTTGCCGTAGCGATCGTAGTCATACGTCGTGGTCAGCGCCAATCCTTCCGGATCGATCGTTTCCGAAAGCCTGCGGCCGAAGTCGTCGTACACATAGCTGGTCGTCCTCGGCGTGGCGCTGCCGGCGCCTTCCGTCATGCTCATGACGTTGCCCGCGGCGTCGTAGGTGAATACCGTGCGCAGCGCCAGTCCGTCCGGGTCGACTATGAAGTCTTTCAGCTTGCCGTTCTGGTAAAAGGTCTGCGTCGTGACGACGCCGTTGGCATCCTTGATGGTGATGGCTTGGCCGCGGCCGTCGAAGGTGGTTTCGGTCACCTGGTTCAAGCCGTCCGGATCGACGATGGTCTTGAAGAGACGGTTGGCCGCGTCGTACCTGTAGCTGATCTTCCTGCCGGAGCCGTCGGTCGCCAGAGTCTGGTTGCCGTTGTCGTCGTATTCGCGGCTCTCCAGTATATTGCCGTCGCCGTCCAGCACCTTGGTCAGCTGCAGATTCTTGTTGTATTGGTAGGTCGTCGTATTGCCGCGTCCGTCGACGATTTCCCGCACCTCCCCATGCCGGTTGTAGAAGGTGGTGACGGATATGCCGCCGGCGCTGATCATCACCGTCTTGCGCTCGGCCGCATCGTACTGATACGTGGTCGTATTGCCCATCGCATCGGTGCGCGAAGTCATGCGACCGAACGCGTCATAGGCCATCACGACCCCGGCGGAAGAACCGTTCCTCCAGTTTTCGGCGCCGATGAGATAAACGTTCCGGCCGAGATTGTCGTAGTGGAAGAAGTTGATGGTCTCGGTACCGTCGTCGACCAGTACCAAGCGGCCAAATGCATCGTACTGGCGGTAGATGTCGCGATCGGCGCTGGTAAATTTGAGCAAGCCGCGGCGGTCGTAGTCATGGATCGTCGTCGCGCCGTCCAGCACTTGTTGCCGGTCGACTTCGCCGAACGCGTTATAGCGATAGGTTGTCAGCGCGCCGCTATTGTCGCTGCGCTCCTTCAGTTCGCCGCGCCGCGTGTATTTGTATTCGACCACGCCGTCCTTTTGCGCGTCGAACAGCTGGGAGATCGCCGTGCGCAGGGCCGCGTCGACGAAACCGCCCTGGAGCGAGCCGACCACCGTGTCGCTCAACCTGTTGACATGGGTACTTTCCTGCCTGGTTTCCAGGAAGTTGTTGTGCAGCTGCGTGCGCACCTCGCCCAGCGAATTGATGGTATGCGTCAATATGCCGGCGTCGTCGTAGTAATACCAGGTGACGTTGCCCTTGTAGTCGACGGACTGCGTCATGCGGCCGGCATCGTCATATTGATAGCTGGCGAATTTCCCTTCCGCGTTGAACTGCTTTTCCAGCTGGCCGTACTTGTCATACTTCCACGTCTGGATCAGTTCTTCGGTGGTTCCTTGCGCGGCGGTCTGCCGGATCAGACGGCCGTGTTCGTCATATCCGTAGGTCGTCAAGACGCCATCCGCCGACGTTTGGCTTTCGACCAGGCCGAGGGCGTTGTAAGTGTAGGCAACGACTTGCGGCTGCTCCGGCAAGCCGTTCTCTATCGCCCGGGCACGCAATTGTTCGATCGTGCCGAATTCCGCCGATGCGCCGGTGATGCGTCCGGCATAGCGCGTCACCCTCGTCTTGTTTCCGGCATCGTCGTATTCGAATTCCGTCAAATACTCTTCGGCATCGACTTCCGATGTCAGAAGACCGCGCGCATCATACCGGTAATACGTACGCAACGCCGGCGCCGGATCGGACGGCCTCCCTGTCGGAATAATGCTCAGATCCAGGCTGAAGTCCGGATTCGATAAATCGTTCAATCGTTCGTAGTAGCGCGACGTCTTGGTCAGCAAACCGCCGGCGTCGTAGGTGTATTCTGTGATGTAACCCTCGCCATCCACCGCGGCGCGCAGCTTTCCCGCCTTGTCGTAGACGGAACGCTCGACACGCGCATACTGCGTGTACGTCGTCGGCACGTCGTCGGCCGTCGACTCGAGCGTCAGAGCGCCCAACTCGGTTGCCGTCAATGCCACGGCATAGCGGATCGATGCCAGGACATTGCCGTCGGGGCCGCGCTTGAATTCCGTCACGTGGCCGGTCGCGTCGATCGTCTTCATCAACTGGCCGACGGCATCGTACAGCGACCACTCCGCGCGATCGTCGTCGCTATTCGGGATCGGCAGCCACGGGGTCAGATCGTCGATGGCATCGAACAGCGGCGCGGTGCCGTTCTCCGTCGACTGCAGGTCCGCCAGCTGCGTGGCGGTCAGCGCATTGGCATAACGGACAGTCCGGACCAGTTGATGATTGCTGTTGTATTGGAATACGACCATCCTGCCGTCGTTCCCGATCTCGGCGATCTTGCGGCGCGCGGAATCGTACAGCGCCATCGTTTTGATGCCGGTGGAATCGGTGGTGAGCCGCAGGTTGCCGTTCTGGTCGTAGGCAAAGGTCGTCGATGCCCTGCCGCCTTGGGTGACGCTGATCAGCTCGCCGGCGGCGTTGAATTGCTGGAGCGTTTGCAATCCGTCCGCCTGGGCGGTGACGACCGTGGTGAGCACCGAGTGTCCCGCATCGGCATACAGCCGGGTCTTGACCAGGTCGCCTTCCCGGCTCGTCAGCAGACGGCCCATGCCGTCGTAGGTATATGCCGTGGTAAAGCGATTGCTGTCGGTCGAGCCGAGCAGGCGTCCGGCGTAATCGTGGACATACGTGGTGACGGTCTTCGGCTTCGTCGCGTCTCCGGTGCCGTCGGTCTTGGTGGCGCTATAGGTCGTCGCGGATTCGAGCTGGCCGCGGAAGTCGTAGGTATAGTCGGTGCGCTGCAGCTTGAAGTTGGTCCTGGTCGCCGTCCAGGCGGCCAGCGTTTCTTCGGTCGGCACGCCAAGTATGCTGTCGACGGGATAGAACTCCCTGCCGATGCGCAGCGTTGCGACTCGCTGTCCCCATCCGTCGTAGCGATGCTCGGTCACCTCGCCGATCGCGCTCACTTCGAAGCGCAAGTTGCCTGCCCTGTCGTAGGCATAGTATGTCTTCCGCTCGCCGAGGGGATTATCGACGCCCCCCTGGAGCGTTTCTCTCACGAGCCGGTTCTGGTCGTCAAAGAGACGCGTGATGCTGACGCCATTCGGATAGGATTCCGAGTTCCGGTTGCCGCGGGCGTCGTATCCGTAGACCGTGGCGGCCCGTTGCGCGTCCACGATGCGATGGAGCCGCCCGTCGGCATAGTATTCATAATGCAGATGCGTGCGGCTGCCGCCGACCGCCGGGAACTCGGCGTCCACCAGGTTACCGTCGGCGTCATGCGTGAGTTCGGTCACGCCGCTCAGAGGGTCGGTGATCGTCGTCTTACGCGCGGCAAGGTCGTATTCGAGATGCGTGACCCTGCCCAGCCGCATATCCGTGATCGTCTCCACGCGATAGTTGCCGTCCGAATGCAGCCGATACGTAAAGGCAAGCTTGGCAAGCAGGCTCTGGTTCGCCGAGGGATCGCTTTCTTCTATGCTGGACAGGCGGTTACTCGCGTCTTCGTACTTATACTGCAGGGAATACTTCCGCGCCACTCCGTCTTCCTGCCATTCCTTGGCGACATTCGACAGCCGGTTCAATTCGTCATACTCGTAATGCGTGCTTTCCAACAAATTGTTGGCGGCATCGACTATGCGAATTGTTCTCAGGTTCGTTCCCGTGTAATCGAGATACACCGAGTCGCCGTTGGCCAGCGTGACATGATTGAGCAGGCCGCTGCCGTCATAGACGTAGGCCTGCGTGTTCCCGTCGGGATCCTGCAATCCGGTCAGGCGCCCTTGACCTGCCGTCCGGTTCCAGTCGTAGGTTTCCTGCACCTGGGTGTTGCCGTCGGTCCAGGTCCAGCGCCCAGCCACGCTATCGAAAGCGAGCGTGTCGTCCGTCTCGCCGCCGACCGCGCTGACATACACGCCGCGCGCCGTGTCGAAATCGAATTCCTGCTCGTTGCCGTCGCCGTCGGTACGGAAGATCTTGCTGCCGGCAGTATTGGCCGTCCCTCGCAAACCGTGCACCTGGCGATAGAAACCGATCTTCCAGCGATCGTTGTTATCGCCGTCGAAGTGGGCGTAACTGTTATATGTCCGCACGACGCCGATACCGACACCGCGTCCGGAGACAAATCCGTCCTGCTGGCTTTGCACGATCAGGTTGCCGTTGGCGGCATTGACGAACAGGCCATCCCCCATCATTCCCGAAGCGGCCGAACCGATCATTCCCGCGCTGCCCAAGCGCCGCGTTTCCATCAGGCCCAAACCGCTTCCATTGACGATTGCAACCATTTGACGATCTCCGTATTTACAGTGCTCTGCAGTCGCGATGGACGCGACCGGCCCCGGCAATTCGCATTGATATAGGTCAATACCAATATCTGCGCAATGTATCTTTGCTTCGAGGGTATTGTTTAAGAGGGTGGGCTCTCCTCCCCTCGAGAAATCGGAATTTGTAATTCATCCGTATACGCGGGAAGAAGACCCGCGCGGATACGCCGCTTTTCATGCGCGGAAAACAAGGAAGGCGCCTTGTCCGGAGATTTTTCGTTAAACGGCCTTGAAAATTCGAACCGCCTTGCCGGCAAGGCAAATGCGGGCATCCGGGTCGCCCCGCTTCGATGCCGGATTTGCATGACGTGACATGACTGGAGATTGGCGCAGCGGCCCGGAGGGCGGCCGTGGCAACGTCCCGGCGGGCGCGCGGGAGACTGGGTGCGGAAGGAACTCCGTTCGAAAATGAGCCTTCCGCCGCCCCTACTTCAACGGATTCAACTCGAAGACGGGCATCCGATGGCGCACATGGCGTTATAGTGCGCGCCGAGTTGCTCGCGCGTCAGCTCGTAGGAATACATTGCGACCTTGCCGATCGCGCCCAGGAAAAAGGATTTCGCCGCCCGCGTCCCGACCTGGAACGGCGCCGTGCCGTTGCGCGGCACGACATCGAACTGATTGAGAGCGGTCGTATCCTTGAGCACCCCGTTCTTGTAAATGCGGACATAGCCGGTCGGATACTTCGCCGAGGTAGCGCGCGTATTGATCACCAGCGCGTAATGTATCCACTCGCCGGGCGTGACGGGTTCCTGGAAGTAGGAACCCGAACCCTTGCCGCCCTCCGGATTGAAGGCATAACCCGATATACGGTTCTGGCGCTCCTCGGTATTCGACAACGAATACATGCGGGCGACATATTCCTGCTGACCGGTGACGCCGGTTCCTTGCCCCTTGCCCATCCAATGGACATAGCCGCTGCCTTCGTTCTTGGGAAACTCGAGCACGTCCGGGCGCATCCATGCCTCGAGCGTCAGCACGCCGGTGGTCGGCACCGACAACGCGTCCGCGTCCGCCACTTCCAGGAACTGGTCCAGGCCGTTGAAGCGCGATGCCGTGTCGCCGTTCGGCATGGTCACCGCGAAGGGCTTCGCCCCGTCCGTCGAGCGATAGGTCCCGTTATTGCCGTTGCCGGTCAAATCGTATTCGCTGCCCAGCTGCGGCGATCGCATCGCCAAGTACAGGACCGGCCGATCGGCGAGCACGGCCTGATCGTAATTGAGCATGGAGACGCCCGACGAGGATGACAAGAGCCTTGAATTGCCGCTTGCATGCATCTGTCCGTCGGTCGGCAACTGGCCGCCGCAACCGGCGAACAGCAGCGCGACGAGAGAGCAATGAGAATAACGGGCAAAGGTGTTCCATCGCATATTTTTCATGTTCTCCGTGGCTTTGAAAAAGCATTACAGCAATGAAAAAGACGGAAGAGTATTCCGTCAAAAAAAAAAACGGAAATCCCGGTCAGGAAATCGAAGGTCGATTTCCTGACCGGATTCCGGCCGAGACATCAGCCGCCCATATCGGCATGCTCCGCCCCGGACAATAATTCTGCCCGAGGTGGAATGCCGGTATGGCGGGCATCGTCTCGACTTGGTGTTTCGTCAGGTCGAAAGCCGATATGTCTTACTCACTTCAATCGGCTTCACGCAGGCTAATCGCGTGGATCTGCGCGTCGACGACAAAAAAGGCAGCATCAGCCAATCATTTTCTAACTCACTTCCTTGTCGTGGAAAGGTCGATAAGTCCCTCCCACATGTCACGCGTAAGCCCCCAATTCGTTTGTATATCCCAATCGCCCTTATCACCGATAGTCAAATCGACGGCTCTAATATGTCCCGTTCCTTTATGGACCATCAACTCCGGTTGATAAAGCCGATAATCAGAAGCTTCAATGTCATCGATAAGTTCCTGCAATTGCTGGCCGCTGACTTTTTTCCACGCTCCCATAAATTCCGTGGGATTCAATTTCTGCGAAACCCAGCCTCTTTCGGGAAGAAGATTCTCGGCTCCGAACATCACTCCCTTGCCCGGCGCGGTAACCACGTCCGATACCCAAGGCAGATGTCGCCACCCCAGCTCTTGCCCCATTCTCGTTGCAAGGACTTTACCCAACAGATCGGAGTTATACCCGGAAGCTGGAGGATTTTGGGCAGCAACATACACTTCATCCGGATTGGCAAGATTCGCAAAAATCCGCGAACTGGTTCCCTCCGGCAAGTCCTCTCCATTCGGTCCCTTTACGCCAATCTGAGCCGGATTGATTATTTTCGGATTCTCGAATTCGGATTTCACCCGTGCATGGAGCGCATCCGCATTGAAAGGCTTGGACAACATCGAGGCGTTATGCACCAGCACACCGGACGTACCCACGAAGTAGTTATGCAGTTCCTCCACTTCGAAGTTATACGTATCGAGGGCGTCACCGGTATCAACGACGCTGACGACTGCATATACCTTGCCTTCCGTCGTCGTCAACTCATCGCCGGACGCCAATTCACGCGCAGGCACCCATCCCTTACCGGCGACCCAGAACGGATGTTCGGTGGTAGCACCGATGGTCTCCTGTGCATTGACGCCGTCCCGGACCACCACGTTCAACACACGGAGATTCAGGTTCTTGAACAATTGCAGCACGCGGCGGGATTCGACACGCTGGGAAGTGAAATTCATGGCCAGCACTTCATCGCCGACCTGGATTTCCTCGATCGGCTTCATGCCGTTTGGTGTATGAATCGATGTGCCGGCAATGAAGCATGCGCCGCCCAATCCACCAAAATCCATGAGGAACATTTCTTCCTTGCTGTAGTTTCCACCCCGCCCGACAACGAAGGTCGGATCAATGAGACGTATATCGCCGGTTTTGACGTTGATCATCCACTCAGTTTCGTCGGCGTAGCGCCCCTTGCTGGCAAGCGCACCAAGAGTGGCACGAACTTGCTGCGCGGTTTTTTCATTCACCGCCATCAGGAATTCGTCGGTTCTGTCGGAGTCCTTTGACGAAATCCATTCTTCCCAATCGAGCTTATCCGCATGCATCATCTTTCCGTGCTTAGCGGTCTGCACTAACCCTCCGACTCTGAAAACGTTCGGAATTCCATTCTCTTCCGCCCATACAAAATCCTCATATTTCTTCATATGAGCGGCCACGACTTTTGGATTAGTACTAGCGGCGGCAATGAAGACCTTACCTGGATTACGAGCATCTTGATAGACCGTGGATGTTTCTCCGCCGCCCAGCTTTACGCCCACAGCGGATTCGTCGATATCCTCGGCCGCAAATTTATTGCCCAGCACCGAGTTGTTATGCACCAGCACGCCGGACGTACCGACGAAGTAGTTGTGCAATTCCTCGACCTCGAAGTTATAGGTCTCGGTCGCATCGCCGATATCCACGACGCTCACGACTTCGTACACACCGCCTTCCGTCGTCGTCAACTGATCGCCCGCCGACAATTCAAGCGCCGGCACCCATTCCTTGCCGATCACCCAGAACGGATGTTCGGTCGTGGCGCTGATGGTTTCCTGCACGTTGGCGCTGTTTCGCACCACGACATCCAGCACGCGCAAGTTCAGGTTCTTGAACAAGCGGACGACGCGGCGAGGCTCGACTTGGCCGGTGGCGAAATTCATCGCCAGCACCTCGTCGCCGACCTGGATCCGTTCGATCGGTTCCATGCCGCCCGGCGTATGGATCGGGGTTCCCGCGACGAAGCAAGCGCCTCCGCGCGGCCCCATCCCTCCGGACGAAACCTGGTTCGGATAGAAGACCCCATATCTGCCGATCGGCATACCCTGCATCCCGCCGAGGCCCGCGCCGAAGAACGGTCCGATGCCTCCGCCCGTCGCGTTCGGATAGTAAGCACCGTATCTGCCGATCGGAACGCCGCCCGACATACCGAGGCCCGCACCGACAAGCGCATCGTCGTCGAAGCCTACCGCCATCACACCCGGCCGCGATCGGAGGTCGGTCGGATGCGTTTTCTGGTAGGTGTAGCGAGCGCCGGCGTTGATTCCGCGCATGGCTCCCCCCAGCGCCACCGACATGATGCCGTTTCTCGCCACCGCCATAATCAATGACTGAGGCGTGATCTTGTGCAAGCTCGCCAATTGGTCGTCGCCTGCCAGCTTGAAGCCGGCATAGAGCGCGGCTTCCGTGCCGACATACGACGCCACGCCGATCGCCGTATCACGCATTACCCCACCCAGGAAACCGGGCGCCAATCTCTGGGCACGCGTGAGGTTGACCAGGCCGATCATTGCACCGATATCTCCCTTCGAGGCTGCGTTCCTCAAGATCGCTGCCGGTGCGACGCGAGCGAGGTTGGGTACGAACCCGGCGATGGTGCCCAATGCCGCGGCTCCATATGCCTGATTTCCCGTACCGGTTCTGTGCATACGCGCGATATCCATGTACGCCATGGCACCCTGCGCCCCGCCCAGGACGACCGGAAGCGCCTTGGTCGCCGCGAGCGCTCCTCGCGCCGCCCAGCCGGCCTGGGCGATCCTTGCGGCCCACGCCGCCTCGGCTGCAGCGGTACCGAGCCAGCCGGCGCCCGCGAGGCCGCCAGTGAGCATGGTGGCGGCAACGCCAGGCAACATATTGACGCCGAAAACCGCAAGCTTCTGACCGGCGCTATTGGATTCAGGCGTGCCGGCCAAATACGGATCGTTCAAGGCCTTGTCGATCTCGACCATTCTCTTGGTCGCGCCCTCCGCATCCCAGAATTTGAGCGCATTGAGGACAAATTCGGTCTTCAGGGCCACTTGAACGCCGCCACGGCCGATAGCCCCGTCGTAGCCGAAATAGCCATTGTCGGACGGCGCCTCGAGCTCGAGTCGCTGCATATCCGCCATGCTCAGGAACGGACTGTCGAGATTGATTCCCAGTTCTTGCGCCCGTTTGATACGCGGATCGGTCGTGCCCGACGATTTCGTGGCCAGCAAGGCCCTCGCCTTCGTCAGCGCCTGCTCATGATCCTGCTTGACCAACTCCCTCGTTCTTTTCTCATCCAAAAGCGTATCGAGAGCCGTCACCCTTCCGAATTGCGCCTCTATTGCCTTGATTCTCGTGGTCTGCGCAGCACTCCATTGGGTAAATAGCTCCGGGCCGACCTCTGGCTCGTAACCGGTAAAGTCGTAACCGCTCTCTTTACTAAATGGATTCTCCTGAGGGAACACTCCGAAATTATTGGCGATCCAGTCATCCATATTTTGCAGATACGGTAGCGGAGTTCGCCCGCCGTTGCGCTCCCTCGCTTCTTTCAACTGACGTTCGTAAGTCGCCACGGCGTTATTGTATTTTTTGACTCCCTTGTTGTAGTCATCGATCTTCGCCTCGTCGCGCAGGTACTTGGCCACCTTGGGGTCGATGGGGGAAGACTGATCTTGCGGCATGAGCAGTTCGATGCCTGCTCGCATGAGGCGCGTACCGCGCTTGAACGCGTCACCGTTCAGGGCCGCAATACGTGCCTCGTGAGCGAAGATTTCCTGCTGGGTGGGTTTCCGGTTGCCGTTGGCGACCAGGTCTTCCAGCGCGACATGGCTCAAGGTCTTGCCTTTGTACAGCGTCCTCGTGTTGTCCGGCCACAGCCATGCGTCCCGATGCGCCAGGGACATTCCGGCGGGTGCCCGATTGGGATCTCCGCCTGGTTGGCGACGCACGTCGTTCCAGTATTCCTCTTCCTTTTCCGCGCCGGTCTGGTAAACGCCTTTCAGCAAAGCCCTTGCGCCATCGTCGTAAGGTGCGCGCGCCAGCCATTCATTCAGCTTGATGCTGGAGGCGACCATAGGACGCACGTCGGTTGGCCAATTCTCCGGATTCCGCCACTGCTCCCGCATCCAGAGATCCTCACGCTCTTCGTCCGTGCGCAGCATGTCGCTCAACGCGGCAAGCTGGTCATCCTGCATGACGCCATCCTCGCCGGAGAACATGCTATCGCTGACCGCGAGCGGCCCGCGTATCGCGGTGGGATTGAAGTCCTTGTCGGAACGTATCTTGTGCTCCCACTCCTGTTCCGCGGCGGCTTCCATATCCGCCCGGATGATGCTTGCCGCGGTCATGGCCATGTCGCCCCAGGCGTTCATGGCCATACCGGCGGCGCGCTCGAACAGCGACACATGCGACTTCTTTTCGTCCGGCATGATCAGGTTGCGCAGCTGTTCGCCGAGCAGCGCTTTACCGACCGAACGCGCGCCGGACAAGGCGATCGTCGCCGCCTTCCGCAATGACGCCGTCTGTATCGGGGTCGCGCCTCGAATACCGGAGGTCAGCTGTTCAGCGCCGAAGCTCATGGCCGACGATAGGCCGCCCATCACGCCGCCGATCAGCGCTTCCTTGGCCACCTTGCCCCATTGCACTTTCCTGCCCGCGAACGCATCCTGCAGCATCTGGCTGCCGGCGCCGACGATCGCTCCGGACACTGCCTGCGCTGCTACCTGCGCCAGTACCGCAGATCCGGTTTGCGCTGCCGCTTGACCGGCGATTTGCGCGCCCACTTGGCCAGCTGTTTGTCCAACCAGATGCCCGGCCACCGCACCGGCCGCCCCGCCGACGCCCGGCGCCAACGTCCCCACCAGCACCGCCGTCGGGTCGAATTCCGTCCAGCCCGCCGCTTCGCCGATCACCTGTGCCGTGAAGTTCGAGAACGCACCGATCATCATGGCCGCCGCAACACCGCCACCGCCGCCTGTGGCGATCGTCAATCCGCCCGCCAGGATGATGGCGATACCCATCACCGCCAGGCGTCCCATCATGCCGCACTGCTTGCCCGCTTCCGCAGGCGCCGCCGCTTCCAGCAGGCCGCCGGTATTGCGGATCACGTTCGCCCGCGTGGTCGAGCTGTTGTTGTGTATCCCGCCCGCCGGCCGGCCCGGCACATTCAGCACCTGCCCGCTTTGCAGACGTTCCGTACCGGACATCCCGTTGGCGTCGGCCAGCTGATACCACAGGCTGGCGTCGCCCCACATCCGTTGCGCCACCGACTGCAGCGTGTCGCCCGCATTGACCGTGTAGCGTGTCCAGGCTCCGACCCGCGTGTTCTCCGACACCGCTACGTAGTTCTGGTCGAAGTCCGACACTTCCCTGGCTTCCCAGCTGGGCGGCGGTTCGTCCTTGTTGAGCGGGACCTGGGCCACGTCGTAGCTGCTCTGCACTGGATCGTTGCTCAGCGTGCCGATGACCTTGCCGTTAGCTACCGCGTTCTGCTGGTAATGATGCTCAACCTGCTCCGCGCTGTTCTGGTCACGCTGTACCCGTACCACTTGGCTTTGCCACAGCTGCGCTCCGTTCAGGTCGACCTCGTAGCGGCTGGCGCTCCAGCTGCCGGTGGCTTTCTGGCCGCCGGACGTGCTCTGCGTGGTGTGATAGCTGGTGCTGCGACGCAGGTTGCCGTTGCCGTCGTACTGGTTGGTCGTCATGCCGTTGATGTTGGCTACCGTGGAGACAGGTGTTTCATCTTCCCGCCCCCCTCCGGCCTTCGCGATGAAGATCTGGCTGGTGACCGTGCCGGAGGTCATCACTGCCTGCGCTTGCGGCGCATCCCGGTATTCGTACATGTAGCTCGTCGTCGTCGAGGTGATCTGCTCGCGCCAGCGCCGATTGGCGTTATTGTCCAGCGGCGTGTACTCGAAGGTGATCTCGTACTGGCTCTGGACCGTCTTGCCGTCGGCCATGTAAGTCGGCGTGACCTGTTTGAGCGTGTAACGACCATCGGTCAAGCGCAGATCCAACTCTTCGTTGTAGACCTGGCCGTCCTGGTTGTACTGGGTCTTGAGCGTCTTGCTGAACACGCTTCCGCGCTGGTCGGCCCGGGTCTCGGTCTGGGTCCAGGTAGTGCGGCCATTGGTGATGCCCAGCGTGCGGGTGCTCATCTCGGCGCCGTTGTTGACGTTGATGCTCTTGATTTCGCCATCCGAGAAGCGCGTGACGTAGACCTCGTTGCGTTCCGCTCCGGTGCGATTCGCGGCGGCATCGGCGCCGTAGCTCGCGCTTTGGCGGTTGCCGGCATAGTCATAGCCCAATTCGATGCCGGTATTGCCGCGCACTACCTGGCTGCCGGAGACGGTGCCCTGGCTGATCTTGACGCGGTTCAAGGCGTCGTAGCTGTACCAGTTGTCCTGGGTCTTCCGGGCGCCGTTGGCGTCGAAGGCGTGGTTGTGGACGGTACTGGTGTGACGGATGTTGCCGCGCCGGTCGTAGTCGTGGTGCACCGTGCTTTCGCCGTTGCTCGTATCCGTCACCCAGTTCTGTGCGTTGTAGCGCATCGTCGCCACATCCAGCACCCGGGTCGGAACATAACCGGCTCCGGTCAAGGCGATCTGCTCAACCTTCTCGGTGATCTTGTTGCCGTTGCCGTCATAGGCGTAGCTGGCACGCCGCTTGCGGGCCCCGTCCGTCACCGATGCGACCTGGCCGTTGGCGTCGTAGGTGTAGAGAACATGCTGTCCCGACGCGCTGCTGAATTGCTCGGTGAGTTGGTTGGCATAGTTGAGCGTCGATACCGTGATGCGACCGTCGCCGTCGGATTTCTTGACCTCTTGGCCGAAGTAGTTCTGCTGCGTCCAGGTCGGGCGGTTCATGCCGATGACGTTGGTCGTGATCTGGTAACCGCCAACCTGCTCGGCGCCGAAACCTTGCGTACCGCCGATGCCATGGATATTGCTTAGGTAGGCATAGGTGTACTCGGTCTTGACATTCTCTGCCGACCAGGTCTGCCAGACGCGGCCGTCGACGTAGTAGAAGGTCTTGGCCGCATTCCGAGTGAAATTGTGGTTGCCGATCTTCTTCGTATCCTTGATCCTGCGTCCGTTCTCGTCGTACTCGTAGACGTGTTCGACCTGGTCGTCGTTCGGCGTACTGCCCTGCGGCGCACGTCTCAGAAGGCGTGTCAACTCGCCCTTGTCGTTATATTCCTTGAGCGTCTCGTTGTTGCCGCGATCCTTCGTCAACGTCGCCTGGCCGAACAGGTTGTAGCGCGTGCGGTTGAAAACGAACATGTCGCTGTCGCTGCTTTGCTCCACCGCCGTCACGTTCTTGCCCGACTCGTCCGTCAGGTTCAGGTAGGTGTACGAGATGCTGTGACCGCTCGCATCCGTCTTCCTGACCATCCGCCCGCCGGCGCTGTACTGGTACGCGGTCTCGGCGCGGAGCGGGCCGCCTTGCGCGACGCCGTCCATGTACCGCTCTTCGGCCGCCAGCTGGCGCGTCATGCGACCGGCGCCGTCATACTCGAAATTGGTGACGTTGCCGCGCGCATCCGTCTGGCTGATCACGCCGCCGAACGCGTCGTATTGAATCTCGGTCTTGGTAGTCAGTCCTTCCAGGTTCGCGAGCTTCCAGTATGACTGCGTCATGTTGATCGGGCCGTGCGTGACGACCGGACTTCCCTCGATTTCGCGCAAGACCTGTCCTGCGTAATCGCCCAGCTTGAACCTGCCGACGGTGGTCTGCAGCGAGACGCCGTTTGCATTTTGAGCTTCCACCCGGTAGTCATACATCCCGGCAGGCACGCCCAACGTATCCCACAGGAAAACCCCTGGTTCGCCGGCGCTCGGTGCTGCCATGACAGTCGTGTAGGGCGTCGAGGTGCCCTGCACGCGATAAGACACCTGCACCTGCTTGGTGCCTGCCGGCAGCGCGCCAATGTGGACTACTTGTGTACGGTCCTGCAGACGACCGTAGCTCTTGACCTCCAGGTTCGTGCCGAGCTGGATTTGGCCGGCCGCCTGGCTCACGATCCGGCCGGCGCTGTCCGTGACGGTCAATACGTAGTCAGAAATATGCGTGGCCGACGGTGGTATCCACCGGAAGCTGTTTTTGAAATCGATTCCGGTGATCGTGGGTGCCGGGCTGAGCGAGGTGGTATGCCAAGTACCTGCGGCATCGCGGTAGCGCAAGCTGGCGGTCAAGCCGCTCGGGACCGTATCCGGGCTGGTGCGGCCCTGATCGAAGAACACGATCGAGTTGCCGCCGGAGGCCAGATACATTGCCATGGCGCCGCCGCCGACATGGACCGGAGACGCCGTCGACGCCGTCACCGGCTGGAGGTGCACCCTGCCGCTCGGATTGCTGACCGGCCCTTCCCGCGTGAAGGTGCCGCCGCCGCCGCCGACCATGGCGCCGCTGGCGTCGACCGCGATGTACTGGAACTCATACTCCGTGCCGACCGTGGTGTAGGCGCTCAACGGCGTCTCGAACACGTCCGGACGATAGATCCCCGTGGTGCCCGTGCTGGTGCTGCCGCCGGCCACGCCGGGATTGCTCATGACTTCCGTATGCCAGCCGGTGGCGCCCTTGGCGCGATAGTTGAGCATGACCTTGGCCGTGTTGCCGGCCAGGCCGATCAGGCGCAGCTTCGGCGCTTCCGATTGAGTCTGGATGTCGCCGGTGCTCGTCAACGTTTCCACGTGGGATTGCGGCGGCTGCTGTCCGGCCGGGATGTCATAAGCCGGCGGCGGGTTGGGCGGCGACTGGGTGTTGTAGACCTTCCAGGCGATCTCTTCCCGGCCATGCTCACCCGGATTGACGCGACGGTAAATCTTGAGACGGCCGTTGACGATCTTCTTGGCGGCAAATTCGAGATTGAAGATGTCGTTCAAGCCGCCGGTCGCCAGCGCGACACGTTCTCCGTTGCCATCGGTCAGTTCGACCTCGTATTGCGTGCCGATGCCGGTGTCGACCACGGCCGCGCTGTTCAAAGTCAGCGAAACCTTGCGGTCGCCAATCGCATGATACGGCTCGATGTGCGTTACATACGCGTTAGGATACGTGACCCTGTAATGCGTCCAGAGATCGGTGGTCACCGTGTAATCGAGGATACCGCCAGGCCCACCCACGCCCACGGGCTGGCCGTTCGCCACCACGTTGACCGACTGCCCGGAGGCTTGCGTCCCGGTATTGATCTGCATGGTCGCGCCGGCGGATCCGTTGTCGTACGCCTTGGCCTGCTGGGCGATCTTCTGCAACACATCCTGCACGCCGGTATTGGGCTGCAGCGTCTTGACGGCGCGATTGTTGGCATCGTAGGCCGTCATGCTCAGCGTGACGTTGGCCAGCCAGTTATTGTTCACCGGCGCATAGGCCAGGCTGTCCAGCGTCACCGTGCGCAGATTGTAAGTTCCCGCCGACTGGATCGTCAGCGTCATGTTGCCGTTGGCGTCGTAGAAATAGAACTTCGTCGCACCGTCGCTATTGGTCTTCACCACTTGGCCCAGCACGTTGTACTCGAAGTACTCCTGCAGGTGTTGCGGCTCGCCTTCGGAAACCTTGAAGCGGCCCTTTTCGATCAACTCGCCGTAGACGTTGTAGCGCATCGCCTGGACGGTGCCGTCTTCCGACACGCCGTTCTTCTCGTACCAGGTGCGAACCGCGCGCCCCTTCGCGTCATACTGGCTGACGGTTGCTTCCAGCACCGGGCTGTAGCTGACGTCGGCGCGGCGTACCATGCGCGAGATGCGCACCTGGTTGCCGTTCTTGTCGTAGTCGTAATGGGTTTCCTGGTTCAAGGCATCGGTCAGCTTGCTCAGCTTGCCAAGCTTGTTGTAGGTGTATTTGGTGATGCGATCCTTGTCGTCGGTGGCGCCGTGCACGATCTCGCGCGACACCTGGCCCAGGCCGTTGTACTCGGTGTCGCTGACCTGATATTGCGCATTGCCTTCCACGCCCCAATCCGTCGCATTGGCATCGACGGTGCCGCCGGCGCCGACCGCCTTCCTCAAGTCCACCGTCTTCCTGGTCTGGCGTGCCAGCGCGTCGTAATCGAAGGTGGTGACGAACTGGTCGGCATCCTCGATCCGCCGAACCTGGCCGAGCGCGTTGTAGGCATAGGTGGTCACCGCCTGGGCCGGCTGGCTCAAGCTGCCGCTCAAGTGGACGCGCTCCTGCTTCACGCGACCTTGCGCGTCGAGGAAGCGGGTCGTGATACGCGCTTGGTGCGGATAGACCTCTTCCGTCGGCATGAGGTCGGCCGGTATGTTGCCGCCGTTGGTATTGAAGCTGGCGATATAGGCCCGTGCGCGCACGGCCTGGAGGTTTTCGCCGTCGCTCGCCGTGACCGGCTGACCGGTCTGGGCATTGCCGTAACGCAGCTCGACAACCCGGACACCGGTGTCGTTATCGACATGGTAGTCCCAGGCGGTCAGGTGGCCGCTCGCGCTCAGCTCGCCGGTCTTGCGGCCGCCCGCATCGTAGAAGTAGCGCGTCGTGCCGCCCTTGGCGTCGATGGACTTGATCAGGTTGCCGTGCAAGTCGTAGACGTTGCGATTGACCACGTCGCCCTTGAAGGCCAGGTATCCCGCGCCGCCCGACAGGTCGGAACGGTATTCGCCCAGCATGACGTCCTTGATCTTCGCTTCGGTGAGGCGGTTGGCCGCGTCGTAGCGGAATTCGCTGTCGCGGTACGTGCTGGGAAGGCTGGCGGGCAGGCTGCCGTCGGCATTGACCGTGACGGCCGTGCCGTAGACGCGCAGTTTCCAAGTGTTGCCGACCGCATCCAGCGTCCTGCTGGTGAGCGCCCCGACCGCGTCGATCTCGTCCGTCAGTTGATTCAGACGGTTGTAGTAGGCGCGCGATAGCACCTCGCCCACGTTGAGATTGTCGAGCACGGTCTTGATCCGGTTGCCGCGACGGTCATACACATAGTGTTCGACCCGCGCATAGCTGCTGGTCGTACCGTTGCTCGGATCGTATACCGTGACCGTCGGATCGGTCTTGCTGATCATGCGGCCGGCCAGGTCGTACTTGAACGACGTCAGGCGTCCTTCCGGCAGCGCCCCCGCCTCGCTGAGCGAAGAGAGATTGCCGTTGGCGTCGTAGTTGTAGACCTTTCGCACGGGCGCGTCTTGTCCCGCGGCATTCTTGGCCGTGACCGGCGCAGTCTCGATATGCAGCCGTCCCAGGCGGTCGTACTCGTACGTCCATTGGCCGATCTTCGCGCCGTCCGAGTTGTTCCAGCGCACTTCCTTGGTCTTCTGTTCGCCGAAGGCATTGTAGGAACCGGTTTCATGTACCAGGTCCGTGCCGTCGCCCGGCACCGTCATGGTATCGATCCGATGACCAAGCTTGTCGTACCCGATCCAGGTCGTCGTATCGCCGGCGCCGAGCATTCCGCTCTTGGCATGCTTGACGATCTTTTCGACTTCGCCGAAGGCGTTGTATTCGCTGACCGTCTTCTGGTTGATCGCATCGATGTGCACCGTCCGGCGATCGTTGCCGTCGTATTCGAAGTTCTGGTCGTGGCCGGCCAGGTAGCTTTCCGTCACGGCGCCCGCGGCGGTCGTGGTGCGCACGTACAGCTTGACATTCGTCACGTTGCCGAACGCGTCGTACTGCTGCTTGCGTACCAGCTGCTCCCTCGCCGCGCCGTTCTTCACTGCCGGCTCGGCGATCTCGACCACGCGGCCGTTGCGGTCGGTCTTCTGCACTGTCGTATACAGCGCGCGCAGGGCCGCCTTGTCGGCTTCGCTCAGCGCCCACGTCTCTTCCGCGAAACCGAGCGCCAGCCTTTCTTTGCGCGCCCAGGCCGAATCGCTCGTCGCCAATGCCTCTCCGCGCGGGTCGGTCGCCGCGACAGTATTGAAGCCGTGGTTGTAGCGCGTGGTCACGGCTTCGGCCGTGCCGTCGGCCGCCGTCTCGGCCACCACCCGGCCCAGCTTGTCGTATTCGCGCCGGGTCGTCGCGGCATCGCCGGTGCCGTAGGCTTCGGTGACCGTCACGGCTTGGCCGAACGCATCGTATTCGGTATGGGTGACGATCGCCTCCGTCAGGGAGACCGATTTGGTGATGTCGACCACTTGACCGTTCCGGTTATAGGTATAGCCGGTATATGCCGGTTGCACATAGGCGCCGGTATAGTCGTGCGTGAGCGCGTGGCGATGCGCTTCCATCTCGGCGACCGTGGTGTTCGCCGTGATCGCGGTATAGAGCTCTTCCTGGTAGCGCGTCACGGACTCCAGTTGGCCGAATGCGTTGTAGATCTTTTCGGTGACGTAATTCTCGGCATCATATTCGAAACGCTCGCGGCCGCTCGCATCGCGGATCGTGAACGTCCAGCGGTCGCGGCTGACATCGATCTGCAGCCTGCCGCTTTGCACGAGTTCGGCGACGCTTCCCGGTAATTGCGGCGACTGCGGCCAGTTCGCCACGTCGTCCCAATAGCGCTTGGTGAGCCCCACTTCGCCGAATTGGTTCTGGATGAATTCGGTGACGTAACCCATCGCGTTCACCGTGTAGGCAGGCACGCCGTCGCGGCCGTAGACCGTGGCGCTGTGACGGTCCTGCGGACTGGTAACGTTCGCGCGCAGCGTCAAAGCGCCGAGGTCGTGCGGCGTGGACGGCGACCAAGGCTCGGCCGCCGTGCCGATCGGCGTGGCATAAGCGATCGTCGCCGTCGCCTCGCCGAACACGCTGTAACGGGTTTCCGTCAAATTGCCTTCGGCATCGACACGGAAGCGAATCTGACCCGCGGCATTGTAGGCAATGGCACTGAAACGGTCGTATTCCGCGCCCAGCGCCGGCTCGCGGGTGGGCAGCGTTCTCGGGTCGAGCGGCAGCTCGACCGCCGCCGACCAATTCGCGATAGCATTCGCGTAGCGCGTGACTTCGATCACCGCGCCGAAGCCATCCAACCGTTCCATGGTGACATAGCCTTCGGCATCGACGCTGAAGCGGCGGCCGTTGGCCCGATCGGTCACCATGGCCGTATGGCGGTCGTCGGCATGGGAAGCGGGTTCCTGGAACACGCCGCCGGACCAGGTGCCCGGATTGCGATACTCGGTGCGCGACTTGACTTCGCCGAAGATGCCGTACTCCATGCCGATGACGCGGCCCATCGGATCGATGCTGTAGAGCACCTGGCCCAGGTTGTTGACCACGAATTGGCTGGCGCGGTCGTTCTGCGCATCGCGCAGACCGTACAGCACGGCGGGATCGAGCGCATTGGCGGCCTCGGCGCGCGTGCTCCAGCCCGCTACCTTCTGCGAGAACTGGATGCTGGAAACCACGTCGCCGAAGGTATTCATCTGCACCATCGTGACCCGGCCTTCGCCGTCAATCTCGAAGCGGCGACGGTTGGCCATATCCGTGACGACGGCGGTACGGCGGTCTTCGACGCTCAAGTTCGGCTCGTAGAACTCCCCGTTGACGACGCGCTCGGGATTCTTGTACGCAGTCGTGATCGTGGCTTCGCCGAACACGTTGTAGCGCACGCCGGTGACACGGCCGACCGGATCGATGTTGAAGAGCATCCGGCCGTTCTTGTCATAGATCGCGCGGCTGGCGCGGTCGTTGGCGGCATTGGCCAGAGCGGCCAGGTTGGCCGGATCGAGCGCGTTCGCCGCTTCCGTGCGCGTCGCCCATCCGGTGACGGCCTGGGCGAGCTGCGTGGTGGACACGACTTCGCCGAATCCATTCAACTGCTGCAGCGTGACGCGGCCTTCGGGGTCGACGCTGAAGCGGCGCTGACCGGCCGGATCGTTGATCGTGGCGGTGCGGCGATCCTCGGCGTGGTTGGCCGGCGCCTGGAACACGCCGCCGCTCCAGCTGCCCGGATTCACATAGGCCGTCGTGACGGTCGCTTCGCCGAACACGTTGTATTGCTTGCCGATCACGTGGCCCAGCGGATCGATGGTGTAGACCGCTTGTCCGTTCTTGTCGTACACGACTTGGCTGGTGCGATCGTTCGCCGCATTCGCCAGAGCCTCCAGGCTCGATACGCTCAGCGCGTTCGCCGCTTCCGTGCGCGTCGTCCAGCCGGGGACGGGTTGCGCCAGCCGCGTGCTGGACACGACTTCGCCGAACGCGTTCATCCATTGCATGGTGACGCGGCCTTCCGCGTCGACGGTGAACCGGCGGTAACCGGTTTGCAGCGCCGCATCCGTGTGCCGGGTGCGGTCGACTACGGTGGCCGTGCGGCGGTCGTCCGCGTGCTCGGCCGGCGCCTGGAACACGCCTCCGGACCAGCTTCCCGGGTTCACGTAGGCGGTCGTGACGGTCGCTTCGCCAAAGACGTTGTACAGGGCGCCGGTCACGCGGCCGGCCTGGTCGATGGTGTAAGTCGCCTGGCCGTTGACGTTGTATACCGCTTGAGTGGTACGGTCGTTGGCGGGATCAGCCAGGGCGGCCAGATTGGACGCATCCAGGGCGTCGGCTGCCTCGGTACGGTTGCTCCAGCCGGCGACGGTTGCCGCGAACTGCGTGCTTTCCACCACGTCGCCGAAGGCATTCAGGCGTTGCATCTTGACGCGGCCTTCCGCGTCGACGGTGAAACGCAGCTTGTTGGCGAGGTCATGGACCACCGCCGTGCGGCGGTCGCCGGCGTGATTCGCCGGCGCCTGGAATACGCCGCCTGGCCAGCTACCCGGATTGACGTAGGCGGTCGTGACGGTCGCTTCGCCGAACACGTTGTACTGCGAGCCGATCACCTGCCCCAGCGGATCGATGGTGTAGGTCGGCCGGCCGTTCTGGTCGTACACCACGCGCGTGGTGCGGTCGTTCGCCCAATTCTTCAGCGCGTTCAGGCTGGAGATGCTCAAGGCGTTGCTCGCCTCGTCGCGCGTCGCCCAGCCGGCGATCTTCTGGGCAATGCGCGTGCTGGAGGTGACGGCGCCGAAGGCATTGAGCTGTTCCTCGGTGACCTGTCCCTCGGCATCGATGAGGAACCGGAAGGCACCCGACGGATGCGTCACCACGGCGCTGCGGCGATCGTTATCGTGCGCGGCGGGAGGCTCGAATTCGCCGCCGTTCCAGTTGCCGGCATTGACATAGGCGGTCGAGACGACGGCTTCGCCCAGCATGTCGTACTGCGTTCCGGTCACGTGGCCCAGCGGGTCGATGGCATAGGTGACCCGGCCGTTCTGGTCGTGCACCATGCGGCTGGTGCGGTCCTGCGCGGCATCGGCCAGCGCCGCCAGATCGGCAGGTTGCAACGCCGTCGCCGATTGTGTGCCCATCATCCAGCCGGCGACCGGCCGCGCCATCCGGGTCACGGCTTCCACTTCGCCGAAGGCATTCAACGATTGGAGCGTGACACGGCCTTCCGCATCGACGCTGAAACGGCGGTGGTTGACCAGGTCGTTGACGATCGCGGTGCGGCGATCCTCGGCCGGGTTGGCCGTCGGCGCCTGGAACGTCTCGCCGTCCCAGCTGCCCGGATTCACGTAGGCGGTCGTGAGCGTCACTTCGCCGAAGCCGTTGTGCTGCACGCCCACCACATGCCCCATGGCATCGATGGAATAGATTCCGTGGCCGTTCTTGTCGTACACCATGCGGCTGGTGCGGTCGTTGGCGGCATTGGCCAAGGCAGCCAGGCTGGCCGCACTGAGAGCGTCGGTCGCCTCGCTACGGTCGGTCCAACCGGGTACCGGCGCAGCAATCTGTGTCGTGGCGATGACCTCGCCGAAGGCATTCAAGCGTTGCAGCGTGACCTGCCCTTTGGCATCGACGGTGAAGCGGCGCAAGTTGGCCAGATCATTGACCGTCGCGCTGCGGCGGTCGTCGGCATGATCGGCCGGCGCCTGGAACACGCCGCCGCTCCAGCTGCCCGGATTGACGTAGGCCGTCGTGACGGTCGCTTCGCCGAACACGTTGTATTGCTTACCGACCACGTGGCCCAGCGGGTCTATGTCATAGATCGCTTGCCCGTTCTTGTCGTACACCACTTGGCTGGTGGAATGGCTTGCCAACGGTTGCCAGCCGCGGAGATAGGTGACCAGCCCATCCACGCTGGACGGCGTATAGCCGATCCGTGTCCGCGTCACCGACTCGGCCTCGCCGAAGGCATTCAATTGCTGGACGAGCATGGTGCCGTCTGCTTCGATGACAAAGCGGCGATGATTCACCACATCGGTGAACTCCGCGGCCCATCTGTCGTTCGAGCTCGGATCCGGCAGTTGGAATGCTCCGGCGACCCATTCACCCGGCTCGGCATGGAATTTCTTGAGCACCGCATCGCCGATCGCGTTGTACTCCATGGCGACCACGTAACCGAGCGGATCGACGGTATAGGCCGGTCGGCCGTTCTTGTCGTACATCACGTGATTGGTGCGGTCTTTCGTCGCATCCATCAGCGCCGCCAACCCCGTCGGCGTGCGATCGTCGGCGGTTTCGCTCCTGGTGGCCCAGCCTTCCACCCGTTCGGCGATCTGCGTGGTGGACTCGACTTCGCCGAATGCATTCAGCTTGAGCATCGTGACATTGCCTTCGGCATTGATGCTGAAGCGGCGATGGTTCGTCGGATCGTCGACGATCATGGTGCGGCGGTCGTCGGCATGATCGGCCGGCGCCTGGAACACGCCGCCGCTCCAGCTTCCCGGATTGACGTAGGCCGTCGTGACGGTCGCCTCGTCGAACACGCTGTACTGCACGCCGACCACGTGGCCCATCGGATCGATGGTGTAGGTCGCATTGCCGTTCTTGTCGTACACGACTTGACTAGTGCGGTCGTTCGCCGCATTGGCCAGGGCGGCGAGATTGGACGGATCGAGGGCGTTGGCTGCCTCGGTGCGATTGGCCCAGCCGGGGACCGTCGCCGCGATCTGCGTCGTCGCGATCACTTCGCCGAAGGCGTTCAACTGCTGCAGCGCGACACGGCCTTCCGCACCCACGGTAAAGCGGCGATGGTTCGCCAGGTCGTTGACGACGGCCGTACGGCGATCGCCGGCATGGTCGGCCGGCGCCTGGAACACGCCGCCGCTCCAGCTGCCCGGATTGACGTAGGCCGTCGTGATGGTCGCCTCGTCGAACACGTTGTGCTGCGTGCCGACCACATGGCCCATCGGATCGATGGTGTAGGTCGCATTGCCGTTCTTGTCGTACACGACCTGGCTGGTGCGGTCGTTCGTTGCATTGGCCAGGGCCGCGAGACTGGACACACTGAGGGCGTTGGCCGCCTCGGTGCGGTTGGTCCAGCCGGGGACCGTCGCCGCGATCTGCGTGGTGGCGATCACTTCGCCGAAGGCGTTCAACTGCTGCAGCGTGACGCGGCCTTCCCCATCCACGTTGAAGCGGCGCAGGTTGGCCAAGTCGTTGACGACGGCCGTACGGCGATCACCTGCGTTGGTGCTCGGCGCCTGGAACACGCCGCCGCTCCAGCTGCCCGGATTGACGTAGGCCGTCGTGACGGTCGCTTCGCCGAACACGTTGTATTGCATGCCGACCACATGCCCCATCGCATCGATGGTATAGGTTGCCTGACCATTCTTGTCGTACACGACCTGGCTGGTGCGGTCGTTCGCCGCATTGGCCAGGGCGGCGAGATTGGACGGATCGAGGGCGTTGGCCGCCTCGGTGCGGTTGGTCCAGCCGGTGACCGCCGCCGCGATTTTCGTTGTCGCGATCACTTCGCCGAAATTGTTCAGCTGCTGCAGCGTGACGTGGCCTTTCGCATCCACGCTGAAACGGCGATGGTTCGCCAGGTCGTTGACGACGGCGGTACGACGATCGTCCGCATGGTCGGCCGGCGCCTGGAACACGCCGCCGCTCCAGCTTCCCGGATTGACGTAGGCCGTCGTGACGGTCGCTTCGTCGAACACGTTGTGCTGCGTGCCGACCACATGGCCCATCGCATCGATGGTGTAGGTCGCATTGCCGTTCTTGTCGTACACGACCTGGCTGGTGCGATCGTTCGCCGCATTGGCCAGGGCGGCGAGATTGGACGGATCGAGGGCGTTGGCCGCCTCGGTGCGGGTGGCCCAGCCGGGAACCGTCGCCGCGATCTGCGTCGTCGCGATCACTTCGCCGAAGGCGTTCAACTGCTGCAGCGTGACGCGGCCTTCCCCATCCACGCTGAAACGGCGATGGTTCGCCAGGTCGTTGACGACGGCGGTACGACGATCGTCCGCATGGTCGGCCGGCGCCTGGAACACGCCGGCGCTCCAGCTGCCCGGATTGACGTAGGCCGTCGTGACGGTCGCCTCGCCGAACACGTTGTACTGTACGCCGGCCACATGGCCCATCGGGTCGATGGTGTAGGTCGCATTGCCGTTCTTGTCGTACACGACCTGGCTGGTGCGATCGTTCGCCGCATTGGCCAGGGCGGCGAGATTGGACGGATCGAGGGCGTTGGCCGCCTCGGTGCGGTCGGTCCAGCCGATGACCGTCGCCGCGATCTGCGTGGTGGCGGTCACTTCGCCGAAGTTGTTCAGCTGCTGCAACGTGACGCGGCCTTCCGCATCGACGGTAAAGCGGCGATGGTTCGGCAGGTCGTTGACCATCGCCGTACGGCGATCGGTCGGCGTCGGCGCCGGTGGGTACAGCTCGAACCCACCGTAATCGCTCTGGTACCAGTCCGCTGGATTGGTATAGGCCGTCCTCACGGCGACTTCCCCGAAGACCGTGTACTCGGTGCCGGTGACATGATTCAAGGCATCGATGGCGTAGGAGACCTGACCGTTCCTGTTGTAGAGGACACGGCTGACGCGATCGTTCGCGGCATTCAGCATGCCGTTCAGTACCGTCACGTCGAGCGCATTGCTGGCCTCGCTGCGAGTAGTCCATCCTGCGATCGATTGTGCAACTTGCGTGATGGAAATAACCTCGCCGAATGAATTGAACACCTCCATCGTCACCCGACCCTCCGCATCGACGAGGAAGCGGCGATGGTTCGTCGAGCCCTCCGGGATGTCCCAATGTTCGGTCAAATCCGTGATGACGGCGGTACGGCGATCGCCGGCATTCGTACTCGGCGCCTGGAACACATCGCCGCTCCAGCTGCCCGGATTGACATAGGCCGTCGTGACGGTCGCCTCGCCGAACACGTTGTACTGCGTGCCGACCACATGGCCCAGCGGATCGATGGTGTAGGTCGCCTGGCCGTTGGCGTTGTACACCACCCGGCTGGTGCGATCGTTCGCGGCATTGGCCAGGGCGGCGAGGTTGGACGGATCGAGGGCGTTCGCCCCCTCGGTGCGGTTGGTCCAGCCGGGGACCGTCGCCGCGATCTGCGTGGTGGCGGTCACCTCGCCGAAGTTGTTCAACTGCTGCAGCGTGACACGGCCCTCCGCGTCCACGATGAAGCGGCGATGGTTCGTCGGATCGTCGACGACGGCCGTGCGGCGGTCGCCGGCATGATCGGCCGGCACCTGGAACACGCCGCCGACCCAGTTGCCCGGATTGACGTAAGCCGTCGTGACGGTCGCTTCGCCGAACACGTTGTACTGCACACCGACCACATGGCCCAGCGGATCGATGGTGTAGTCCGCCTGGCCGTTGGCGTTGTACACCACCCGGCTGGTGCGATCGTTCGCGGCATTGGCCAGGGCGGCGAGGCTGGACGGCGCCAGGGCGTTGGCCGCCTCGGTGCGGTTGGTCCAGCCGGGAACCGTCGCCGCGATCTGCGTGGTGGCGATCACTTCGCCGAAAGCATTCAACTGCTGCAGCGTGACACGGCCTTCCGCGTCGACGGTAAAGCGGCGCTGGTTCGCCGGGTCATCGACGACCGCCGTGCGACGGTCACCAGGGTGGTTGGCCGGCGCCTGGAACACGCCGTCGACCCAGCTGCCCGGGTTCACATAGGCCGTCGTGACGGTCGCTTCACCGAACACGTTGTATTGCATACCCACCACGTGACCCAGGGGATCGATGGTATAGAGGAGCTGTCCATTGTCGTCATACACCATGCGCGTGGTGCGATCCTTGGCCAACTCCGGCACCTCCGCCTGCGCCACGAAATCCTGCATGTTGTACAGCCAATCCGGATTCAGCGCATTGGCGTGCTCCGTACGCGTCGTCCAGCCGTAGATGTCCATCGCGATCCGGGTGCTCGCCACGACTTGGCCGAAGGCATCGAGCTGCTGCAGCGTCACCTGCCCTTCTTCGTTCACGATATAGCGGCGCTGGTTCGCCAGGTCGTTGACGATCGCCGTGCGGCGGTCGCCGGCATGGTTGGCCGGCGCCTGGAACACGTCGCCGCTCCAGCTGCCCGGATTGACGTAGGCCGTCGTGACGGTCGCTTCGCCGAACACGTTGTACTGTACGCCGACCACGTGGCCCATCGAGTCGATGGAATAGAGGACCCGGCCGCTATTGTTGTAAACCACGCGGCTCGTGCGGTCGTTCGCGGCATTCGCCAATGCCGCCAGCGCGGTCACCTCGAGGGCATCCGTCGCCTCCGTTCCCGTCGTCCAACCGGTGACCGTGGCGGCAAATCGCGTAGCGATCTCGACTTCGCCGAAGACGTTCATGCGCTCGTACGTGACCTGCCCTTCGGCATTGACGACATAGCGCGCGCGGTTGGGAATATCGGCCACGAATGCGGTACGGCGATCGCTGTTCGACGGCGTCGGCGGTATCCAGACCCGGTTGATGGCATCCCACGTGGCCAGTTCGGCGCAGTGCCGGGTCAGGGTGAGCTGGCCCCCGGCGTCATACTCGTACATCGTCGTGCGTCCCATCGCATCGATCTGCACGGTAAGGAAGCCGGCGCTGTTGTAGATGGACGTCTCGGTGCGATCGTCCGCGTCCCGTGACAGCAGGCCGGCGACGATCGCCGCCGTCAGCGGTCCGGCCGGTACGGTGATGGATTCCGTATGGCGAATGGTCTTGGTTCCCTCGCCGGCCGCATTGTATTGGAATTCGGTCACGACGCCCTGGGCGTCGATGGCATAGACCTGGCGTCCGGCGGCATCGTAGACGATCCGGTCGACGCGGTTGCCCGGATCGCTGGCCGACGCGCCGACCTGCCGGATCACGCTGGTTTGACGTCCCACCGCATCGTAGGTGATCGTGGTGACATGGTTCAACGGGTCGGTCGTCGTGCTCAAACGTCCCGCGCCGTCGTAAGTGAAGGAGGTGGTACGGTCCGCGGGGCTGGGCACCAGCAAGGCTTCCAGCGCGGCGACGCTGCGCTCCGAAGCACTCGGCAGCACCTTGTTGGCATACGCGGTCTGGGACGTGACCCGGCCCGCGTCGTCGTATTCGCTTTCCAGTACGCTGCCTTCGGCGTCGATCTGGAAGCGGACCCGATTGAACTCATCGTAGACATTTTGCACCAGCCTGTCCTGGGCCGATGTGGAGATCGTGAGCGTATTGCCGACCAGGGTCCAGGTGGTGGAGGCATACTGGCGTTCAACCACGACATTGCCGTTGTTGTCCCGGACATAACCGGTCACCTGGCGATCGGGGCCGATGAGGAACTTGAGACGATTGTCGGCATCGTAGACACGGATGGTGGATCGATCGTCCGGGCGGTTGGGCAGATTGACGAATTCCGCCCAGTGATATCCCGCCAGGTCGCCCTCCGTCCACGACAGGAACTCCGCCGCCGATTCGGCATGCACCACGGTTTCGACCAGGCGGCCGCCGTCGTCGTAGCGATAGGTCGTGGCGACGCCGCTCGAATCGATGGTCACCACCTGGCGATGATTGGAGTCATAGCCGTACAGGGTGATCTGGCCGTCGGGGCCGACCCGGCGGACCACGTTGCCGTACATGTCGTAGTCATACGTGGTGGTCAATGCCAGGCCGTCCGGATCGGCGATCTCCGCGACACGGCGTCCGAAACTATCGTACACATAGCTGGTCTTGCGCGGCGTGGCGCTGCCCGCGCCTTCCGTGACGGTCATGACGTTGCCGGCCCGGTTGTATGTAAACACGGTACGCAGGTTCAACCCATCCGGGTCGATCGTCACATCCTTCAACTGGCCATTCTTGTAGTACGTCTTCCTGGTGACGACGCCGTTGGCATCCGTGACGGCGATTTCCTGGCCGCGGCCGTCGAAGGTGGTTTCGGTCACCTGGTTCAAGCCGTCGGGGTCGACGATGGTCTTGAAGAGGCGGTTGGCGGCGTCGTATTGGTAACTGATCTTCCTGCCGGTTCCATCGGTCGCCAGGGTCTGGTTGCCGTTATCGTCATACTCGCGGCTTTCCAGGACATTGCCGTTGGCGTCCAGGACATTGGTCAACTGGAGATTCCGGTTGTATTCGTAGGTCGTCTTGTTGCCGCGGCCGTCGATGATTTCCCGGACTTCGCCGTGCCGGTTGTAGAAGGTGGTGACGGAGATGCCGCCGGCGGAAATCATGACGGTCTTGCGCGCCGCCGCATCGTATTGGTAGGTCGTGGTATTACCCAGCGGATCGGTGCGCGACGTCACTCTTCCGAAGGCATCGTAAGCCATCGAGGTACCGGTACCGTTCTGCCAGCCTTCCGCGTCGACGAAGTAGACGCGCCGGCCAAGGCCGTCATAGTGGATGTACCGCAACACTTCGGTGCCGTCGTCGACCAGAATCAGGCGTCCGAAGGCATCGTATTGACGGTAGATATAGCGCTCGCCGGTGCTGCCCTCCAGTTGGCCCCGGCGGTTGTACGTATAGGTGGTGGTGGGACCGTCGAGGACCGTCTTGCGGTCGACTTCGCCGAAGGCATTGTAGCGATACGTCGTCAACGCATCGCTGTTGTCCCGGCGCTCCTTCAACTCGCCGCGCCGCGTATATTGGAAATCGACGATGCCATCCTTGGCCGAATCGAACAGTCCCGCGATTGCCGCCTGGAGCGTCGAACTGATGAAGCCGCCCTGCAAGGTCCCGACGACGGAGGCCGCCAGGCGATTTACATAGGTCCTCTCCTGGCTGACTTCCAGGAAATTGTTATGCAGCTGGGTCCGTACCTCGCCCAAGGAATTGATGGTATGGGTCAGCACGCCGCTGTCGTCGTAGTAATACCAGGTGACGTTGCCCTTGTAATCGATCGACTGCGTCATCCGGCCCGCATCGTCGTATTGATAGCTGGCGAACTTCCCATCCGCGTTGAATTGCTTCTCCAGCTGGCCGTACTGATCGTACTTCCACTCCAGGATCAATTGTTCGACCGTTCCCGCCGCGTTGGTTTGCTTGACCAGGCGGCCGTGATCGTCGTAATCATAGACAGTCAACGTGCCATCCGGCGCCGTCTCGGTTTTGACCAAACCGAGCTTGTTGTAGGTGTAAAGCGTGACTTGAGGCTGGTCCGGCAAGCCGTTTTGCAACGCCTTCTCGCGTAAGGCTTCCAGCGTGCCGGTCTCGGGCGACACGTTGCCGATGCGGCCGGCATAACGGATCACTTCTTCCTTGTTGCCGGCGTCGTCGTACTTGAACTCCGTCAAATAGTTCTCGGCATCGATTTCCGCGATCACCAGGCCGCGCGCGTCGTAGCGATAATATGTGCGCAAGGCGTAGGGAGGCTGGGTCGGCGTTCCGGTGGGAATGATATCGAGGCCGAGCGTGTAGTCGGGAACCGGCGTGGTTTCCGACAATCGCTGGTAATAGCGCGCGGTCTTGATCAGCAGCCCTGCGGCATTGTAGGTGTATTCGGTGATCGATCCTTCCGCATCCACCGTCGCGCGCAGCTGACCCGCCTTGTCGTAAACGGAGCGCTCCACGCGCGAGCCCGCCGTATACGTCACGGTCAGGTCGTCCGCCTTCGACTCCAGGGTCAGGCTTGCCAGGATCGAAGCCGTCAACGGATTCGCATACCGGATCGACGCCAGCACATTGCCGCTCGGATCGCGTTTGAACTCGGTGACATGGCCGGTCGCGTCGATGGCCTTCATCAACTGGCCGTTCGCATCGTACAAGGTCCATTCGACCCGGTCGTCTTCGGTGTTCGGCAACGGACGCCAGGGCGCCAGATCATTGATCGCGCCAAATAGCGGCGCGGTGCCGCTCGCCGTCGACTGCAACGCCGTCAGCTGGGCCGCCGTCAGGGCGCCGGCATACCGGATCGTCCGCACCAACTGGTTGTTCTTGTTGTACTGGAACTCGACCATCCTGCCGTCGCCGCCGATTTCGGCGGACTTGCGGCCGGCGGCATCGTACAACGCCATCGTCTTGAGGCCGGTCGAATCGGTCGTCAGGCGCAGGTTGCCGAGCTTGTCGTAGGCATAAGTCGTCGACGCCCTGCCGCCCTGGGTGATGCTGATCAATTCGCGAGCGGCATTGAACTGCTGCACGGTCTGCAAGCCGTCCGATTGACTCATGAACACGGTATGTCCGGCGTCGGTGTATTGCCGGGTGCTGATCAAGTCGCCTTCCTGGCTGGTCAGCAGGCGCCCCATGCCGTCGTAGGTATAGGACGACGTCAGGCCGTTGCTGTCGGTGGAGCCGAGCAGGCGTCCGGCGTAATCGTTGAGATAAGTCGTGACCGTGGCGGGCTTGGACGTATCGCCTTCACCGTCGGGCAACGTCGCGCTGAAGGTCGTCGCGGTGTTGAGCCGGCCGCGGAAGTCGTATCCATAGTTCGTGCGCTGCAAGCCGGTATCGAGCTTGGTTGCCGCCCAGGCGGCCAGCGTCGCTTCGCTCGGCGCCGCGGTCAATCCTTCTACTGGGTACGCCGCCTTGCCGAAACGTAGCGTGGCGGTTCGTTGCCCGAAGGCGTCGTAACGGTGCTCGACCAGCTGCCCTTCCGGATTGAGCTCGAAGCGCAGGTTACCCAAGGTATCGTAGGCATAGTAGGTCGTCCGGGGGCCGTGCGGATTGTCCACGCCGCCGCGCAGGGTTTCCGCCAGCAGCCGGTTCTGGGCGTCGTAGACGCGATCGATGGCCACGCCGTTCGGATAGATCACCGAGTTGCGGTTGCCGTTGGCATCATATCCGTATACCGTCGCCTGGTTTTGCGCGTCCACGATCCGATGAACCCGGCCGTCGGCATAGTATTCGTAGTGCAAATGCTGGCGCGTTCCGCCGACCGCGGGGAGATCGAGATCCGTCAGATTCCCTGCCGCATCATGGGTCATCTCCGTGACTCCGCTCAGCGGATCGGTGATGGTCGTCTTGCGCGTAGTCAGGTTGTAGTCGAATTGCGTGGTCCGCCCCAAGCGCATGTCGGTAATGGTACGCACGCGGTAGCTGTCGTCTTCCGTGTAGTGCTGATAGGTGAAGGAAAGCTTGGCAAGAAGATCCTGGTTGGCGGTGGGATCGACTTCCTCGATGCTGGCCAGGCGGTTGCTGTCGCCGTCATAGGTGTAATGGATGGTGTAGCGACGCGTCGTCGCATCCGGCAGTTGCCATTCCTTGTAGACGTTCGAGAGGCGATTCAGGCCATCGTATTCGTAATGCGTGCTCTCGAGCACGTTATTGAGCGCGTCGACCACGCGAACCGTGGTGAGATTCAATCCGGTATAGTCCAGATGCACCGACTCGCCGCTGGCCAGCGTCACGCCATCCAAGAGGCCGCTGGTGCCGTTGTAGGAATAGGTCTGCGTATTGCCGTCGGGGTCGCTCAGCTCGACCAGGCGTCCCTGGTCCTGGCCGGCATTCCATGCGTAGGTTTCCCGGGCCTGGGTGCTGCCGTCGACCCAGGTCCAGCGCTGAGTCGCGGCATCGAAACCGAGCGTGTCGTCCGCCTCGCCGCCGACCGCGCTGACATACACGCCGCGCGCCGTGTCGAAATCGAATTCCTGCTCGTTGCCGTCGCCGTCGGTACGGAAGATCTTGCTGCCGGCGGTATTGGCCGTGCCTTGGAGACGGTGCACCTGGCGATAGAAGCCGATCTTCCAGTGGTCGTTGTTGTCGCCGTCAAAGTGCGCATAGCTGTTATAGGTGCGCAGCACGCCAAGGCCGATCCCGCGCCCGGCGACAAAGCCGTCCTTCTGGCTTTGCACGATCAGGTTGCCGTTGGCGGCATTGACGAACAAGCCGTCCCCGATCATTCCCGAAGCGGCCGAACCGATCATTCCCGCGCTGCCCAAGCGCCCCGTTTCCACCAAGCCCAAACCGCTTCCATTGACGATTGCAACCATTTGACGATCTCCGTATTTACAGTGCTCTTACGGTCGCAAGGAGCGCGACCAATCCTCAGTAACCTGCATTGACATAGGCCAATGCCAATATCCGGGCAATGTATCGACGCTCGGAGAGCATTGTTTAAGGAAAGGCCGATCTATCTTTCCGCGAAATCGGAATTTGTAATTCATCCGTATATGCGGAAGCACAACCGGCGTGCTTGGGCGGCTTTTCTTGCGCAAAAACGAAAAAGTTCCGCCTTCAGCGACTTTTTGCTAAACCGCCTTGAAAATATCCGGATCTATTAGTGTCGGGTCCGGCCTGAACAAGGCGCTGCCGGACGAGCCGATACGATGCTAGGAAATGGCGGAAAGAGCGGCGTCGCACGTCGGAACAACGATTCGATGGGGAGTGAGGAAAGAGGGAAAGGATCCGGCGCCGGACCGGATCATGGAGTCGGCAAGGATTGGACAGCGACGATTCCCGGCTGGCGAGCGGACGCTCACTTGCGATGCCAGTTGGCCGGCGGAGGCGTACCCTCGGAAGTCTTGCTCAACAAAACCGATACGGCGGTCGCGATCATCGCGGCAATTTTCGGCTCCGCCTCCATGCGCAGCTGTATGTCGTCCACCAGTCGATAGAAAGCGGGATCATTCATGAGTTCGTTTCCGAACTCATGGAGAATGACCGACTCCAGGAATACCCTGAATGCCTTGCGGCCGCGTTCCGGGTCGAGGCGGTCGATCGCCGTCACCCGGCTCTCGATCAAGGAGAACAATCCGTTCCGGGAACTCTTCTTCTGCGTCGATTTGAAGGCATTCTTTCCGAAATCGGGCCGCACTACAGTCGGCTTGCCATCCGCGATTCTCGCAGTCATTTCCTGCCGAATCACAGCGACGATTTCTTGAATGGCACTAATTGAAGGCATAAATCCTCGGCATGGAGGGAAGTCGGTTCTGCCGGCCCGGCACAGAGCCGGGCGGCAAATGCGTGCTCGCGTCTCTCATCATAGTAGCGCCCTACGCCTCTCTCGAAAAGGTGCCCGGAAAGAGCCTGGCCATTTCGTGCAACACCCCGACTCCGCTTGCGCGAAGCGATACGACGTCAATGGGATTTATCCTGATAAGCGGCGACCGCCAGATGCTGGAGCTCCTCGGCAGGATCATCCTGCTTGCCGGCGTCCGCAGGCGCTGCCTCCGCGGTCAGGCGGTCGATGCGCTCGATGATCATCGCCATATCCCTGTTCAAGGCATGATTGACGTTGTTCCTCTCGATGCCCTCGATCAGGAGGCGGCGCGCCGTGCCGAACTCATCGTTCGCCAGGCTCAAGAGCCCCTTCTTGAACAGAAGCAGCGGATGCTCGTCGCCGATCTCATCCAAAGGCCCCCACACTTCCGCGGCCTCATCCGCCCGGGTCAGCGTCAAGAGCAGGAAACCCAACTGGAAACGCGCAATCCAGAAGTCGGGAACAAGCTTGATGGACGCTCGCATTTCCTCCAACGCCCGATCGATCATTCCTATCTCGGCATACTGCGCCCCGAGAAGAAAATGCGCCTGCGCATAATCCGGCTTCTTCTGGATGCTGGCCTTGAGCGATCTCAGCGACGTTTCCACATCCTTGTTGTTCATCGCATTCATCGCGATATGCACCAATTCTTCGGCATCGAATTCGGTCTGTTCGGTATTCATCTTTCGTCCTTTCAGTGAAATGTCGGCTTAGGGCCGTGTCACGCACGGCGTTTTTCTTCAATGGGTGGTATGGGATTTCGTCGCAAGGCGGCGCAGGAAGATATTGGATAGGTCCTGGACGCCGTCCCGTTCGTCCCGCTTCTTGAATATGCGCGCCGCAAACGACGTGAGGTCGGAAATATCCTTGATTTCCCCGGAGGCCAGGGCTTCCGCGTAGCGCGCCGACAAACATGTCGAGTCCAGGCGTAGCGCCAGCTCGATCTCATGTCCCGCTTCTTGCCTGCGCTGCTGCAGAACCAGCGACACCGCGAGACTGCCATGGCATTCCGCGAAATTCCGGTCGATTTCCAATGCGCGGCGGAAGCTCGACTCGGCGGCGGAAATATCGCCCAAGAGAAGAGCGCACCATCCCTGGCTTAACCGCACATTGGCATATGCCGGCAGGTATTCGGCCGCGTTATTGAAAGCTGGCAGCGCTTCGCGCAATTTCGAAGCGCTCATGTTCGCCAACGCCAATCCGAACCATGAACGCCCGTCGTTGCTCTTGACGGAGATGGCATGCTCGAACAATTCCTGCGCCTGCGCGAAATCGTCGGTGAACAACGCAACGGAGCCTAGGGCCACCAATGCGGCAAGATTGTCCGGCTCTCCCGCCAGCGCGGAACGGGCCCACCGCTCCGCCTGCGCGGGGTTTTCCAAATCGAATTCGAGCAGGCCGGCCATTCCCATCGCCGCGTAATCGTTCGGGGCGGCTTCCAATCGCTTCTTCACGGCGTCCAGCGCATCCGCTGTCTTGCCGAGGTGGTGCAAGGAGTTGGCTTGCAACATGCGGGCTTGGGTATGGCGCTCCAATGCGTCCGGATGCTGCGCGAACAAGCGCAACACCTCGTCGAATCGACGTTTGACGAAGTGGACAAACGCCAGGTTATAGACTATCCCGGGATCGCGATCCGCATGATCCAGCACTGAACCCAGCATGGCTTCCGCCTGATCCAAATTCCCTTCTTCGATCATCACGTTCGCCAGTTGGCATTGGAAATGGACGTCGTCTGGATAAGCGGCGACCGCCTTGTCGGCGACTGCGCGTGCGACGCCCAAATCTCCCACCCTGACGTGAAGATCGATCATCTCGCTCAGCAGGTGAGGATTGAGAGGGTCTTGTTCCAAGTATGCGTTAAGGCGCACGATGCGCTTCAACGCTTCGTCGATTCGAGCCTGGATATCCATGCTTAGCTTCCTGTCATATCAATTGAGTTCATCACGTTCCCCTGTTCGCTGACGCTTCCCGTTCTCACCAGGCGATATTGCACGAACTTATCTTGCCGGCTTCCTTGCGCAACAGATCGAGCGCATTCTTGTGCAATTGCGAGACCCTGCCCTTGCTCAATGACAATATTTCCGCAATCGCTTCGAACCGGAGATGGTTCAGATAGTGATATTTGATCACGCTTCTCTCGCGCTCCGGCAACATGTCGACCAGGCTTCTTACCTGCTGCTGCAATTGCCTGACTTCGACATTGGTATAGGCGGAGTTCATCGACACCGGCTCTTGAACCTGATACATCGACGAACCTTCCAGCATGTAGCCCAGAGCCAGGCCGATCGCCACGCCGGCCAACTGTTCGAATATTTCGTCCGTTCCCTCCTTCGACTCCATCGAACCGGTCAGGGACTCGGCTCTTTCGGCAAGCATTCTTTGCCTGGCGCTGATCTGCCGCTGTTGCTCGCTCAAGCGGGCAACGCCGTCAAGCATCGCGCCATTGATCCGCGGCGCGGAAAATGTCCTGAAGCTCGCCTGGCTGGCCGGGTCATAACGGTCGATGGATTCCAGCAACCCCACGGTCGCGAACTGCATATAATCGGCAAACTCCAACTCGTCGCCATATCTGCCGGCAAAGCACTTTGCCGCAAGCATCTTCGCAAACTCCAAGTGAAGCAGGATCAGCGCCTCCCTCGCGGAAGCGTCATTCTCGTCGCGCCATCTGCGCCATAGCATGGCTTCCTCCTCGGCGGGGAAGTCCATCTTCTTGCGCGGCGGCGCCTTTTGCGGTGTCGGCATTTTCAGGCCCGGTGCAGGTTAGTGGAACGTTCCCAACAACGCCTTGACCACCAAGCTCCACCCGTCAATCAGCACGAACATCAAAATCTTTACCGGAAGCGATATGGTGACCGGCGGCACCATCATCATTCCGAGCGACATGAGGATCGTCGACACCACGAGGTCGATCAACAGGAACGGGAGAAATACGACGAAACCGATCTGGAACGCCGAACGCAACTCCGACAGCATGAAAGCCGGAATCAATTCGACCATGGAGATGTCTTCCATCGTCTTGGGCTCGGGCTTTTTCGCCAACTCGACCATCAAAGCGAGATCCTGCTCGCGGGTTTGCCGCACCATGAATTCACGCAAGGGTTTTACCCCTTGTTCGGCCGCGGCCTTGGACGATAGCTTTCCGTTCATGAACGGTTGAAACGCCTGGCTGTTGATTTCATTCAGCACTGGCATCATCGTAAACAGCGTGAGGAACAGCGATAAGCTGATCAGTACCGTGTTCGGCGGCGTCTCCTGCATTCCAAACGCATGCCGAAGCATCGACATCACGATCACGATGCGAATGAATGCCGTCATCGATACCAGTATTGCCGGCACCAGGCTGAGCACCGTCAATCCCAGTATTATCTTCAGCGCGGAAGACACTTCTTCCTGTCCGCCTTTTCCTGCGAGCTTGACGTCGACTCCGGGGAGCGAAAGCATATTCGCATCGGCCGCCATGCAGTCCGCACCGCACAACGACAAGAAAGACAAGACGCCTAGCGCGAGAACCGGAAACATGCCATGTCTATTCAATTGACTTCTCCCCGTCGAAATCGGCAGTCGCGCCGGTTCCCTTGGTCAGGAATTGAATTCCGTGGGCGCTTTCCGCGATCAGGATTTCCTCGTCCCGATAGCGGATAACATGCAAAACCGACCTGGGGGTCAACCGCAACGTCTCGACGCGTTGCAGCGAGTTTGCCTTTTTCGTCTTGTTCCCCAGCCGCGGCAGATAACGCTTGATCCCGTAAGCAATGCCTCCGGCGGCCGCGCATGCGAGGAAGAAGGCGCCTAACGCTCGATACATCACGGAGTCGTCTTGTGCCGTGCTCTGCTTGAAGGGAAGCCGGACGGATTGCGGTGCAGGCGTACTCTCCGCCAGGGAGGAGCAATGCCAGGCGAACAGCAGACCAAGCACTATCGCGCGGAGGTGTTTCATGCGTTCTTTGCCTTCGGCAACTCGGTGATGCGCACGCCGAAATGATCGTCCACGGCGACCAGCTGGCCTCGCGCCACGACATTTCCTTCCAATAGAATGTCGACATGATCGTCGATCATCCTGTCGAGTTTGAAGATCTGGTTGGCCTTCATGTTCAACAGATCCCCGATACTGACCGTCGCATCGCCCACGACTACCGTCAACTTGGTCTTGACCGCCTGCACGACGTCGAGACTGCCGCTGAAAATACTCTCTCCGGGCGACGCGGAAGACGTAAGTTCCGACAATTCGATAATCTGGGGCGGTGCCATCGTCGCGCTTTCCATGCCGTCGTTCATGACGTACTCCTTAATTCGAAAGAGGTTTGACTTCCACCGCGCGCCGGCCCTTGCTAGTGCCCAATTGGGCGCGGCACACGGTCTTTCCATTCGGCCCGATGAAGTTCACCGGTTGATCGAGACGTGAATTCAGCCGGACGACATCGCCCACTGCCAGCATGCGCAGGTGGCCCACCGTAAGTTCCGCCTCTCCGACCTCGGCCGTCAGCTTGACCGGCAAGCCGCTCAGCGCCTCGATCAGGCCGGTCGTCGGTCCCAGCGCCGTCGTGCTGCCGCCTGGCGCGGCGCCGGGCAGGGAAGCGGACGGCACCAGCACATGAAACGATTTCCGATCCAGCTTGACGGTCAAGAGAGCTGCGCCGGCGCCGTAACGGAAACATTTGGCCGGCGTGTCGCTGGAACCGTCGGCCGGCGTCGACGAAAACCCTGTCAACCGTCTGACGATTCCCGCGACCAATTCCTCGACGGCGTCCTTGGCGATCGCCCCCGCCAACCGGGATTCGCGGCTGCGTTCCGCCGCCGACGCAACGTCGTCGATCGAGAACAGCTGCCGCTCGATGCGGCGCTCGACTTCCGGCGGCATGAGCACCCATACGCTGCCGCCGTTTTCCAGCCTGCGCAGACCCCAGGCCGCGTACGGCGGCGCGGAGTCGGTCGCTTCACAAGCGGCAGCACAGGAAATGGAATGGTCGGACAGCCTCGCCCAGGCACTTTCCCATTCGAGTATTGCCTCCTGCGCGGCGCTTTTGCAGGCGTCGATATCGCGCTTTCTGAGCAATGAAAAACTCGAGGTCGACATTAGTGACCTTTCATCTGGAACAGCACTTGCAATATCTCGTTCGCCGTCGAAGCCATTTGCGAACTTGCCTGGAACGAGCGCTGGAACAGGATGATTTCGCTAAACGATCTCGTCAGGTCCACGTTCGACCTTTCCAGGGCCTTGAGCTGGAACTCGCCGTAATCCTTTCCTGCTCTTCCATAGCTGGGCGTCGTACCGCGCGCGGCGACGAACGAACTTCCGCCCGACGGCTGCAGCTGATTCGTCGTGCCGAATTTCGCCAGGGCGAGCTGCTGGATCTTTACCTTCTCTCCATTGGTATAGGTCAGCACGATATTCCCGTCGGTATCGAAGGTGCGCGTCGACAGCGTACCGGAGGCGCGGCCGTTCGCCTTCGGCGCCGACGAACCGTCCACGCCTTGCGTCGGCGTAGACCCGGAGGAAAATGCCTTGAAATTCGCAACGGAAAGCTTGATGGTGGACGAAGCCACGTTGGGCGGATTGAAGGTAAAGCTCACTTCCTTCGAAGTCGGCTCCGTCAAGTTAAAGGAGGACAGATCGAACTTGAGCTGAGTAGGAGTCGGGCCGTTGTACACGGTCGCTCCCTCCTTGATGACCAGATCGTAGACCGGGCCCGACGTAGCCGGCGTATCGGTTCTCCTGGTGAATTGAAGCGTCAACACATGCTTGGCGCCGGAGGCGTCGTAGACATCGACGCTGGTGCTGATGTTCGTTCCCAGCTGAGGAGAGCCGTTGTTGAAGTTGATCGTCGTCGATGCCTGGCCGGCACTGTAATTGTGTCCGGCGACGGAAACCTCCCGTAGTTGGCCTTGGTCGTCCAGCGCCATGACCCGTTTCGAAGGATCGAGCGAACTGACCAGAACGTTGTCGGTGTTGAACTCGAATCTTCCGGCTTTGCTATAGGACAGCTGACCGTCTTCGTCGCGCAGCACGAAGAAGCCGTCCCCGTTGATCCGCAGGTCCAGATCGCGGCCGGTTTCCACCGAACCGCTGGAAGAAAAGTCGATCGAGTTTGTCGAGACTGTGACGCCCGATCCCGTCGCGCTGCCGCGTCCGCTTCCGGCGTCGTAGGACTGCGAAAACAAATCGAAGAACTGCAGCTCGCTTTTCTTGTACCCGACGGTATTCAGGTTCTGAACGTTGTTGCTGACGTTCTCGAGCGCCTTGGAATAGGTGTTCAAGCCGCTCATGCTCATGTATAGCAGATTAATCATGACTGCGTTCCTTAAAAAAACGACTAAAAGGCGGTATTGCTGACCTTGATGACTCTGTCCAAGGTAACGCCGGGGATGGCTTGCAAGCCGCTGGTCACCGTCAGCTTCGGTCCGTCTTCCCTGCCGTCGAATTCGATGGCCGTCACCTGCCCGGTCATCTGACCGGCATTCGTCGAAATGGCGACGTAGCGCGTAAGCAATCCGATCGATTGCTGAGCCGCCTGCTGCGTGATGGACTGCGCCAGGTGGTCGTTGATTTGCTGCGTTTGGGCCAAGTTGGAAAATTGCGCCATCTGCGCGACGAACTCGGTGTGGTTCACGGGCTTCGTGGGATCCTGCCCTTGCAATTGCGTGAGCAACAGCTGGAGAAAGTCGTTCTGTCCCAGCGATTGCGCGCTATCCGCCGCCGTCGTGCCGCTTACTGCATCAAGAGCCATGTTCGTTCTCCTCGACAATTGCATTCGGTTTGACTTCCGAGCCTTTCGCTTCCGGTTCCTCGGCGCTGAAAGCAAAGGAGTCGGATACCGCATCCGCCCGACTTTCGGACCGGTAGGCCAGTCGGCCATTGACGATGACGGTGCGCAAACGATGTCCCGCCTCGTTCAACTCGCTCGCCAGCCGGTAGACGATGTTCTGCGACTGCAACGCGCTCAATCCTCCGTCGCGTATCGTCACATTGACCATGCTGCCGTCGGTTTGGACATGCATCGTCCGCTTCTTCCATTCGTCCAAGGCATCCGAGAATCCCTTGTCCGCCCGCGATCGCGCTTCCTTTTGCGAGGCGCCATCCTTGGCCGAGGCGGCTTTCGACTGCACGGAGGGCGATGGAACGGCGTTCGCCGGGAGCGCCGGGCGCGCCGCCTGGGTCATCGTCACCTCCGTCTTCCGGGACTGCGCCTGCGCCATCCCGCCGTCTTGCGCGGCCGGTCCGACAGCCTGGAATGCAACAACGTCTTGCACCGCCGGCCCAACGGCCTGGAATGCAGCAACGTCTTGATCCGGCGCATACGGAGCGGGCGCCATGCCTGTCGACGGGAACGCACTCTCCCTATGTAGCGCATGCCGCTCCGCCGGTGACTTTTCCATGGATTCCGTGCGCCCGGATTCGATCGTCGATTCGTCCGCCTTGCCGGTATCGCCGGGCGACTTTTCGGATGTCGTTTCTTTGGCGAACGCCGATCGGTCACGTTCCGATCTCCCGAAAATGTCGGCCGTCCGCCCGGCATTCTCGAATTTCGCGCGATATTTCCACGAATTGAGTTCATCGGAAGTCGTCTGCTTCGCGGACGGCTGTTCATTCTTCGTTTCCGTCTGGAAGTGCGCTCCCTTGTCCTTCGAATCGGAAAGCGGACGCTGGTTTTGCTTGCCCAGCTCCTCCATCAAGGCAAATTCCATCTGGCGCAGCCATGCGTGTCTTTGGCTGGGGCTGAGACTGCGCTCGGGAGCGACAAGCGAGTTGTCGATATCGCGCAGGTCCATGCTTATCATTCTCATTTCTTCTTCCTCCAATTCATCCGCTGCAACCAAATGTCGTCCGCATCCTTGAACGCGATGTCCGCCAATTTTCGTTCGTGGCCCCGAAGCGCTTCGCCGCGGTGCTTCTCTATGTTGTCGGCAAATTTCCGCAGTTCGTGCGAGCGCCGGATGACCGTATCGCGCTCCTGTTCCAGTGATTTCAAATGGATCTGTCTTTGCGAGATCCGCTCCTGCAGCTGCGCCAGGTAGCCGTAGGTGAGCCGCTGCATGTCGATGTTCAGCCGACCGGTCCTGATCTGACTGTTCCAGCCCTCCCTCACCTGCGAAAACTCGTGCGTCAGTTCCTGCACCCGTTGTTCCTGTTCCGATACGCTGCGATTCAAGTCCGCCAGCTCCAGGACCACGTCGTTCAAGTCCCAGTCGCACTTGCGCTGCACCGGTTCGAGTTCGTAGCGGAATCCGCGACGGTCACCCATGACGATTCACTCCTTGATTGGAAAAGATTTCCCGCAACTCCCTGGCAGCCTCTTCGCGTCCCACGGGCTGCTCCTCGCGCTGTTTCAAAAAGCCGTTCAACGTCGGCATCAGGCGGATCGCTCGATCGATTTCCGCGCTGCTGCCGGCGCGATAGGCGCCCATGTCGATCATCTGGCGGTTGCGGTGATACACCGCCATGCATTCGAAAACGCCATGCACCAGGTCGCGCTCGGCCGGCGTCACCAGATCGCTGAACAGGCGGCTGGCGCTTTGCAGCACGTCGATCGCCGGGTAATGCCCCTGCTGCGCCAGCTGCCGGGACAGCACGATGTGGCCGTCGAGCGTCGCGCGCAGCATGTCGGAAATCGGCTCGTTGAAATCGTCGCCCTCGACCAGGACGGTGTACAACGCGGTGATGGAGCCGCCCGAATCGGCGGTACCGCAGCGCTCGCACAGTTCCGGCAACTCGGCGAACACCGAGGGCGTATAGCCGCGCGCCGTCGGCGGTTCGCCCACGGCGAGGCCGATCTCGCGGCGCGCCATCGCGAAGCGGGTGACGGAATCCATGGTCAGCATCACCTGCATGCCTTGGTCGCGGAAGAATTCGGCGATCGCGGTGGCGGCATAGGCGGCGCGTGCGCGCGCCAGCGCGGACTGATCAGAGGTGGCGGCCACGACCACCGAGCGTTTCAGGCCATGTTCGCCGAGATGCTTGTCGATGAATTCGCGCACTTCGCGGCCGCGCTCGCCGATCAGGGCGATCACGTTGACGTCGGCCTTGGCATGGCAGGCGATCATGCCGAGCAAGGTGCTCTTGCCCACGCCGCTGCCGGCGAAGATGCCGACGCGCTGCCCGCGCCCCATGGTCAGCATGGTGTCGATCGTGCGCACGCCGGTTTCCAGGATCTCCGTCACGCGCGGCCGCGACAGCGGATTCAAGGGCATGGCCTTGAGCGGCCGATACTCGCGCACGTCCGGCGGCGGCAGCCCGTCCAACGGCTCGCAGAAGGCATCGATCACGCGGCCGAGCAATGCATGGCCGACCGGAATGCGCGGCAGATGCCCGGTGGCGACAACCTCGGCATTCGAGCCGATGCCGCTCAGCTTCCCGTACGGCATCAACATGACGCGCCCGTCGCGCAACCCGACCACTTCGGCGCGCAGGCGGGTCTTGCCGTCGTGCGACATGACCTCGCAGACTTCGCCGACCACCGCGTCAGGGCCGACCGACTCGATGCTCAAGCCGGCAAGCTGCCGGACATGGCCGATGCGGCGCACCGGATCGATCGCTTCGATGGTCTCGAGGTAGGCTTGCATCATGCGTCTTCCCGGACGGCGGATTTGGAAAGGCGGACTGCGGCAAGCGCATTCCGGATTTGTTCGAGCTGCATGTCAAGCCGGGCGTCGAATTCGCCGCCGGCGGTCTCGACGACACAGCCGCCGATGGACAGCGAGTCGTCCGCCACCCAGGTGATTTCCATGCTTTTCGCGCCGACGCCGAAGACGTTGCGCTCCTGCACCAGTTCGAGGTCGGTCGGATGCAGGCGGATCAGCAAGGCGCCGCGCTCGCGTACGCGGGCCATCACCTGCCGCACCTGGGCAATCACCCCTTCGCGGGTGACCATGGCGTCGCCGAGAATCTTGCAGACGGCGGCGAACACGATGGCGACCGCCATGTCTTCGATATTGGCGATACCTTGCGCCAGCGTCTCTTCCAGCTTGGCGGTGATCGCCTCGAGACGCTCTTGCGCCTCGAGAAAACTTCTGCGGGCGTCCTCGTCGCCCTGGTTGAAGCCGTCCTGATAGCCGCGCGCCTGCTCCTCCTTATAGGCTTGCTCCAGCTTCTGGCGCTCCTGCTCGCGCTTTTCTTCCTCGATGGCTTTCTGACGTTGCGCCTCGAGTTCCTGCTCCATCAGCAGGCGCCGGCGCTCTGCCTCGGCCCTCTCCTGGCGCAATTGTTCCTCGCTCTTTTTCCCGGAAACGGCGGGCACGGCCGCGGCAGTCATGCCGGCAGCCGTCGGAGCCACGGATGCCGCGCCCTTTTCTTCGGCCGCCGTCGGCGCCGCAGGCCTGAAGGGGGCGCCCGGAGCGTCTTGCTCGCCGGCAGCCGTGGATCGCCCGGTCGGTTCCATTTCTGTCGTCCCGGTTACCGCCGGCATATCTTTTACCGCCGGCTGCGCTGGCTGCACGGCCGCTTCCTGCCCCCCCGGTACAAGGGTTCGCTTTTCAGGAGAGATCGCCGGCGCGCGGATTATCGTAGCCATTGATGCAAATTCCCTTTAATACTGTTCAGCAAGGTCAGCAAGCGATAGCGACCGGTCGAAGGCGACGAACACACCGCTCCGGACCGCGCGTGCCATTGCGCAAGGCGTTTTTCGATCTCGCCGATCAGCGCCTCCTTCAAGCGCGGCGCCGGGGCCCCGCGCATGGCAGCCTGCACCGCGTCGCGCCGCACCGGCTCCAGCTTGGACAGGAAGGCTTCGCGCCACGGCCAAGCCTCGATGCCCAGGACGATGGCCAGCAACCATGCCGGTTCGCGCGCGAGCAAATCCGACATTTGCTGCGCCGAGGCGCGACGGACCGCGTCGCCGGGTGCTGCCGGTCCCGCCGGTTCTGATGGCGGCGCCTCGGCGCGCGGCGCCATGACCCGCTCCAGCAAATTGCCGTCGGAAGGAATACGCAGGCTTTGCAATTCGTCGAGCAGTTCTTTCAGTATCGAACGATCCTCGTCCGGAATCTGCCCGACCAGCCAACGGCGGTCTTCCTCGCCCAACTCATGCAAGAGCAATGCGGTTTGTCGGTGTCCGCTCATGCCTGACGCTCCATTTTTGTCGACACGGGTCGTGCTTCGATCCAGGCCCGCACCTGGGTCAGCAAGAGGCGGCGCTCGTCCTCCGTCAGGCGCTTCGGAGCGCCGGGACGACGTTGAGCGGAACGATTCTTGAAAGCCATCGCGCCCGCAGCCACGATCAACAGCAGGGCCAGCGCCGCACCGAGGGTTCGAACGTCCGGTTCCTCGTTCGCCGCCGCCGTTGCCTGCGGTTGCGGAACGGCCTCGCTCCGGGCCGCCGCTGCGGGAATCGCGGCAGGCGCCGAGGCCGCCTGCTGCGGCTGGGCGAACTGGTCGATCGAGTACACCGCCACGCCGTCGCCGCGCGCCTTGTTGTAACCGACCGCCAGCGCGACCATTTCCTTGATTCGTTCAATCTGGGCGGCATCGAGCGGCTTCTTGACGACCACCGCGACATTGATCCGGCTGATGGCGCCGCGCGCATGCACGACCTGTTCGACGCGCCGGCCGACTTGATAATCGATTTCGCTATGGACGACATCGCCGCCCGCTTCCTGGGAGGCGCTGTTACCCGCGCGCGTGATCTGCTTCTCGCGCACGACCACGCCGGACGGCGCGACGCCCTGCTCGGCGGCGCCCGCCGGCACGACGCTCTCGGTCGTGGTCTTCATGCGATCCTCGTTCAGGACGACGTCGACGCTGGCGATGCTTTGCCCGGGGCCGAAGGTCTGATCGAGCACTTCGACCAGCTTGCGGTTCAGATACTCTTCCACGCCGCGCTTGCCGTCGAGCGGATTCGCCGCCGCCTCCGCTTCTTCGCCGTCGGCAGCCGCACTGCTGGAGAGAACGATGCCATGCTGGTCGAGCACGGTGACGTCGCCCGCCTTGATGTTCGGAATGGCGGCGGCGACCAGCCGTTGGATGCCGGCGACCTGGGCCGGGCGCAGTTTCTTGCCCGGCTTGGTCGTGACCGTGACCGAGGCCTTGGGCTGGCTGTTCGCCTTCTTGAACAAGCCTTGCTCGGGCAGCGCGAGATGCACGCGCGCCGCCTGGACTTCCTCGATCGACAGAATGGTGCGCGTCAACTCGCCCTGTTGCGCGCGCTGGTAATTCACCTTCTGCGCGAATTCGGTCATGCCGATGTCGGCGTTGTTGAACAGCTCCAGGCCGACCGTGCCGTTCAAGGGCAGATCCTTGCCGATGAGCTTGAGGCGCGTGTTATGCACGATGTCGCCGTCGACCAGGATCGTGTTGCCTTCATCGGCCAAGTCATACGGAACTTTCATGCGCTCGAGCTCGGCCGTCATGGTGGCGGCGTCCTGCGGCGACAGGTTGGCGAACAGCACTTTTTGCTCCGAGCGAAGCGCCCAGAAGGCCAGCGCTGCCGTGAGAAGAACGACGACCACGAGGCCGACCGCCAGTCCCCAGCGCGATCGCTGCGGCAGTTGCGCCCAGAATTGATTGAATGTAGCCATGCTTATCCTCGCGTGCGCCTTAGATCGACATTGACATGACTTCCTTGTACGACTCGAGCAAGGTCGTGCGGATCTGCATCATCAGTTGCAGGGACATCTTGGCTTCCTCCAGGTCGATCATCACGTTGTGCACGTCGATCGGTTCGCCGGCGGCCAGCTGCCGGACGCCGCGATCGGCCAGCGTCAGTTTGTCGTTGACCTGCGACAGCTGCTCGGTGAACCACTGGCCGAACTGGCCCGACGGCGCGGCGGCCTGCTGGCCGCTCGGGAGCAGCGACGGTTCGCCCACCGGAGCAAGGAAGGAAATCGCTTCTACGTTCATCATCACTGGCCTCCGATTTCAAGAGCTTTCATCATCATCGTCTTCGCCGCATTCATCGCCGCCACGTTGGCTTCGTACTGGCGCAGCGCGTTCGCCATGTTGGACATTTCCGTCAGGTGGTTCACCGCCGGCAAGGTCACGAAACCCTTGGCGTCGGCATCGGCATGACCGGGGTCGTACACTTTCTTCGGCGGCGCGTTCACCTCCTCGATGCCGGTCACCTGCACGCCGCGCAAATGCGCATGGGCGAGGCGATCGAAGCCGGCGGCAAAACCGCCCTTCACTCCGGTCTCCGCCGAGGTCACCCGCAGGGGCTGGAAGGGTTTGCCGTCGGTGCGCTTGGTGCTATTCATGTTCGCCAGGTTGACGGCCGTCACATCCAGCATGGTCTTTGCCACCCGCATGCCGGAGGCGCTGATGGCGAACGCATTGAAATATTGCTGGTCCATTTATCGCTTCCCGTTGTTGACCGCCGTGCCCATGATCGAAAAATGCTTGTTCAAGGCCTTCAGCAAGGCTTGATAATGCGTGGCGTTCTCGCTCATCTTCACGGCCTCCATGTCGATCGCCACGCCTTGACTGCCGGCCGCTTGTTCGCGCTCGACCACGGGCCGCAGGCCGCTGAGCATGTCGGCGCTCAGGCGGCCGTTGTCCCGCAGGGTGCGGCGCACCGCATCGAGTTGCGATTCGAAACTCACGCGCGCCGGCATGTATCCCGGCGTATTGGCGTTGGCGATGTTGTTGGCGATCGCCTGCTGCCGCATGCTGGCGGCGTCGAGCGCGAGCCGCACGAGATCGACGGTGACGGCTTCGGTCTGGTTGATCATGATGTGTTCTCTCCCTCTAGGATTCGTCGCACCGGCTTACTGGATCACCAGGTCCGCATGCAGCGCGCCGGCGGCCTTCACGGCGCGCAGGATGGAAATGATGTCGCGCGTGTTGGTCTTGATGCGGGTCAGCGCCTGGATCAAGTCGGCGACGGTATTGTTCGACGCGCTGACGTAGCCGGTTTCGTTTTTCTCCTGGACGTCGACGCGGGAATTGGCGACCGTCTCGGTGCGCACGTCCGGGCCGGTCTGGCGAACCAGGATCGGCTGCGATACGGTGTTGTCGGTCACGATGGAAATCTTGAGTTCGCCGTGCGAGATGACGACCTTCGCGATCCGCACGTCGCCGCCGGATACCACGGTGCCGGTGCGCTCGTTGACCACGACGCGGGCGCGGCGGTCCGGTTCGACGTTCAATCGTTCGATGCGCGTGACGAAATCGACCAGTCGGGAGCGGCTGCCTTCCGGCACCTCGATCTCGATTTTCTCGGCGTCGCGCGCGGTGGCGAGCTGCTGTCCGAATGCGTTGTTGATGGCGGCGGCCACGCGCGACGACGTGGTGTAGTCGGCGCTGCTCAAGGTGAACGTGACGATGCCGCTCGCGTTCATGATCTTGGCATTGACGCCGACTTCGACCGTCGCGCCGCCCGGGATCGAGCCGACCGTCGGATGATTCTTTTGCACGACGTTGCCGTTCATGTCGTACTTGTACCCTCCGACCGACACCGGCCCCTGGGCAAGCGCATAGATCTTGTTGTTCGGCCCCTTGAGCGGCGTGATCAGCAGGCTGCCGCCGGCGAGGCTGCGGGCATCGCCCATCGACGTGACGGTGACATCGATGGTCGCGCCCTCGGCGGCGAACGGCGGCAGGGATGCCGTGATCATGACCGCCGCCGTGTTGCGGCTCAGCACCTGCTCCGGCGTGACGGCGACGTCGAACTGGGACAGCATGTTCGCGATCGCCTGCCGGGTCGCCTTGTTGTTGCCGGAGTCGCCGGTGCCGGCCAGGCCGGTCACCAGTCCATAACCCACCAGCGCGTTCTCGCGCCAGCCGGCGAACTTGCCGAGATCCTTGAGGCGCACCGCCGCGCTCTCGGTCGACGCGGCCGAAGCGACCGAGGCTCCAGCCGCCGTTCCCGCGATGCACGCGACCAAAACGAATGCCATCAAATAACGCATGTCACAGCCCCAGCCAGGTCAGGATTTTGGTCAACCAGCCGCGACGCTGGCTATCGGTCAGTTCGCCGGCCCCGAGATAGCTGATGCGGGCATCGGCCAACCGGCTCGACAAGACCGTATTGGCGTCGGAGATATCGAGCGTGCGCACCCGGCCTTCGACACGGATATGCTGCTTGTCGGCGTTGATCTCCAGCATCTGCTCGCCAGTGATCAACAGATCGCCGTTCGGCGCGATGCCGGTGACGCTTGCGGTGATCTGCGCCAGCAGCCTGCCCGACCGCTGCACCGTGCCGCCGCCGTCGAAGTCGTTGGAAAGGCCGATTCCGGCCGCATGATCGCTTCCGTCCGCGAAAGCGCGCACGCCGACATTGTTTTTCCGGTGTGTCGAGGTATCGGCGCGCGTCGTGGCGCTGGAGTTCTCATAGATGAGAACGGTCAGGCTGTCGCCGATGCGATGGGCGCGCTTGTCGGACACCATGGCCCGGAACGACCCGGCGTCGTACAGGCTTTCTGCCGCGACCGGGACCGTACAGCACAACGCCGCGACGAGTCCGATTTGATGACGAATTGCCACTCTTATCTCCCTGAAATCCTGACCACGCCCGGCGCCACCACATGGGCCAGGACGGTATCCTTGCTCGTCGCCGGCTTGACCGGAACCCGTTGACCGACTGCGCCGTCGGTCAGCGCGACGGCTGCGGATTCCAACGCGAGCGCGCCGTCGACGAATTGCAGCGTGATCGTCTCGCCTTGCGTCACCGCGGGAACCGGTTGCAGGTTCGCCGTCAGCAGGGGCGATCCGCCGGCCAGGGCATGCTTGAGCCGTCCCAGGCCGTCGTCGCACTTTCCCGCCGCCACGTCGCCGTCGAACGCCGCGACGTCGATCACTTGCTCCGACAGGTCCGCGCACTGCAGCGCCTGGCCCTTCGGCAAATCGCGCCGTGCGACCCACGCCGGGCCATAGGCTTTGACCAGGAACGGCACGTTCAACGAGCGGTAGAACACGCCGTCCAGCAATATGTCCATGCGCACCGGAACGCGCCGGCGCAGCGTCTCTTCGATGTTCATCGCGCGCGGCCGCAAGCTCACTTCCCCATGCGGAAGCGGAACGTCGGCGACGTCCGCGGCCGGCTGTATTTCGGCCCGATAGCCGGCGTTCGCCAGCAGTGCCGAAAGGTGCGCGGCCGCGTCGTCGGCGATGCGCTTTCCGGAAAACGGATTGGCGGCGGCCTCGACTCTGACGACATCGGCTCCTTTCCATTCTGCGGCCGCATCGATGCCGCGGCTGCGGATCACGCGTCGCAGCTCTTCCTTGGTCATCCGGTCGGTATAGCCCGGACGCGGCGTTTTCCCGATCGCGATCGCAGCCAAGACGTTCGCCTCGCGAGCATCCTCGGCCGTCACCGAGGCGATGTCGCCGAGCGTGTAATCGCGTTTGGCGACGACCGCCAGCGGCTTGAGCTCGATCCGCACGGCGGCGGCCGCGGCGTTGCCGACGAACATTCCCGCGACGAAAAGGAGGAGGTGAATCACGGCAGTCCGCTCAGGAAGATTTGCGCAGGTTGTTGGTGATCTGCTTCAATTCCTCGTCCGCCGTGATCACCTTGGAGAGGAATCCGAAGGTCTGCTGCATGGAGATCAGGTTGACCATCTCCTCCACCATGTTGACGTTGGAACCTTCCAGCCGCCTTTGAGCGACGGTACCTCGCCCGTCCTCGCCCGGCCTTCCCGGCATCGCGTCGCCCGACAGTTCGTTCGGCCTATAGAGGCCGCCGTCGAGCGCTTGCAATCCCTCCGGATTCGTGAAGGTGGCTATTTCCAGCTGTCCTACTTCATTGAGCTCCGCCTGATCGGCTCCGCGCGCCATCACTTTGCCGTCCGCGGCAATCACCAACTCGGCGACATTCGCGGGAAGAAGGATCGACGGCGCAAGCACATGTCCGGCGGACGTTGTCAGGAACGATTCGTTGTTGATCCGCAGGGAACCGCCGCGCGTATAAGCCTTGCTGCCGTCGGGCAGCATGACCGCGAAAAAGCCCGCTCCCTGGATGGCCACGTCGTACGCGGATTCGGTGGCCTTGGTCTTGCCGACGGCGAAATCCCGCAACACGCCGTTGGCGTTCGCCGTCGCGGAAGACGCGGCGTCGGCAGCCGATCCGCTCGTTTCGGGAGACAGCAAACTATGGAAATTCACGCGTCCGGTCTTGTAACCGGTCGTGTTTATGTTGGCCAGGTTGTTGGCAATCGTTTCGATGCCGAGTTGGTGCGCCTGCATGCCGAGCGCCGCGATAGCTTGAATCTTGCTCATTCCATCACTCCCTATTGTCCAAGTAGTTTTCCGATCGCCGAGCGCATGACTTCGTCATAACCTTGAAAGAGCTTCTGCGACGCCTCGAAACGACGCATGGTTTCCATCATCGTCAGCATTTCCTTGAGAGGCTGAACGTTCGAACCTTCCAGGAAGCCCACGCGCAATGCTGTCTTGGCGACCGTCCCTTGCACGGTCTTGTCCGCCGGCTGCAGCAAACCGTTCGGCAGCCTCTTCATTGCCCCGGAATCGGCGAACTCGACCACCTTGATCTGTCCGACCACGCGGCCGTCCTGGGAAATCTCGCCGTTCGGCGCGATCGACGCGACCGCGCCGTTGAGCGTGATATCTCCGTTCACTCCGCTCACCGGCAGGCCGGCCATGTTGACCAGGCGGCCGGCGGGATCGAGCTGCAAGCTGCCCGAGCGCGTATACGCGGGACCGTCCTTCGTCATCACCTCCAGGTAACCGTCGCCCATTACAGCGACATCGAACGGCCGGCCGGTCGGTTTCACCGGTCCGGCCGAACCGTCCAGCAGGTTGTCGGTTCCGGACTCGGCAGGCTCCGTGCCCGCGATATGCGGACTACCTGCGCCGACAGCGTGCATGAACTCGGGGAAGGGGCGCGTCACGGGAATCTCGCGCTTGTAGCCCGGCGTCGAGATGTTCGCGATGTTCTGGCTGATCGCCTCCATCCGCAGCAAGTCGCCTTGCATGCTTTGTATGGCTATGACCATTGCGTCGGGCACTTCGGTTCTCCTGGTATCGATGCTTAACAGTACTCAAGCCGGTCTTACAGATCGGTTACAGCTACAGAGCTACGGTGCCGAACGCCCGCAATTCGAGCGAATTCGGAATTTCCGCCAACGACAGCACGCGCAGGTTGGGCATCATCCGCTCGGACAGCGTGCGCATGTGGCGGCGCAACTCAGGCGCGCACAGCAATACCGGCAGCAGGTTGGTCTTCATCATCTTGTCCGCCTGTTGCATCAGTTTCGCCATCACCTGCTCGGCGAATTGCGGCTCGACCACCAGCCCGCCGCCTTCCGCGGCGCGCCAGCTTTGCATCAGGTTGTGCTCGATCGAAGGATCAAGGGTCAGCACTTGCAGCACGTTGGTCTTGCTGACCAGCGACTGACAGATCATGGCGCCGAGCCGCTGGCGCACCAGCTCGGTCAGCACGGCCGGATCCTTGGTCGTCTTGCCATGGTCGGCCAGCGTTTCGATCACTGCCTCGACGTTGCGGATCGAGACCTTTTCCTTGAGCAGGTTCTGCAGGATCTTCTGCACATCGCCCACCGACAGCACGGTCGGAACGACTTCCTCGACCAGCCCCGGCTGCTGCTCGCGCACCCGCGTCAGCAGCCGCTCGGTTTCCTTGCGCGTCAACAGATTGGACGATTGGTTGCGCAAGACCTCGCACAAATGGGTGATGAAGACGGTGGCCGGATCGACCAGCGTGAACTTCGCCGCCTTGGCCGTTTCGCGCTCCGATTCCTTGATCCAGACTGCCGGCAGGCCGTACGCCGGCTCCTTGGTTTCGATACCGCGCAGTTTCTTGACTTCGCCGCCGGCGTGGATCGCCAGCACATGATCCTTCAGGATCTCGCCGCGCGCGACGGCCACGCCGAAGATCGAGATCTCGTAGGCATCGGCTCCCAACTTCCCGGCATCGCGGAAGCGCACGCTCGGCAGCACCAGGCCGGATTCGACTGCGTATTGCTTCCTGAACGCGGCGATTCTTTCCATCGACAGCGATTGGTCGTTGCCGCCGACCAGCGGCACCAGATTGGCGCCGAGGAGCACTTCGATCGGCTCGATCGTGAGCGAGGAATAGGCATCTTCGTCCGCCGGCTTGTCTTCCTCCCCCTCGCCTTCCGCCTCCACCGCTCCGTTCTTGCCGCTGCGGTATTTCAGGAAAGCGACCAGGCCGAAGAACGCCGCCAGGAACAGGATGGGCGTAACCGGAATGCCGGGCAGGAAAACCAGGCCGATCAAGGCGACGGCGACCAGTACGATGGTCTTGGTGAACGACGTGATCTGGCGCAGCGCCTCGCTGCTCAGGTTCTCGTCGGACGACGAGCGCGTCACGATCAGGCCGGTGCCGACGGAAATCACGAGCGCCGGCACCTGGGTCACGATGCCGTCGCCGATGGTCAGCAGCGTATAGGTGCGCAGCGCCTCGCCGAACGGCATGCCCTTTTGCATGATGCCGATCACCAGGCCGCCGATGATGTTGATCAGCATGATGATGATGCCGGCGATCGCATCGCCCTTGACGAATTTGGAAGCGCCGTCCATCGCGCCGTAGAAACCGGCTTCCTTGCTGAGATTCTTGCGCCGGCGCTGCGCTTCCTTCTGGTCGATGAAACCCATGTTGAGGTCGGCATCGATGCTCATCTGCTGGCCCGGCATGCTGTCGAGCGTGAAGCGGGCCGCCACCTCGGAGACCCGCTGCGCGCCGCTGGTGACGACGACGAACTGCACGACGACGAGAATCAGGAACACGATCAGGCCGATGACATAATTGCCGCCGACGACGTAAGAGCCGACCGCGCCGATCACGCGGCCGGCATCGCCGTCGCTCAGGATCAGGCGCGTCGCCGCGACGTTCAGCGACAGGCGGAACAGCGTGGCGACCAGCAGCAGCGACGGGAAAGTCGAGAACTCGACCGGCTTGGCCATGTAGAACGTCAGCAGCAGGATCAACAGCGCGAAGCTGAAATTCGACAGGATCAGGAAGTCGAGCACGCCGGAAGGAATGGGGGCGAACAGAACCACCAGCACGCCGATCACCAGCAGCACCATCGCGATATCGGAGTTCGCTCCGAGGACACGTTTGAAGGCGTTCATTACGCAGCTCCTTGGGCGCGGGCTTCGCGCATCGCATATACCCAGATCAGGATCTTCGCGACCTGCGGATAGAGGTCCTCTGGTACGTATTCGTCGGAATCGAGCCGCTTGTAGAGTTCGCGCGCAAGCGGGCGGTTCTCGACGATGGGAATGCGGTGGCGGCGCGCCGCCTCGCGCATCTTGGCCGCCGCCTCGCCCGCTCCCTTGGCCAGCATCTTCGGAGCCGGCATCTGGCCATGCTTGTACGAGATCGCGATCGCCAGATGCGTCGGGTTGGTCAGCAGCACATCGGCTTCCGGCAGCTTCTGCATGGCACGGCTTTGCTTGAGCATCTCGATGCGCAATTGACGCAGGCGCGAGCGGATACGCGGGTCGCCTTCGCGCTGCTTGTGTTCATCGGTGATCTCGCGCCGGCTCATTCGCATCTTTTTTGCGAAATCCCAGCGCGTATAGGAAAAGTCGATCGCCGCGATCACCAGCAGGACCATCAGCAGCTTGAACAACAATGGCCCGACATCGCCCATCACCAGCTGCGCATGGCCGCGCGGATCGATGTAGGTCAAGCTGAGCAGGCCCGGCAGCAAATGCTTCAGCGCGAACCACAGCACGCACGACACGATCGCCAGCTTGAGCAAGCCCTTGAACGCCTCATAGACCATGCGGATGGAAAACAGGCGCTTGAATCCGGCGGCCGGATTGAGCCGCTCCCAGTCCGGCGTGACCGGTTTGAAGCTGAAGATCGGACCGACCTGGATGAAATTGACGAGGATAGCGGCCGCGGCGACCGCGAACAGCACCGGCCCCAGGATCAGCAGGCTTTCCCGGACGACACCGAGCAGCCAGTCGAACGTGCCGTTGGCTGTCCAGTCCGCGCGCCCTGCCTGCGTAAACAAGGCTTGCATGACCGTGAGCTCGCGTTGCGCGATCGACGGGCCAGCCGCAAAGACAACACCGACGAACGCGGCGAGCACGGCGACAAAAGTCGCCTCCTGGCTCTTCGCCGTCTGCCCGCGCTTTTGCGCCTCTTTCAGTTTGTAAGGAGTCGCCGCTTCGTTACGCTCTTGATCCTGCTCAGCCATGTGAGTCGATCCTCCTGGGTGCAGAGCCTCTTCAAAAAAATTTCCCGACAGGAAACAAATTCGCACTGAAGAAAACTGCAGATACAAATAAATAAACGTTGAATGCAATGCGGCTAAAGGGCAGCCGAGATGGAAGTCCGGATCGCATCGCAACACACAAAAACGCCACAAGGCGGCAAAAATGTGCGGTGCTACGTTGGGAGGAAGACTATTGCAGGGATGTTTACAGATGATGTACGGATATAATAACGACCGTATACTTTGAAGAAAAAGAAGCCGAACAACGGCCCACATGGCTTCATGCCGGCCGAGCGATCGCGGAAACAGGCAGATTGCTCGCAAATAAATATAGCCTGCGCGGGGCGAACGCCCCCAAATGAAACGGCAAGGCCCCGAAAGCCGAATTTCCATCCGGACGAAGAGTCTTCATGCGTCAGTCAGACTTGCCTGCAAAATATGCCAAGCTGTCGCCGCCGCGCGTGCATGATGCTCTGCCGCGCCCGCGCTTGTATGCCCGCATCGATGCGTTGCGCGCGCAACATGCGGTGGTATGGCTGGCATCGCCGCCTGGCGCCGGTAAGACGACGTTGGCCGCGAGCTACCTGAGGGTCTCCGCCCCATCTCATTTCACTTGGTTCCAAATAGACAAGGACGATAGCGATCCGGCCAAATTTTTCTTTTTCCTAGCCGAGGCGGTACGCGATTCGGGACCGCCCCTGCCGTGGCTGGCCCCCGAACTCATCAATGACGTGCCGCGCTTTGCCCGCCTTTTCTTCCGCCAGTTCTATGCCCGCCTGCCGGAAGACGCCATGATCGTCTTCGACAATCTCCAGGACTTCGATTGGGAACGCTGGGGCGAATTGATGGAAATCGCCTTCGGCGAGGCGCCGCGCGGCGTCACCATCCTGGCGCTGAGCAGGGACTTGCCGCCGGCGCGGCTTGCGCGGATCGAACTCTCCGGTCAATTGGCGAGCCTCGGCTGGAACGATTTGCGGCTCGATGCCGACGAAGCGCGGGCACTGGCGCAACTGAACGAGACCGGCGATCCGAACCGCCTCGCCTGGCTCGAGCGCATCGATGGTTGGGCCGCGGGCATCATCATGCTGCGCGAGTACTTGAACAAGCACCAGGAGGAGCCCGGCTTGCCGCTGCCGCAGGAACGGGAAGCCTTATTCCGCTATTTCGCCGGCGAGATCCTGGAACGCATGCCGAAGTCGTGGCAACACCTGTTGCTGTTGCTGTCCTATCTGCCGGGCGTCTCCGCCAAGGATGCGGCACAAGTGACAGGCGATTCCTCCGCCTCGCGGATATTGAGCCATTTGTTTCACAACAGATGGTTCGTGGAAAGGCGCGGCACGGAAACATTGACCTACCATTTCCATGCGTTGTTTCGCGAGTTCCTGCAATACGAGGCTGCGCAACGCCTCGACCCGGAAGAAAAAGCCCGGCTGCTCGAGCGGATCGCGGCAATTCTCGAAGAACGAGGTCAATTCGATGAAGCCGCGCGCCTATACCACGACGCCGGCGCCTATCATTCATTGAGACAATTGCTGCTGCGCTGCGCAGGCGGCATGCTCGCGGCGGGACGCGGCCAGGCCTGGCGCGAATGGCTGCACTGGCTTCCGCCGGGCCTGGTCGACGACGAACCATGGCTCTGGTATTGGGAGGGCGCATCCCTGAATCATGTCGATGCGCCGTTGGGCCGGGAAATCCTGAACCGCGCGGAAAGAGCGTTCGCCGCGCGCGGCGATACGCGCGCCCAATTGCTGGCAGTGACCGCGATCATCGACAGCTACCTCTACGAATGGGCCGATTTTCATGCCTTGCAAGGCCTCATCGATGTGATGACCGATGCGCTTGGACGGCTGGACATGACCTCCATCGAACCGGACGCCGATCTCAAGATTCACTCCCGGCTCACCCTGGCCCTGTTCTTCACCGATCCGACCTCGCCGCTGCTCGAACGAGCGCTGCAGCGGTCATTGAGCGCATTGCATATCGTCTCCGACCAGGCCGAACGGCTGTCCGCTGGAGCCTTCCTGCTCTATTACATGAACGCCAGCGACGCCAATGCGGCCCGTCGGCTATTCCTATCATTGAACAGTCTGGCGGACGCCCCGGCCATCAGCCCGCTCCATCGCATTTGGTGGTACCGGCCCGCCGTGTCGCGCCTCCAACTGGATGGGGACTTCGAGGGCGCCTGCCATCTGTTGACCAATGCCAAACGCCTTGCTCGTGACTTCGGCCTGACGCACCTGGAGTTTCATCTGCATTTCAAGAGCGGGTTGAACCATTTGAGCAACGGCGACGTCGCGGCGACAGCCGACGTGCTCGACGCGATGCGAAGCAGCATCCTGCCGACGCACAAGCTCGATCTGGTCTATCTCAAGATACTCGAGGCCTGTTATCTCGCGCAAAGCGGCGAAGCGCAAGCCGCCCTTCGGGCTGGAGAGGACGCGATGCGGATCGGCTCCGAAGCCGCCTTTCCTCCGACCATGCAATGCCAGCTGAGCGTGATTCTCGCGTGCTGCAGCGCGCAATCCGGCGATACCGATGCGGCGCAGCGATGGTGCGCCAAGGCGCTCGAACATGCCTATGGACGAGACGAGGAATTTTCACTGGACGTCCTGCATTTCATTACCGCCTACACCTCTCACCGGAACGGAGAGGAGGACAAGACAATGAATGCCCTGCGAGGCCTGCTCCAGAACTTGCGGGAACGTCCGCCCAGCCTTTCCATCGTATTCGGCTGTTTTCCACAATTGGCCGGCACCGTTCTCGCGCTGGCATTGAAGGAGAAGCTCGAGACCGACCTGGTGCGCGGCCTGATCCTCAGGCATCGCCTTGTTTCGCCGGATCGGCATCATCCGGACTGGCCCTGGCCGACCGCCATTCGTTCGTTCGGCAAAATGGAGCTGTCGTTGAACGGCGAACCCGTCTCGGCTTCGGGCAAGGCGCAACAACGCCCCCTGGCCCTTTTGAAAGCGCTGCTGGTCGCAGGCGATGCGGGCAAGCCGCAACAATCGCTGGCAACCCAACTCTGGCCGGACGCGGACGACGCCAAGGCGGCGCTGAATGTCACGGTGCACCGGCTGCGCAAATGGCTGGCCTGCGACGACGCCATTGTCGTGGCCAACGGAAAGGTCCGGCTTTCCGACAGCAAGGTATGGACCGACGTCGCCGCTTTCTCGTACTTGTGCGATCTCGCGGACGCTCTCCCTGCCGACGCGCCGGCAACCCAGCTCCGCCGGCTGGCGACCGATATCCTGAACCTGTACCAAGGCCCCTTTTGCGACGGCGACGAGGACAGCTGGCTGCTGCCGGCGCGGGACCGCTGGCGCCAGCGGTTCGACGCGGTCATCGTCAAGCTCGGGCAACGGCTAGAAGCACTGGCGGACTGGGCCGCCGCACAACAGCTTTATCTGCGCGCGCTGGAAGCCGAGCCCCTCATGGAAACGTTTTATCAAGGCCTGATGCGCTGCGCCCATGCGCAGCACGACCCCTCCGCCGCATTCAGCGCTTACCGCCGCTGCCGCGAAACGCTCGCCACGGTGCTCGGGATCCCCCCCTCCGCCGCCACGGAGAAATTGGCGGTCCAGTTGGGACTGAAATAACGCACCGCCGCATCCGCGCCCGTGTCGCCAAATGTAAGCGATCGGTAATCCCCAGGAAGCTACTCTTTTTTACCGAGGCAACAGCCTGGCGCCGTCGCCGCCATACGCCCATGGGAGGGGAATATGCAAATCTTTCGCAATCTCAAGCTATCGCAGCGCTTTGCGCTATTGATCGGACTATTTGCGATCGGATTCGCCGTCTATGGCACGTGGTCGTTCAAGACGCTCAGCCAGCTCAAGGTGAACGGCCCGGTATACCAGCGCATCGTCCAGGGCAAGGATCTTATCGCCGACATCCTTCCGCCTCCCAAGTACATCATCGAATCCTACCTGGTTTGCCTGCTCCTGCCCGCCGCGGAGAGCAAGGCGGAACAGACCGCGTTGATCGAACGCCTCAAGACATTGAAGGCGGAATACGATACCCGGCATGCGTTCTGGGAAGGCGAACACTTGGAGGTCGAGTTGCGCGATGCCCTGCTACAGGCGGCGCACGCTCCGGTAGTCGATTTCTACAGCGTCGCGTTCGACCGCTTCATTCCTGCGCTCCTGAGCAACGACACCGCTGCGGCCTCCGGCGCGATGAAGAAATTGAGCCAATCCTATGCGACCCATCGGGCCGCCATCGACCAAGTCGTCGAACTCGCCACCAAGCGCGCCGCCGGCGACGAGGCCTCGGCGGCCAGCCAGGTGCAAAGCGAATCGTTACTCTTGCTGCTGATTCTTTCCGTGTCCGTCGGCATCAGCGTCATTGCGGCCGTTCTGATCACCCGCAGCGTGACCGTCCCGCTGAAAAAGGCCGTCAGGATCGCCCAGAACGTGGCCGCAAGCGATCTGACCAGCGAGATCGTCGTGCGAAGCAATGACGAGACGGGGCAACTGATGCGCGCATTGAAGGATATGAACGACAGCCTGTCAGGCATCGTTTCCGAGGTGCGAGAAAGCACGGATAGGATCGCCGCGGCGTCGCACCAGATCGCGGCCGGAAACGCCGATCTTTCCGCACGAACAGAACATCATGCGGCCTCCCTGGAGGAAACCGCTGCCACGACGTCCGAATTGACGAACATCGTCAGGAGGAACGCGGAAAGCGCGGCGCAAGCCAACGCCTATGCGGACAACGCTTCGGCGGCGGCTTCCGAGGGCGGCGCAGCGGTGGCGAACGTCGTGTCCACCATGGATTCGATCAATCGCTCCGCGAAAGAAATCGTCGACATCATCAATGTCATCGAGGGCATCGCCTTCCAGACTAACATCTTGGCGTTGAACGCCGCGGTGGAAGCAGCCCGCGCCGGCGAGCAAGGAAGGGGTTTCGCCGTCGTGGCGGCGGAAGTCCGCAACCTGGCCCAGCGGTCGGCCGCGTCCGCCAAGGAAATCAAGACCCTCATCGACGCTTCCGTCGAAAAAATCGGAGCCGGCAACGCGCATGTGGAACAGGCTCGCGCCACGATGGAGCGCATCGTCGATCGCGTACGGCAGGTAGGGGATGCCATCGGCAGCATTTCGCATGCCAGTCGCGAACAGACGGACGGTATCCAGCAAATCAACCAGGCGGTAGTACAGATGGATCAAGGGACGCAGCAGAATGCCGCCTTGGTGGAAGAAGCGGCGGCCGCCGCGGATTCGCTGCGGCAGCAGGCCGCCGGTCTTGCGCAAATCGTGAGCATTTTCAAGTTGCGGACGATTCGCGCGTAAGGGTGGAATTCAGCGCTTTTCCAGCTGCTCGATTTTGGCTCGCAAAGCCTGGTTTTCCTCCACTAGCTTTGCATAACTTTCGGCGCGTTCCCGCTGCCGCTCGAAGGTCTTCACCGCGCCGTTGACCGTTGCCAGGAAATCGTCCGCATCGAACGGCTTGACGACGAATCTGTAGACCTCGGCCTTGTTGATGGAATCGACAATGGCATCCACGTCGATGAAGCCGGATACGATGATCCTCAGCGTATGGGGCAACAAAGGCTGCGCCCGCTCGAACAGATCGACGCCGTTCAGGCGCGGCATGCGATGGTCGCTGACGATGCATGCCAGCGAAGAGGTATCCTCCATGCTCTCGATCAGCGCTAGCGCTTCCTGTCCGTCGCGCGCCTCGAGAAGATGGTAATGAGGACGTAGAATGGCCGTCATGACGGACAGGTTCGGGTCCTTGTCGTCGACGATCATGACCGTATGCCGCGGAGTTTCCAGCTTCTCTCTGGCTTCGATGCTGTCTAGCTTCTGTTTGCTGAAAATAGCCATGCTTGTCTTCTTTTCAAGGTGATGGGTGCGTTTCGAATCGTCCGCTCCGAGCGAGGCAAGTTCTCCCACGCGAAATGGAACGGGGACTTTCCATGGAAGCGGAAACGCAGAGTCAACATATCATATACAAACGCTTCCTGTAACGGACTGTCGGCCGCCGCCGACAGCGATTGACGATGCGAAGGCCTTAATTCAAGATAGGACTCGGAGGTACTTCGACCTTTGCGATCCTGTCAAGTGAAGGCTTCCATCTTGAACGACACATCCATGACGAGCACAACGACCATCGGCTCCAAGCCGGAGCCCCAAGTCCGATATGCCAAACTGGCGCGTCCTCGTTTACACAATGCCCTGCCTCGCCGGCGCCTGTTCGCGTTGATCGACACGTTGCGCGGCAAACACAAGGTCATCTGGATTGCCTCGCCGCCGGGCGCGGGCAAGACGACGTTGGCCGCAAGTTATTTGGCGGATGCGGAAACGCCGGCGATCTGGTGCCAGATCGATCAGGGAGATTCCGATCCGGCGACGCTTTTCTTTTTTCTGTCGGAAGCGACGAAAAATACCGCACAGGCCCAGCCTTGGTCGGCCATCCCTGAAGACATCGGCTCGCCCGATGTCGAAAAGCTGTTCTTCCGCGATTTCTATGCCCGCCTTCCGGCCGGATCGATTGTCGTCTTCGACAACATGCAGGAGTTCGACTGGAACAACGCCGGCAGGTTGATGGAAACCGCCTTGACCGCCATACCGGACGGCATTTCCGTCATTGCGATCAGCCGGGATCCGCTGCCCAGGCGTTTGGCCGCCCTCGAACCCGCCGGCTTGATCGGCGTGCTCGAGTGGAGCCACCTGCGGCTCGACGACGGCGAGGCGCGCGCCTTGGCCCAGGTCGAGGATGCGGCCGCCAACGAACTTCAGCGATGGCTCGATCTGGTGGACGGATGGGCCGCGGGCATCGTGATGCTGCGGAATCTCCCTCGGCACTCGGCGCCCTCCGCGACGCCGCACCTGGAAGGCCGCGATGCCATATTCCGTTACTTCGCCGGCGAAATCCTGGAGCGCATGCCCAAACCTTGGCAGCGGCTGCTCCTCCTCCTGTCCTGCCTGCCCGGTATTTCGCCCAGCGATGCGGAGCAATTGACGGGAGACTCCTCCGCGATCCGGCTGCTCAGCCAGCTTTACCACAACCGGCTGTTCGTGGAACGGCGAGGTTCGAGCACGCTGACTTACCACTTTCATGCATTGTTCAGGGAGTTTCTTCAATACGAAGCGCAGCATCGGCTCGATGCCGGCGAACGTGCTGCTTTGTTCGAGCGAGCGGCCGCGATTCTCGACAGCCAGGGACGCGACGACGAAGCGGCGCAGCTCTACTTGAGCGCAGGCACCTATTCTTCGCTTGCCTCGCTGCTCCTGCGGCGAGCGGACGACATGCTGACGTCCGGCAGAAGCCAAACCTGGCGGGAATGGATGAGCTGGCTGCCCCCGGACGCCATCGATGCCGAACCATGGCTGCGTTACTGGCACGGCGTATCCATGAACCCGGTCGCGCCGCGCCTGGCCCGCAAGATCCTGACGCAGGCGTCGCAGATATTCCGCTCCCAGGGCGATATGCGCGCGCTGCTCCTGACGACCGCCGCCATCATCGACAGCTACGATTTCGAGTGGGCGGATTTCCATGCGCTTCCCGGCCTGATCGAACAGATGACCGGAGGCTTGCGGCAGCTCGAACTCTCGACGATCGATCCGCTATCCGATCTCAGGATTCATTCCCGTCTCATGCTCGCTCTGCTGCTGGCCGAGCCGGAATCGCCGCTGATGGCCGCGACGGCGCAACGAGTCCGGGAGACCTTGCCTCGGACGAGCAATTCCCTGGAGACCCTGGCGGTCGGCGCGATTCTTCTCCGGTATTACCACCAGGCGGATGACGGCGACGCCGCATCCTCGCTCATGGCGACATTGAGCGGCCTTGCCAACGACACCGCGATCAGTCCCTTGCACCGGGCGCGTTGGTACAGGCAGGTGGCGCGCTGGTACAACCGCGGCGGGCATTATCACGAGGCCGAGGAGATAACCGGAACCGCAAAGCGGATCGTTACCAGTTTCAACCTGGATCCGCTTCTGTATCAACTCCTGGAAATCCATCATTTGCTGGGAGCCGGGGATATTCCGCAAGCGCGGGCGCTGCTGGAACAGGTCGCGCAGAGCCTGCCTCCCAATCGAACATTGGATGCCGTCGAATTGCATGGCCTCGAAGCGAACTGCCATGCCTTGTCGGGTGATATTTCGAGAGCGATGGACGCTGCCTCCGAAGCGATCGATATCAGCATATCGGCCGGCCTTCCGGCAGCGGAACGCGCGCGCTTCGAGGCCTTCCTGGCGAGCTGCCATGCGACGGTCGACGACTTCGAAGGCGCATTCGAGTGGTTCGACAAGGCAGCCGCCCATGCCCACGGCCATGACGCCGTATTGACGCGCGAAGCCCGGCAAATGGTCGAGGCCTATGCGTTATCGGTACAGGGGGACCATGAAGGAGCGGCAAACGTACTGAAGGAAACGCTCGGCAATCACCGGGAAAGGCAGGGCACGACCATCTTCCTGACGCTTCCCAAGCTGGCCAGCAAGATCGCGGCGATGGCGCTCAAGTGGACCATCGAAGCCGATCACATGCGCACCCTCATCGCCCGTCAGCGCCTTGTTCCTCCGGATCGCCTTGCCATCGACTGGCCTTGGGCCGTGGCAGTCCATGCGCTTGGCGAATTCACGCTTTCCCTCAAAGGCGAACGGATCGCCTCCTCCGGCAAGGCGCAGCAGCGCCCCTTGCGGCTGCTCAAGGCGTTGCTGGCATACGGCGACAGCGGAAAATCTCAACAGCTGTTGGCGACCACGCTATGGCCGGAAGCGGAAGATGCGAAGTCCGCTCTCAACGTCACCGTGCATCGCCTGCGCAAATTGCTCGGCGACGACAACGCCGTGATCGTCGCCGCAGGCAAGATTTCGCTCGCCCATGATCTGGTATGGTCGGATGTGACGGCGCTCATGGAGCTGTGCGATCGCATCGATTCGCTGCCGGCCGAGACCTCTGCTTACCAGGTGAAGTGCCTGACCGCCGATCTTCTTGCGCTTTACCGGGGACCGTTTTGCCCGGATGACGAAGAAAGCTGGTCGCTGCCGGCGCGCGACCGCTGCCGTCACCGCTTCCTGAAAGCCGCCGGCGATCTCGGGCAACGCCTCGAACAAGCCGGCGAATGGGACACCGCCCGCCAACTTTACTCGCGCGCCATCGATGCCGAATCGCTGGCCGAGACGAATTATCGCGGCCTGATGCGATGCGCCCACGCCGCGAACGACCTCGAAGGGGCTGCCGCCGCATACCGCCGCTGCATCAACACGCTGTCCATCGTGCTGGGACATCGACCTTCCCCGGAAACCGAAAAGCTGGCCGCGTCTCTGAAGATCATCTAAGGGCCTCCGTATGGCGCACAGGAGCGTCGCTTCGCGCGACGCGAGATGGTCGAGTTCTCCCTCGGAGATGCCCGTGCTTGTCTTCCTTTCAATAGGACTGTCGTCGCCGGGCACCATATCCACATGATTTGATAGCGGACGGCGATGGCTGTCAATGCGCGCGTGCGAGTGTGGCGCGGCGCGGCGGGAAGCCCTTTGCGAGTGTTGTACGGATATAATAGCGAGGATATCTTTCCAGACGATTTCCCGTCGCGGGCGCGCGTTCCGCGGGCCCGCGAAGCAGCGCCCAGGCACACAAGATTCGTACATCCCAGGTCTTTCATGCGCCAGTCTGATTTACCGGTGAAGTACGCCAAGCTATCCCATCCGCGCGTGCACGATGCGCTCCCGCGCCCGCGCTTGTTCCGGCAACTCGACTCCATGCGCGGCCAGCACGCGGTCACCTGGCTGGCCGCCCCGCCAGGCGCCGGCAAGACGACCGTGGCCGCCAGCTACATCGTCGCCAATCGGCTGGACTCCGTCTGGTTCCAGATCGATCAAGGCGACGAAGATCCCGCCACCTTCTTTTATTTTCTTGCCGAGGCCGTGCGCGACTCGCGGCCTGCGCTGCCGTGGCTCGCACAGGAACTCGCGAACGACGTACCGCGCTTTGCGCGCCTGTTCTTCCGCCAATTCTTTGCCCGTCTGCCGGCCGATACGGTTGTCGTATTCGACAACATCCAGGAATTCGACTGGGACGATTCCGGCGATCTGATGGAAATCGCGTTCGGCGAGGTTCCGGAAGGTATCACGATCTTCGCGCTCAGCCGGGATCCGCCGCCACCCCGCCTGGCCCGACTGGAGCTCCAGGGCCGGCTCGCCACGCTGGACTGGCGGGAATTGCGGTTCGACGCCGACGAGGCGCGCGCCTTGGCGAAGCTGGAAGGCGCCGGCGACCAGAACAGCCTGGCCTGGCTCGATCGCATCGACGGCTGGGCCGCCGGCATCATCATGCTGCGCGAGCACTTGAACAAGCATGCGGATGAACAGGGAATGCCGCTCCTGGAAGGCCGCGAAGCGATATTCCGCTATTTCGCCAGCGAGATCCTGGAGCGCATGCCGAAGCCATGGCAGCGCGTGCTGCTGCAGCTGTCGCATCTTCCCGGCGTATCGGCCAAGGACGCCGAGCACGTGACCGGCGATTCTTCCGCGGGGCGGATACTGAGCCAGCTGTTCCACAACCGATGGTTCGTGGAACGGCGCGGCACCGATTCCCTTACCTATCATTTCCACGCGCTGTTCCGCGAGTTCCTGCAATACGAGGCCGAGCAGCGCCTCACGCCGGCGGAACGGGTCGAATTGCTCGGCCGCGCGGCAGCCTTGCTCGAGGAGCAAGGGCGCTGCGACGAAGCCGCGCGCCTCTACCGCGATGCGCATGCCCACGGGCCGCTGACCCAGCTACTGCTGCGCAACGCCGGCCGGATTCTTGCCGCCGGACGCGGCCAGAGCTGGCGCGAATGGATGAGCTGGTTGCCGCAGGACATCGTGGATTCCCATCCCTGGCTCTGGTATTGGCACGGCGTATCGCTCAACTACGCTGATCCGCCGCTGGGCAGGCAGGTGCTCGGACGCGCGGAGCAGGCATTCCGGACGGCAGGCGATACGCCGGCCCGCCTGCTCGCGGTCGCAGCCATCCTCGACGGTATCTACTACGAATGGGCGGATTTCAGCCCGATTCACGACTGGATCGACGTGATGCTCGAGGCGCTCGACTCGCAGGATCTGGACGCGCTCGATCCCGCGACCGACCTCAAGATCCACTCGCGCCTCCTGCTGGGCCTGTTCCTGACCGCCCCTGATTCCCCCCTGCTGCCGCCGATGGCCGAGCGCGTGCAGCGGGCGCTGCCGCATGCGGAGCACCTTGCCGAGCAACTCGCCGCCGGCAGCATGCTGCTGCATTACCTGAACTGGGCTAATGCCGTGGCGGCGCGGCAGTTGCTGGCCTCGATGAGCCACCTTGCCGACAATCCGGCGATCGGTCCGTATCATCGGATCTGGTGGCTACGTCCGGCGGTGTTCCGCGCTCAGCATGACGGCAACCATGAAGCGGCAACCGAAATGCTGGCGACGGCGAAGCAACTAGCGGACGACTTCGGCCTGGATCATATGCAGTTCAATCTGAACTACAAGGTCGCCGTCGCCCACCTCATCGCCCGCGACTTCCCGGCGGCACTCAAGATGATCGAGCGGATGCGGCAATCCCTGACGCCCGCACGTAAGCTCGACCACGCCTACGTCCGTATACTGGAATCGAGCTATCTGTCCCAGACCGGCGACTTGCAGGGCGGGTTGCGCGCCGCCCAGGACTCGGTCCGACTCAACGAGGAGGCCAGGCTGCCGGCCGTGGATTGGTGCCAGCTGGACATCCTGCTGGCGTGCAGTTATGCCCAAGCCGGCGACATCGCCGCCGCCAAGCAGCGCGCAGAGCTCGCCGTCGAGCATACCTACGGCGCGTCCGACCGCGCACTGGTGGCGGATGCGCAATGCTTCGTCGCCGCCTACGGCCGCTACCTGGAAGGCAACGAGAACGGCGCGCTCGACATCCTGCGGGAGCTGTTCCGGGACCTCGGCCAGCGCCCGGGCCTGTCCCTGATCTTCCACTGTTCTCCGCACATCACCAGCGTGCTTTTCATGCTCGCCCTGCGCGCCGGAATCGAGACCGAGCAGGTGCGCCATCTCATCGTCCGGCAGCGCCTGACGGCGCCGGACCGTTACACGCCGGATTGGCCGCGCCCGGTCGCCGTGCGCTCCTTCGGCAAGCTCGAACTTTCGCTCAACGGAGAGTTGGTGGCGGCGTCCGGCAAGGCCCAGCAGCGGCCGCTCTCCCTGCTCAAGGCACTGCTGGTCGTCGGCGACGGAGGCCGGCCGCAGCAGTCGCTGGCCGCACTGCTCTGGCCGGATGCCGACGACGGCAAGGCCGCGCTCAGCGTCACGGTGCACCGGCTGCGCAAGCTGGTCGGCAACGACGACGCCATCCTGGTCGCCGACGGCAGGATCAGGCTCTCGGAAACAAAGGTATGGACCGACGTGTCGGCCCTCATGCATCTGTGCGAACAGGTCGACGCATTGCCGGCCGATGCGCCGGCCACCGACATCAACCGTCACGCCGTCGACCTGTTCAACCTGTACCGCGGGCCATTCTGCGACGGCGACGAGGATGGCTGGCTGATCCCGGCCCGCGACCAGTGGCGCCAGCGCTTCCTGGCTCTGGTGGTGCGTCTCGGGAAGCGGCTCGAGGCGCTTAGCCGATGGAGCGCCGCGCAGCAGCTTTACCTGCGCGCGCTGGACGCCGAGCCGCTGGCGGAACAGGTCTATCAGGGCCTGATGCGTTGCGCGCATGCGCAGAACGATCCATCCGCCGCCTTCAGCGCCTATCGCCGCTGCCGCGATACGATCGCGAAGGTCCTGGGCCAGGCGCCGTCGGTGGAAACCGAAAAACTGGCGCAGGCGTTGGGCCTGAAATAGGACGCCGCGCTCCCGTGCAATTATCGACAAGAAATTACAATCGCAAAAAAATGTTCCATTCTGCAAACTATGGCACCATTAAAGGACGCCCTTCTACCGAATGTATCTGGTAGGGCATTCCTCCAAGCCGCATGATCCATGGGCAAGCCTGAATCGATAGCGAAATACGCGAAACTGTCGCCGCCACGCGTGCATGAGGCGCTGCCGCGCGAGCGCCTGTTCGCGCGGCTGGACAAGTTGCGCGAACGGCATGCCGCCGTCTGGATTTCCGCTCCGCCGGGCGCAGGTAAGAGCACACTGGCCGCGAGTTACCTGGCGACCCTCAAGGAACCGTCGATCTGGTTCCAGGTCGATCACGGCGACGTTGATCCGGCGACGTTCTTTTTCTTCCTCTCTGAAACCCTGGACGGCGCCGAATCCGGGTTGCCGCTGCTGGCACCGGAATTGCTGGGCGACGTTCCCCATTTCGCCCGGCTGTTCTTTCGCCAATATTACGATCGCTTGCCGCGCGACTCGATTGTGGTGCTCGACAATCTGCACGAATTCGACTGGGCGCACGCGAGCGAGATCATGGAGATCGCGTTCAACGAGGCGCCCGAAGGCATCACACTGCTGGCGTTGAGCCGGGATGCGCTCCCGGCCCGCCTGGCGCGCCTGGAACTGAGCGGCCGCATCGCCGTCATCGACTGGGACGAGCTGCGCTTCACGCCGGAGGAAGCGCGCGCCCTGATCGAACAGAACGACAATGTCTCCTTGCAGGACAAGAATTGGGTGGAGCGCATCGACGGTTGGGCGGCGGGGATCGTGATGCTGCGCGAATATCTCCGGCAGCCGTCAGGTCAGTCCGTCCCCGTGTTCGACGGCCATAACACGATCTTCCGCTATTTTGTCGGCGAGATCCTGGATCGCATGCCGAAATCCTGGCAGCGCCTGCTGCTGCTGCTGTCCTGCCTGCCGGGAATCTCGGCCGCCGACGCCGAGCAACTGACGGAAGACCCGGTCGCCGCGCGCCTCCTGAGCCAGTTGTTCCATAACCGTTGGTTCGTCGATCGCAGGAGCAGCGGCTCCGGAACGATCACCTACCATTTCCACGCCTTGTTCCGCGAGTTTCTCCAGCACGAGGCCAGGAGCCGGCTGGATGCCGCCGAACGCGCGGCGCTGCTGGCGCGCGCCGGGGCGATCATCGAAAGCCGCGGACAGATCGACGATGCGATCCGGCTATACCGCGATGCAGGCGCGCACGCGCAGTTGGCCAAGTTGCTGCTGCGCTGCGCGGCCGACATGCTGGCCAAGGGACGAGGCCAGGCCTGGCGCGACTGGATGGCGTGCCTGCCGGCCGAAATCATCGATGCCGAACCTTGGCTGCTGTACTGGCAAGGAGCATCGCTCAACCACATCGACGCCCCTCTGGGCAGGAGCGTGCTGACCCGCGCCGAGCTGGCCTTCAAGGCCTCCGACGACGTGCGCGGCCGCCTGTTGGCGCTGGCGGCGATCATCGACAGCTATTACTCGGAGTGGGCCGACTTCCGCGCGCTGCCGCGATGGCTGGAAACGATGGTCGACGCCTTGCGTTCGCTCGATCTCGATACGCTCGACCCCGATGCCGACCTCAAGATCCATTCGCGCCTGACGCTCGCGCTGTTCTATACCCAGCCCGATTCGCCGCTGCTGGCGCCGGCCGCGCAGCGCGCGCTGCAGGTCCTGCCGCGCGTGGAAAACAAGGCGGAGCGGCTGGCCGCCGGCGCCATCCTGCTGAACTACATGAATTGGGGCGGCACAGCCGCGGCCCGCCAACTGGCCGCGTCCTTGAATCACCTGGCCGCGGATCCGACGGTCAGTCCGTTCCACCGGATTTCCTGGTACCGCCCCGCGATATACCGCCTCCAGTTCGACGGCGACTACCGCGCGGCGGAAGCCATGCTGGCCGACGTCAAGCGCTTGATCGCCGATTTCGGCCTTCTCCACCTGCAATTCCATTTGCACGTCAGGTTGGTCCTCAACCTGCTCGGCACGCACGAACTGGCGAAATGCCGCGCGCTGCTGGACGACATGCGCCGTGCCCTGCGGCCCCGCCACCAACTCGAACTGGCCCACGTCCAGCTGTTGGAAGCCTGCTATTTCGCCCGGATCGGGGATGCCGAAGCCGCCCGCGAGGCGGCGGAAGAGGCGCACCGGATCGGCACCGAAACCGGCATTCCCGCGCCGATGCGCTACCGGATCGACACCACCCTGGCCTGCTGCTGCGCCCAGGCCGGCGATGCCGCCGCCGCCGCGGCGTGGGCGGCGAAGGCGGTCGAGCAAGCATGGGGCACGGATCGCGAATTCGCACTGGACGTGCAACGCTTCATCGCGGCCTACGCCTGCCATCTGGACGGCACCGATGCCCAGGCCGCGATCCTCGTCAAGGAGTTGCTTGCGCGCCAGCAGCAGAACCGGACCAGCCTGTCCCTGGTCTTCACCTGCTTCTCCACGATCAGCAGCGTGCTGTTCGCAGTCGCCCTGCAAGAAGGCATCGAAGTCGAATTCGTGCGCAGCCTCGTCGCGCGCCACCATCTGTCCGCGCCGAACCGTTTTTCCAGCAACTGGCCGTGGCCGGTATCGATACGCTCGCTCGGACAGTTCGCACTGTCTCTCAAAGGGTCTCCGGTCGCCGCCGGCGGCAAGGTGCAGCAACGCCCCCTGTTGCTGCTGAAGGCCCTGCTGACGGCCGGCGAATCCAGCAAATCGCAGCAAGCCCTGGCCGCCCAACTGTGGCCGGACGTGGAAGACGGCAAGTCCGCCTTGAACATCACGGTGCACCGCCTGCGCAAGCTGCTCGACAACGACGAGGCGATCGTCGTCGCGGCCGGCAAGATCAAACTGGCGGAGACCGAGGTATGGACCGATGTCGCCGCGCTCAACGAGTTGTGCGACCGCATCCACGACTTGCCGGATGACGCGACCGTAAGCGACGTCCACGGCCTCGCGAACGCCTTGCTCGGCCTGTATCGCGGCCCGTTCTGCGAGGGCGACGACGACAGCTGGCTGTTGGCCGCGCGCGAGCGCTGGCGTGGCCGCTTTCTGGCGGCGGTCGACCAGCTCGGACCACGCCTGGAACAAGCCGGCGAATGGGCCACCGCGCAGCAGCTCTACCTGCGCGCGCTGGAAGCCGAGCCGCTGGCGGAAACGATCTATCGCGGCCTGATGCGTTGCGCACACGCGCAAAGCGATCCCGCCGCCGCCTCCAGCACCTACCGGCGCTGCCGCGACACGCTCTCGATCGTGCTCGGCCATCGGCCGTCGGCCGAGACCGAGCGGCTGGCGGTAGAGCTGGGGTTGAAGTAGTCTACCGTGCCAGGCCGGCTTTGAAATCGGCGGCCATGGCCTCCATCGCGGCGCGGCAGCCCGCGATCCAGGTCACGCCGGACACCTGCGCGTGCAGATCGTGTCAGATCCGGCACCTTGGCCTTGAAACGATCACCGTAACATAGGCAGGCAAACGGACGCCCCCGGAACCATCAGCGAAAATCGCGATGCATAGCGGACGAAGCGCGGATCCACAGGCATGGACCGCGCGACGCCGCCGACTGACGGACAGAACCCAAGGGCGGAAACGCTCCATGTTCAGCGCATCCATCCGTAAGTGGTCGGAAAATCCGGACGCCGATAGACCTTGATCTCGGCACGGCCCCAGGTTTCCATTCTTCCGGGGTAGATGCCGGACGGGCCAAGCAACGGCTGGACGAAATCGGACACGGGACGTCCGCCGCCGAAATAGTCTCCGACGATAGCCTCGGCATGGCCGTACTCGCTCGCCGGATTGGCGCCGAAGGTGATGTTGTCGCCGTTCTGGAATATGTACGGCAGGGCTACCTTGCTGCCGTCCATAAGCGTACCGATCTGATTCACTTCAGTCGCGATGCCGTTCGTCTCGCCGCCTTGGCGCACGACTTCGATATCCAGCCTTTCGTATCCGATATTGACCAAAGTCACCTCCCCGAATTCCCGTCCGTCGCCGACCCTATGGTAGATGGCGGCGTCACGGACGGCCTGGAATCCGAGCTTGCCATCCTTGATCGCAGGCTCGATTCTGACGCTCTCTCCCAGTACATTGCGGAAATTCTTGCCGATGAAGCCGTCAGGATGAGCGGACGCCGTATTGCCGATGCCGGTCAGCGTCGAACAATAACCCATGCCGGTCCCTGCATAGTCGCCGGAGGGGGTTCTGCGGGCGTTACGCAGCAAGGTCGCATTGTTGATTTCCAGATCGAGACCGTAGTCCTTTTGGAAGGTCCCCTTCCTGATCGCCTCCTGCACCCGGGGATCGGTGAAATTCAAGCGCTTGCCGTATGCCGCGAGCAACCGGTCGTGCAGCCACAAGCTGGCGGCTTCGCTGACCTCGGCGCTGCTGCGTCCCGGGATGTTGGGATTGCCGCCGGTAAGTGGATTCGAGGTCGTGAGCACCCAATCGAACGGATCGTCCGATCCTCCAAGGTGCTTGGCTTGCCATTCCTTGTATTTCTCGGGTTGACTCGCTACCAGGTCCCTATATGCGACTGCGACGGCGTAGGGGTTCGTGCCTTCCGGGCTGGCACCGGCCTTCGCGAGAACGAGTGCCTTTAGCTTGGCCGGAGTGAATTGCGGGTAGTACCTGGACGCAGCAACGGTCTCTTGCATGCTTCTTTCCACCGCGCTCAACACGCCGGCAAACTCCTTTGGCCCTATGTTGGCGATCGAGGCGGACAGGCTCTCGTCCGGCACGCTATCGATCTGCCTCTTGCCTACCCATTCCGGCAGATTCAGCGTCAGCTCACCTGACGACAAACTATGGTAGCTCGTCAGGGAATGATGCAATTTTTCCAGGAACAGGTTCGGTTTCTGTTTAACAAGACGCAAACCCAGGCCGTTCAAGGAACCGTCCGCCTCCGGCTTCACCGGAGCCGTCGGAGCGACAGGCGGTGGCGGCACGCGACCGAGCAGCATCGGATCGATAAAAGGATCATTCATATCCATCGCGTAGCAGTCGCGCTCCGGTCCGTGCTGCACTTCCTCAAAGCGACGCTTGTCGGCCAGATAGGCTTGGTATTGGAGCCGTTCGGCCTGGTAGGTTTCGGACGCCATGGCATACTGCTCCAACGCGAGATCGTATGCGACTTCCTTGCGTAAGCGGCCGTCGAAACGCTCGATTCCGGCGCTTACGATCCTGGCCGACATTCTGATTCCCGAATCCGAAGGCTCGCGCAGCAGGCTCGCAATGCTCTGGCGCGCGACCTCGCCGAAACCTGGAATCCTCGGACCGTCCGCACCGACTTCAAGGCCGAGACTCAACGAGGAGGTTGCACCGATATCGAACGTTGAAACCGACGTTGCCTTACCCAATGCCGGAAGTTCTAGCGCCATGCGGCCGAACTCGAAATCGTTCCTGGCATGGGTCATCGAATACGCCAGCCTGGGATTGAGACGAAGATCGCCCGGGATCAGTCGCAAATCCGGCATGAACGCGGAACTTTCCGGTCCCGACGCATCGGGAGCGATCGGAGGCTCAGGAGGCGGCAGATCCGGGCCGAACACCGACGGATCCTTGGCGGCCAGATCCGATTGATATTGCGCCAAGGCCAAGGAATAGGCCTCGCTCTCTTCCTCGAATTTCCCCCGGACCATATGACGCCTGGTCTCGTCTTCGATCGTGCCGAAGATCCGCTTGATCAGCGAGGAGTGGGAAGGCTTGAATTCCCGATCGCCCTCCGCCCCTCTGCGATCCAGGATATCGAGCCGCAACTTCATCTCCCTATCGAGTAAAGCGAAGTCTGGAGACGCTTCCTGTTCGTTGCCGACCGGCAGGAAATCCGGATTGGCTGAAGCAAGCAACCCGGCGATCCGGTCTCCCGGCTGCAAATTCGCGGCCAACGCCTTTTTCAGCGATCCGTACCTTGCCGACGAAGCCGAGGCTGCGGCGTCGCGTCTGTTGCGCAGGACAGCTTGCGCGCCGAGGCTGCGCAAGCGATCAAGTTCGCCCGCATATCCATAGGTTGCGGCGGCGTCACGCTCGAGCTCGTACCGTTCCAGCGCATCGTCGCGTTCCGCATGCAACCAGCCGCTCAACGTGCCCAGCGCAGCTTGTCCCGCCGATTCCCCGGCCAATTTTCCGAAATCGGTCCGCCGGTTGGCGGCGGCGTCGCGAATCGCCCCGGTCGCCATGCTCACGCCGAAGCTCGTGGCAAACGAACGCATGCCGATCTTGCCGCCCCCCGGCGCCAACGCCCCCGCGATCGACAGCCCGAATTCCAGCGCATCGAAGCCCTTGCGCGTGCCGAACACGTTGTCCACGCCCTGCTTGGCGGCATTCTCCACGCCCGCCATCGCCACGCGGCTTAGATGCTGGACCGCCGCATTGCCGCTCTCCTTGAGGACGCCGCCGATGCCCGAGCCGATGCCCGCCGTGATCCCGCCCATGACGGCCGCCTGCGCCACCTCGTTCCAGCTGAATTCCTTCTGCAAGCCGGTGGCGATCTTCAAACCCTGGGTCGCCATGCTGCCCAAGCCGGCGCCGACGCCGCCGCCGATGACGACCGCCGCCAGGCTGGTCGAGGCTATGCCGAACACTGCGCCGGCCGCGACCGCCGCCAGGCCGCCGGTCGCGACCGTCACCGCCACGCCGATGGCGGCGATGATCAGCAATTGCGTGGTGCCGCATTGCTGCTGGCCCGCAGGTCCGGCAAGCGATACCAGCGAATCGATCTGCGCGGCCTGGTTCGGCCGCGTCGTCGTGCTGGTGTGGCGCGTCGCCACGACATTATTGGGCAGGCTCAGCACTTGGCCGATCTGCAACGGCTGGCCGCCGCCCATGCCGTTGGCCTCGGCGATGTGGAACCACAAGGCTGCGTCGCCCCACACCGTCTGCGCGATCGATTGCAGCGTGTCGCCCGCGCGTACCGTGTAGCTCACCGCGCCGCCGCCCATGTTGGCGTTGCTGGCCTGGTTCATCGGCGCGAAGCTCTGGTCGAAGTCTGCCACCGTCGTCGCCAGTGGCGAAGGCAGGCCCGGATCGTCCGTCGTCGGCGCCGTGTAGTTGCTGACCTCCGAACCGCGGTTGGACAGATAACCGACCGTCTTCCTGTCGGTCGCGACGTACTGGTTGTGGAAATGCGTGATGCGATGGGAGGCGTCCGGAGTCTGCGGCCGGAAAAACTCGTCGCTCTGCAACACCTGGCCGCCGCCGTTGACCATGTAGCGGATTTCGCGCTGCCCGCGATCGTTGCCCGCGAGGTCATTGGTGGTGCTGACGGTCAAATGACCGTTGAAGTCGTAGGTCAGCCGGCTCATCGATTGCTGCTCGCGGTTGCCGTTGTTGTCCAGCCAGGTGGTGAAGCTGGTCTGGCGCGCGCTGTCGCCCCAGGCATAGCCGTAGTGGGTGGCGCTGCTGACGGTGCTGCCGTTCACCGGCTCCTCGTGCTGCAGGGTTTCCTGGGTATGATCGATGTAGGACAGTACGCCGCCGCTGTAGTGGTAGACGTCGATGTTGTGCTTGACCGGGGCGTTGTAGGTCAGGTCGGCCGTCTGCGTGTCGCGCGTCGCGATGTTCCCGTCGCCGTCGTACGTGGTCTTGGTCGTGGCCCGCAGCCGCGGGCTGGAATAGTACGCATTCGCATAGCTGACTTCCTGGCTGATCGCGACGTTGCCGCTGCGTACGTGGAACGAGGCGGCATGCGTGTTGCCGTGACGGTAATCGACCTTGATGTTGTTGTTGTCGGCGTCGTAGGTATACGTCTCGATCTGGACCGCGCCCTTGTTCTTGTTCGCCTGGGCATGGATGCCGTAGGCCACTTCCCTGCGATTGCCGGCAGCGTCGTAGGCGATGTTGACGCCGAAGTCGCCTGCCAGGATGCGGAATCGGCCGTCGGCATCGTAGCCCCATCCGCCCATGGCGACGGTCTGGCGGTTCATCTTGTCGTAGGCGTACCAGTAGTCCTGCGATGCGCTCCGCCAACCCAGCTGGTTGTAGTCGGCATGCATGTGGCGGATGTTGCCGACCTGGTCGTGACTGTACCTGACGTCGGCGCGGCGGTCCGTGACGCGGATCTGGCGGCCGTTGCCGTCGTACCGGATGGCGGTTTCGTTGTACAGGTGCGATCTGCCGTCGATGCTCGACAACGCGATCGACACGGTCTGGCCGTTCGCATCGTAGCCGTAGCGCGTCAACTGTCCGCCCTGGAATACGCTGACGCCCTCGTCGGCGACGCTCTTGAGCGCGCCGTTGGCATAGTAGTCGTAGCGTTTGTTGACCCGCGCCGTCGCGCCGGTGCCGGCCAGGTGCTGCTCCGCCAGCATCAGGTTGGCCTGGTTGTAACGGTACCAGGTCTCGTTGCCGCCGAAGTCGCGGTGATAGGTCTTCTGCCCGAAGTAGGAGGTCCAAGTCTCCTGCGCATGCGGCGCGCCGCTGCCGTCTTCGCTGACCACTTGGCGGTAGCCGCCCACCGCCTGATCGTTCAGGCCCTTGACGTTCTGGTCATAGATATAGGTGTAGCGCTTTACCTTGTTGCCGGCGGAGACGGTCATCGTCACCCTGCCGGTGGCATCGTAATAGGACTTGTCGGTCGCGCTGTAGGCCGTGTAGGAACCGATGTAGTAGCCGGTGTTGGGGTCGAACGTGCCGGCACCGTAGGTCTTGCCGCGCACCGTGTGACTGGTGCGGTTGCCGGCGGCGTCGTAGGTATAGCTGTCGGATTCCTCCGCGCCGCTGCTGCCGGTGGGACGCTTCCGCTTGGTCAGGTTGCCGTTCCTGTCGTACTCGTAACCGGTCGCATGGCCGCGCTCATCGGTCGATTTGTCGACTTCGCCGAACACGTTGTAACGCATGGTCTTGACGCTGTCGTCGGCATGCAGCTCGCGGTGGACCAGCGGGCCGCCGTCCTTGGCTTGCGCGCCGGCCAGGTAGCTGTAGCGCGCGACGATGTTCTTGGCGGCATTGTCCGGATCGTCGGCATCGAGCACGTCGACGACCCGGATCACGCGGCCGCCCGCGCTATAGGCGTAGCGCGTGGTCGGCGTAAAGGCGGTGGTCGAGCCGTCGGCGTTTTCGATCGAGCTCCGGGGCGCGATGCGAGCCGTCAACCGGCCGGCCGCGTCGTATTGCATCTGCGTCGTGTTGCCGAGCGCGTCGGTCTGCGCGATCTGCTCGCCGAAAGCGTCGTAGCTGGTTTTCCGGTGCACCGACAAGGCGCCAAGATCGAGCCCGTTCAATTCCCACTGCCAGGCGGCGACGTTGGCCCGAGCCGCCGAAGCACCGCCGGCGCGATTGCCGCGCACCGTCTGGGCCCCCTGCCCCAGGTTGAGCGCGCCGCCGTAGGCGGCCAGCGTGGCGCCGTCGGCGTTCTTTGCCGTCACGGTATAGGTGCCGTCGGCGCCGGCCAGCCCGTGACTGGCCGGATCCCAGAAGAACAACCCCGGATCGGAAGCCGAAGCGATCGCCGCGATTTGGGTCACGACCCCGTTCCGCGTGAACGCCACCTGCACCGAGGCGGTGCCCGCCGGCACGCCCTTGATCTTGACCATGCCCGGGCAATCCTGCCAGCGCCCATAGCTCAACAGCGCCGGGGAGGCTCCGAGCTGGACGCGGCCGCCGAGCTGATTGACGGCGCGCTCGTTGTCGTCCAGCACCGTCACGCAGTACTCGTAAATGCCGGCCGCCATGCCCTGGCAATTCCAGTTGAAAGCGTTCGGCAACAGGCCGTCGAGGCGCATGTTGACGTCGGCGGACCAATTGCTGCTGCCGGCCAGGCGATATTTCACCTTGGCGTGGGTGCCGGTCGGCGCCGCGTTCGGATCGGCCGTCGCGCTGCGGCCGGCGTCGACGATCGACAGGATGCCGTTGGGCTGAAAGCGGGCGCTGCCGATGCCGCCGACCGGCAACGGCGCCTGGTGCGATACGGCGACGTTGCCGGCATTGTCGACGCTGAAATTGCCGCCGCTACGCGCCTGCGCGACGCCGCCCGCATCGAGCGCGAAATACTCGAACTCGTAGGCCGTGTTGCGCGCGAAGCCTCCTTCGGGCAACAGCAGGTGGAACAGGTCCGGACGCGTATGGCCGAATAGCGCGGCGTTCGGCAGGTTCACGTATTGCATGGCGCCGCCGCTGCCCGCCGGACGACAGCCGAGCGTGACCTGGGCGGTGCCGGCCGGTACGCCGCCGATCACCAGGCGCGGCGGTATCTCGATGACCGACATGGCGCCCGGCACCGGATTGCCGCTCGCCAGCGGGATGCGCATGCTGTCCGTCGCCAACTGGATGCGCGCGCCGAAGTCGTCGATGCGGCGGTACAAGCGCAGCGAGTAACTGCGCCACGGCAGGTCGGCGCCGATCTGCATCACGATCGCCGAAGCGCCGGCGTCGGCGTTGGCGCGGTACAACAGCGTATTGGTCTGCGGATCGATCAGCTCGGCCTCCCATTGGTCCACGCCGCCGGTGTCGAACGCCGACATGCCCGCCAGCGTCGTGAGCGGAATAACCACCGAATCGACCCGGTCGCCGATCGGAGATTGCGGAGTGTGATAGATCTGGTAGGCCAGGTCGAGGCCGGGATAGCCGACGCCGGTCGCGCTGCCGGACGCAGCCACGCTGGCCGACGCCACGCTCGAGAAAACCTGCGGATCCGGCGTGACGGACGTGCCGGCGCCGTTGATCGTCAGGCGTCCGCTGCCGCCGGATATCTGCCGTCCGTTGGCGTCGAGCGCGGCATAGGCGTACTCATAGGTGTCGGACAAGCCCGGCACCTGGTTGAACGCGCTGTAGTCGACCATCCAATGGCTGCCGTCGGCCGACACGCGCGTTGCGCCGGCCGGCAAGAAGGCGATCGTGCTGCCCAGAGGGCGGTAGCCGAAACTGACGGCGGCGGTGTTGGACGGCAATTGCGTCAGTTGCAGGAGCTGGGCATTGACGGTACGGCCCTGGACGCTGCGGACGCCCGACGGCACCAGCGGACAGGTGAACGTCGCCTCGCGGTCGCCGTTGATCGTGCGCGTGTAGGTGACGGTCTGCAGGTTTGACCGGAGCCACGGACTGTAATAGTCGGGACCGTTGGCCGCCGTCAGCGAATCGCTCTTGGTGGCCACCTGGAGCAGCTGGCCGTCGCCGCCGCGCTTGTAGACCGTGACCGTGAAATTGCCGCCCGCCGCCGCCAAGCGGCTGGCGGCGATGGAATTGCCGTTCGGCAGGCTGATGGTCGCCTGGCTGGCGGTTCCCGCCACTTCGGTCTGCAACGAGCCCAGGCCGTCGCTGTAGACGACCACATAGTTGTTGTCTTCCATGCCCGGCAGCGTCGGCAAGGTCACGGTGATGTTGCGCAGCGCCAACGCGCAATAGACGGCATACGGCGCCGGCGGATTGAACATATCGAGATCCGCTTCCGTCACCGCCGATGAATAAGTCAATGCCAATGCCGAAGACGGAACGCCGGTGGACGTGGTGACCAACAATTGCGAACCGATGCTGACTTGCAGCGTCTGCGCCCCGGGCGTGGGAATCGGTACGGCCGACGGCGCCCGCGATGCATCGACCTGCAGCGTCACGCCGCCATTGCTGTTTTCCACGGCGCCCAGGCGCTCGGCGATCCTAGTCATGACGTCGGCCACGCTCTCGCGCGGAACGATGGTCTCGACCGCCAAGCCGCGCGCATCGAACACCGATACCGTCAGCGTCATGCCGGCCAACTGCGCCGGCGACAGGTTGGCTACCTGGGACAGGCTCAGGTGGCGCAAGTCGAGCGTACCGCTCGAACGCAGCGTCAAGGTCGCGTTGCCGCGGGCGTCGCGCAGGATGATCTTGGTCGCGCCGTCGCCGCTATTGGTCTTGAACAAGCGGCCCGCGTTGTCGTATTCGAAGAACTCCTGCAAGGTGTAGGAAGCGGCGCCGTAGGCACGCTCGCCCTTGGCGGTCAATTGGCCATAGCTGTCGTAGCGGTATTCCTGCACCGTGCCGGCGGTCCAGCCCGCCTGTGCCCAGGCTCCGGTGTCGACCTGGGGCATGCCGTCCCGGTCGCTCCACGCTTCCGCCTTGGTGAAAGTGGTGCGGCGCGATTCGCGTCCGGCCGCATCCTGGACGATGCTCGACACCACCGCCTTGCGGTTGCCGTCCGCGTCCTGCAGCACCTTGGCCTCCCAGCTGCGCCGGCCGGCGCGGTCGTAACCGAAAGTGGTCCAACCATAGTTGGCCGCATCGCTCTGCGCGATCAATTGGCCGGCGCCATTGTAGCGTTGCATGACGATGCGGTCGGCCAGGCCATCCGCGCCGCGCCGTATGGTCCGTACCGTTTCGCCGACGCCGTTGTACTCGAAATCGGTGACCTGCGTCGACGCCGCGCTTGCGTCCGCCTGCCATCCGACGTTGTCGCCGTTCTCGTCGATGACTTCCAGTTCCACGGTCTGCCTGACCATGCGTCCCAGGGCGTCGTACTTGAAGGTCGTGGTCACGCCGTCGGCATCGGTCTTGCGCGCCACCAGGCCGAGCCCGTTATGAGCATACGTCGTGATGGCTGTGCCGGCGCCGGTCTGCACCTCCGTCTTCACCGTCTCGCCACGGCCGTTGTACGTGGTCACGGTCGTGCGCACCTGGCGCGCCTCGTTGCCCGTGGCCGTGCCGGTGTTGGCCAGCGCATTGGCTTCCACGTCGGCCGCCGGCATGGCGTCCAGCGCCGCGGCCGGCAACGTCACCGCCGAGCCGTAGCGCTTCTCGGTGGTCGTCGTCAACGTGTAGCTCCACGCCGTCACGTAGCCGGCCTGGTCCACCTGCAGCAGCTTGCGGCCGACGGCATCGTACCAGCTGCGCGTCACGTTGCCTTGCGCATCGATCTGCCGGATCACGTTGCCGGCGGCGTCGTACGCGGTCTGCTCGGTCACGTCGCCGTAGTAGCTGACGTAGCCGCCGTCCGCGTTCATCGCGCGGTCGAGCTCGCCCAACAGCACATTGACGATCTTCGACGAGGTCCTGCGGTTGGCGCCGTCGTAGCGGTAGGCGATCGAATGCATGTTGTTGATCGAACCGCTCGGCACCGGTCCCGGTTGCGCCACGTCGCCGATCATGGCCACCGGCGTCACCGCCGCTGCGTCGCCGTAGATGTCGACGCGGTAGGCATTGCCGGCCGGATCGGTCCACATGCGGGTCAGCGTGCCGGCGCCGTTGACCGTGCCGATGACGTGGCCGAGGCTGTTGTACCAGGTGCGGCTGATGTTGCCGGCCGCATCCTTGATCTGCACCGCGCGGCCGCGCGCATCGTATGCGTATTCCGTGGTCAGCGTCGCGCTTTGCCAGCCCCCGGCTTCGGTGAAGACCATGACCGCGTTCGCCGGGCCTTCGCTCCGCAACTGGCCGGCGGCATCGTATCTGCGGACCGTGGCGCGTTCGTCCGCCGAACCCTGCGCCAGGCGCTTGGCGATCAGGTTGCCGCGCGCATCGTAGACATAGCTGTTGACCACCGCCCGGCCGTCGCTGGTCATGCCCGGTACGATTTCGGTGCGCAGCTGGCCGAGCTTGGTGTATTCGCAGATCGTGGTCGCGCTGCCGAAATCGGCGTCGTGGACGGTGCGCGCGTCGCGCTCGCCGAAGACGTTGTACCCGTCGACGACCTTGCGCTCTGCCTCGCCGGGCAGCGTTTCCCTGGTTTCCGTCACGCGGTCGAGCTTGTCGCGCGCGGTTGCGACGGTATCGGTCGGAGCCGACAGGCTGGCCGGCGGCTGGCCGATCATATAGCCGACGCCGGCCGCCACGCCGCCGTGCGTGACGATGCGCTGGTTCCGCACGTCGTCGTACACGGTCTTCGTGTAGCGGCGGGCGGCATCGATCGCGAGCCACCGGCGGTCGAGCTTGTCGTAGTAGTTATGGGTCTTGCCGCCCAACGCATTCGTCTCTTCGACCAGGTTGCCGAAGCTATCGTACGTCATCCGTACGGTGGCGCCGGTCGCATCGGCGCTCGCGGTAACCCGGCCGTTCGAGTCGTAGGTCTTGACCAGGGTATAGCGAGCCATCAGGGCGCGCTTGTCCGCGGCGCCGAGCATGGAGCTGGACTCCAGGTAGCCGAGGGCGGCGCGTTCGCGCCGGGCCCAACCGCTGTCGCTTTCCGCCAGAGCGATGCCGCGTGCGTCCACCGCCGCCACCATGTCGCCGAAGGCATTGTAGGCATAGCGCGTGGCGACCGCTTCGGCGGTGCCGTACGATTCGATCTGCTGGATCAGCAAGCCATCGGCATCGAATTCGCGCAGCGTGACCGTACCGTCCGGCAGCACGATTCGTTCCGAACCGCAGATGACGCGCGTCAGGGTCACATGGGAGCCGCCGGCTCCCGGGACGTCGACCGTGACGGTCTGACCGATGGCGCTGTCGGTATCGTATTCCGTGGTCGTCATCCGATTGAGCGGATCGGTGACGGATACGACGCGGCCGGCCGTGTCGTACCGGGTGATGGTGGTGGCCGGACCGACGCCCTGGCTGTCCGCCGCAGACAGGCCGGCGACCATGGCGTCGGTGATCGCCGCCAGGCCGGCCGGATCGACCGCCAGGCATTGCGGATAGCGGGTCACGGCCGTCGGACGTCCGAAGGCGTCGGCGATGGTCGCCGTGACATGGCGTTCGGCATCGATGTCGTAGCGCGTCGCTCCCTGGTAGAACGTATAGCTGCTGCGGTCGTCTGCGTGCGGCGCGACAGCGCCGACGGCCGCGGCCAAGGCGGCCTCCGACAGCGGTGCTGCCGGCCATGGGGCATTGCCCGGCTGCACCCGGTTGGCGCGCTGCGTGGTGCCGGCGATCTCGCCGTAGGCGTTGTAACGCGTGATCGTGAGTCCGCCCAAGGCATCGACGCTCGCCGTCAGCCGGCCGTTGTCGTCGTACATCCTGGCTTCGTAGCGATCTTCCGGACTCGGCGCGATCGCCGCGAGATCGTCCGGGCTCAATCCGGGGTTATCCGCCGTGCGCGGATCGAGCGGGCTGGTCCGTCGCAGGATGCTCGTCACCTGGCCGGCCGCGTTGTAACCGTATTGCACCACGCGGCCGCCGGCGTCGATACTGGCGACGACGCGGCCGAGTGTATCGAGGCAACTGGCCTCGTGGCGATCGTTCAGCGGATCGGGACTCACGATGCCTTGCACGAACGACTCGTTGAGCGATGCCGCCGCCTGCGGCCAGGCGATGAGCGTGGCATAGCGCACTTCGCCGTTCTGTTCGCCGGCGCGATTGCGCAGGATGCGGGTCACCGCGCCCTTGGCGTCGATCGTATGGCTGACCTGGCCGTCGGCGTCGTAGGCCGTTCCCAGGTAACGGTCGGCCGGATCGAGCGGCTTGCCCAACGCCGTCAGCGCCTGCACGTCGGCGGCGGTCAGTGCGCCGTCGGCGGCGCTGCGCGGCGCCGTCGGCGCCGCATGTTCGATCACCAGGGTGCGGCGGCCGAAGCCGTCATAGGCGAATTCGCGGATATTGCCATCGGCGTCGATCTCCATCACCGCGCGGCCGGCGGCATCATAAGCGACGGCGGTATGGGCATCGGCGGCGCGCGCCTGGACGGCCGAGACGTCCTGCGTCGTCAGCACCGGATGAGTCGCCGACAGGGGCGCGATGCGCTGCGCGCGGACGGTCTCGCCGGTCTTGTCGCCGAAATTGTCATAGGCGATTTGCGTCACCCTGCCGCTCGGGTCGATGCTGGCGCTGACCCGGCCGAGAGCGTCGCGCAACGCGCCGCTGTAGCGGTCTTGCGCATTGCCGCCGTTGGCGAGGCCGGTCAATGCCGTCGCCAGCGCCGCGCCTTCCGCAGGCCAGGCGATGGTCGCCGCATAAGCGACCGTCGTCACCACTTCGTCGAAAGCATTGCGGACCAGGCGCGTCACGCCGCCTTTCCAATCGATGGCATATTGCTGGTTGCCGGCCGCATCGAACACGCTGCCGCTGATGCGGTCCGCCGGATCGGCGTCGGCGCTGATGACGCCATCGGCGCTCCAGTTGCCGGCTCGCGCATATTGCCGGACCCGGAGTGCCTGGCCGAAGCGGTCGTAGGTGGTTTCCGTGACCTGCCGCTCGCCGTCCATGCGCTTCCAGGCGCGGCCGGCGGCGTCGTATTGCACCCGGCTGGTGCGATCGTTGACGGCATCGGCGGTCACCGACACCGTGCCGTCGTCGGCGTTCCAGCTGGCGGCTTGGGCGTACAAGGTGGTCGCGATCGCTTCGCCGAAGCGGTTGTAGACGGTTTCCCTGGCGATCCCGGTCTTGTCCAGCGGATTGGTCGCGTCCAGCGTACGCACCACGCGCCCCAGGGCATCGCGCTGCATGAAGCTGAGGCGGTCGCGGCGTCCGTCGAAATCGACCTCGATGCGCTGCTCGGCGCCGTTCCAGCTGCCGGCGGCGGCGTACTGCCGCGTCGCCGTCGCCTCGCCGAAACGGCCGTAAAAGGTCTCGGTGACGGTTTTCATGGCGTCCATGCGCCGCACAACCTGGCCCAACGCATCGTATTGCGTGTACTCGACGCGGTCCTTGGCGGCGTCGGCATGCACGACGACCCGGTTGTCGTCGCCGTTCCAGCGCGCGGACGATGCATATTCGACGGTTGCCACGGCTTCGCCGAAGCGGTTGTAGCGGATCTCCTTGGCGCTCCCGATCCGATCGAGCGGACGAGTCGCTTCCAGCGTGCGCACCACTCGGCCCAGCGTGTCGCGCTCCATGTAGCTGGTGCGGTCGACGTTCGTGTCCCAGTCGACCTCGATCGTGCCGCTGGCGCCGTCCCAATGGCCGAGGTTGGCGTAGCGGGTCGTCGCCACGGCCTCGCCGAACCGGCCGTACGAGGTGCCGGTGACGCACCCGGCCGCGTCCATGCGGCGCGTGACGCGGTTCAAGGCATTGTATTGGGCATACTCGACGCGGTCGGCGGCGCCGGCCTCGACGACGATGGCGTTGGCGGCGCCGTTCCAGCCTCCCTGGCCGGCGTAATCGCGGCTGACGATGACGTTGCCGAACCGGTCGTAAGTATTCTCGCTGACGTGCAGGAGCGCATCCATGCGGCGCACTACGCGGCCCAGCGCATCGAATTCGGCATAATCGATGCGCTCCTCGCCGGCGGCGACGCCGATGCTGCGCGTCGCTTCGTTCCAATTGCCTTGGCCCGCATACCGCGTGGTCTTAATGGCGTCGCCGAAACGGTTGTACGCGATTTCCTTGACCTCGCCGAGCGCGTTCATGCTCCTGGTCAGGCGTCCGCGCGCATCGTAAGCCGCATAGTCGATGCGATCGCCGCTGCCGCCCGCCGCGCCGACGGTTCCGCTGGCCTCGTCCCAGTTGCCGGGCCCGGCATAGTGCCTGGTCTTGATCGCCTCGCCGAACAGGTTGTATTCGATCTCCTTGACGTCGCGCAGCGCATTCATGACGCGTTTGACGCGGCCGAGGGCGTCGTATTGGACATAAGCGATACGATCCCCGGCGGCGGCGGTCGCGCCGATGCTGTTGGTGCTGTCGTTCCAGCTTCCCGGCCGCGCGTACTGCCTGGTCTTGATCGCGTCGCCCAGCGCGTCGTACGTGGTTTCGTCGACGTTGCCGTGCGCATCCAAGGTACGCACGATCCGGTTCAGCGCATCGTACTCCGTGCAAGTGAAACGGTCTGCGCCGTCTTCGTCCACCGCGATGGCTTGGTGGGCTTCGTTCCAGCTTCCGGCCCGCGCGTAGCGGATCGTTTCGACCGCATTGCCGAAATGATCGTAGCGCGTGCCGCTGACATTGCCGAGCGCATCCACGCTCCGCGTCACCCGGCCCAGTACGTCGCGCTGCAAGTAGCCGAAGCGGTCGGCGGCGTCCGGATCGGTCACCACCGTCTCCGCCGTTCCGTCCCAATAACCGCTCAAGGCATATTGCCGGGTCTTGATGACCTCGCCGAAACCGTTGAAACCGACTTCGGTCACGCCGCCCTCCGCATCCAGCGTCCGCACCACGCGGCCCAGGGCGTCGCGTTCGGTGTAGCTGCGGCGGTCGGCGCCGTCGCCGTCGACGGCGATCGTCTTGGCGATGTCGTTCCAAATGCCGGCACGGGCATACCGGACGGTGGCCACCGACTCGCCGAACTTGCCGTAGACGGTATCGGTGACGCCGCCCGCGGCATCCATGTTGCGCGTGACGCGGCCCAGCCGGTCGTATTGCGCATAGCTGGTGCGGTCGGCGCTGCCCGCCTGCACGCTGATCGTCCTATTGTCCCAGCTGCCCTGGTTCGCATAGCGGCGGGTCGCGATGACGTCGCCCAGGCTGTCATAGATCTGCTCGGCGACTTCGCCGGCGGCGTTCATGCTGCGCGTCATGCGGCCCAGGCGATCGAACTGCCGGTAGTCGGCACGGAAGGTCGCGCCGTCGGGAATGACGATGGTCTTGGCGTCGTCGCTCCAACTGCCGGCCTGCGCGTATTGCCTGGTCGAGACTGCCTGGCCGAAACTGTCGTAGATAGTTTCACCGATCTCGCCGGCCGCGTTCAGAGTGCGCACGGCCCGGCCAAGGCTGTCGTACTGGACATAGCTGGCGCGGTAAGCCGTGCCTGAGGGAACGGCGATGCTCTTGGTCGTCCCGTTCCAACTGCCCGCCTTCGCATAGTGCCTGGTCGAGATTACTTGGCCGAAATTGCCGTAGACGAATTCGCACACCTCGCCGGCCGCGTTCATGCTGCGCGTCACCAGGCCCAGGGCATTGTAGTCGGCGTAGTCGACACGATCGGCGTCGCCGGCGCCGACGGCGATTTTCCGGGCTGCTTCGTCCCAGTCGCCGAGCGCGGCATAGCGCCTGGTCGCGATGGTGTCGCCGAAACTGTTGTAGGCATACTCGGTGGCCTCGCCGGCCGCATTCATGCTGCGCAAGATACGGCCGGCGGCGTCGTATTGCGCGTACTCGACGCGATGCGGCGCGTTGGCGGGAACGACGATGGCGCCGGCGGCATCCAGGGCGCCCGCAGTGCCGTAACGCCTGGTTTCGATCGTTTCGCCGAAATCGCCGTAACGGTATTCCACCACTTCGCCGGCGGCATTCATGCTACGCACCACCTGGCCCAGGGCGTTGCGGACGACATGGCTGGTGCGGTCGCGCCCGGCGTCGAGCATGTCGGCCAACGCGCCGGCATTCGGCACCGAGGCGCCGCTGCGCCATCCGGCGATGGCGGCGGCGAGCAGCGTGCTGCTTTCCAGCTCGCCGAACTCGTTCATCTGCTGCAGTTCGACATGGCCTTCGGCGTCGATCCGGAACAGGCGACGGTTGGCCTTGTCTTCCACGATCGCGGTCTGGCGGTCGTGCGCGCTCAAATGCGACGGGTTGGCGGTCGGACTGTACCAGGCATCGAGATTCGCCTTGTTCACCGTCCCGCTATAACCGTTCGCATAGCGTATGCTTCCCGCCGGATTCCCCAGGCTGTCGTACCGGTGGCGCGTCACGTTGCGCTGCGCATCCACCTCGTACGCCACCCTCCCCGCGCTGTCCCGCACCACTTCCACCTTCCGGTCGTCCGCGCTCTGGTTCGCCGCCAGCCCGTAGAAATTATCCAGCGACGTCTTGTCGTACGCCGTCCCCGTGTATGCTTTCGCGTACGCCGTGCTCCCGACGACCAGGCCGCTCGCGTCGCACCGTGTCGCCGTCACCTCCTTCAGCGCATTGAGCCGGTATACCTCCCTCCCGGCCTTGTCGTAGATCGTGATTTCTTTCCGGTTCAGGCTGTTGCCCGTTCCCAGCAGTATCGCCACCTGGCTTTCCAGCGCGACCGTCGAGCTCCACGACACTGTCCCCGCATGCGACGTCACCCCGGTCACACGGTTCGCCTTATCGTACTCGTAGCTGCGCACCTGCCCCAGGCCGTCCACTTCGGCCCTCAGCCGCCCCGCCTTGTCATACGTCTTCCCGCTGCGCCGCGCTCCCGTCGCGCTCAGCCCCGTGAAGTCGCTTTCCCGCGGCAGGGCCGTGCGCGGCCACGCGATCGGCGTGGCGTATTGCGTGCGCCGCGTCTCCCTCCCCGCCTTGTCGTATTCGATTCCCGTCGCCCGCCCCAGCTCGTCGACTTCCCAGATCGCCAGGTTCACCGCGTTGTACACCGTCCCCGTCACCCGATCCTCCGGGCTGCTCCCGATGCTCAGCTGGTGTTGCGCATCCAGCGTCCAATCGGTGCGCGCGTAGCGGGTCTGCCGCGCCACGTTGCCGTTGCCGTCGTATTCATAGCCGGTCACCCGCCGCCCGGCATCGATCCGGTAACGAACCAGCCCGTCGCTGTTGTACACCGTCCTGTCGGTACGGTCCGCGTCGTCCTGCTGCGGCACGATCCCCGCCGCCCAGTTCGCGCCGGCAGCCATCGTCGCCGGCGCCGGCAGCCCCGACAACGGCCGCGCATGCACCGTGCTGCGGATCTGGCGTCCGTTGGCGTCGTATTCGTGCACCGTGGCGATTCCCTCCGGGTCCACGCTGAGCACCAGCCGGTTGTTCGCGTCGTAGCCGTAGCGATGGATGCGCCCGTCGGGGCCGGTCTTGGCCACCAGGTTGCCGGCGTCGTCGTAGGTATAGCTGGTGAGCAGGTTGGCGCCGTTCGGGTCGACCCGCTCCCAGTCGCGCCGTCCCAGCTTGTCGTAGTGGTAGGTCGTGGTGCGCGCCGCCGGGCTGCCCGCGCCTTCGGTCACGCTCAGCAGGTTGCCCAGAGGGTCGCTCACGTATTCGGTGCGCAGGTTCAGGCCGTTCGGATCGATCACCACCGACTTGACGTGTCCGTTCAGGTCGAACCCGGTCTCGGTGACCACGCCCAGGGCGTCGATCACCTTCACCCGCTGTCCCTTGCCGTCGTAGTCGTAGCGCGTGACCAGGTTCAGCCCGTTCGGATCGACCGTCACGGTGCTGGTGCGGTTGGCCGCGTCGAACACATGCACCGTGACCATGCCGCCGGGGTCGGTGACGGTCATGCGGTTGCTGACGTAGTCGGTGCGGGTGACGTCGTTGTTGGGCGAGGTGACCTTGATCAGGCGTCCGGCCTTGTCGTATTCGTAGGTAGTGGTCTTGCCGTTGCCGTCGGTGAGCTTGTAGAGCTCGCCGAACTTGTTGTACTCGGTGGTGACGCTGATGCCTTCGGGGCTGCGCACGGTGACGCTGCGGTTGTCGGGGGTGTAGCTGGTGGCGGTGGTCTTGCCCAGGGCGTCGGTCTGGGTCAGGACCCGGCCGAAGGCGTCGTAGCTGGAAACGCGCGCGTGGTTGCGCGGATCGGTGACGGTGACGACGCGGCCCAGACGGTCGTAGCTGGTGAACGTGATGCCGTGGCGCGCGTCCTCGCGAGCGATGATGCGGCCGAAGGCGTCGTAGGACAGGCGCTGTTCGGCGTCGATGCCGCTCGGATCGACGGCGCTGCGGGTCAGGCGGCCGCGCAGGTCATACTCGTAGCTGCTGTGCCGGGTGCGGCCGTCGCCAAGCGCCTGGCGGCTGTGGCGGCGATTGCCGAGGATATCGTACTCGTGGACGGTGGCGTTGCCGCGGGCATCGGTCGCGCTCATCAGTTGGCCGACGCGATCGTAGCTCCAGCGCAGACGGCTGTCATTGGCGGCGTTGTAGATGGCGTCGATCGCCTGCCGCAGCGTGGTGTTCGCCAAGCCGCCGGTCAGCGTCGGCAGGACGGTCGACGTATTGATCTTCGCCGCATAGCGGATGTTCTCCACGGCTTGGCCGAACTGGTCGTAAACCGTGCGCTGCGTCTCGCCGAGCGCATTGATGGTATGGGTCAGGCGACCATGCGCATCGTAGTAGTACACCGTCCTGTTGCCTAGCGAGTCGGTGCTGCTGATCAGGCGATCGGCATGATCGTACTGGTAGCTAGTGGCGCGATTGACGCCGTCGTAGCTGCGCCACAGGCGGCCCTTGGCGTCGTAGAGGCGCGCGGTGGTGCGTGCCGCGGCGCTGCCGTAGTCCTGAGTCGTGGCGCGCAGGCGGCCGTCGCGATCGTAGGTGTGGTAGGTGACCAGACCGTTCGGCGCCGTCTCCGATTGCAGCAGACCTTGCGCGTTGTACTCGTATCGCGTGAGCTGGTTCTTGCCGGGCACGTCGGCGTTGGCGCGCATCTGCTCGATCGTGCTGTCGGGCACCGCCACCGTCAGCCTGCCCGCGTAGCGCAGGACCTCCGTCTGCCTTCCGGCCTGGTCGTAGACGTAGGTCGACAAATAGAATTCCGGATCCACCATGGCGGTCACCTGGCCCCGATCGTCGTGCCAATACCAGGTATGCTGATCCTTGCCGTCATCCGGCAGCGGGCGGATGGTCTCCAGGTCGGGACGCAAGTAGGGATGGCCGTCGTCGGAGCGGATCGGGTTCGCATAGGCGATCATGCGCGTCATGCGGCCCGCCGCGTCGTAACGGTATTCGACCAAGCGGTTTTCCGCGTCGATCACGCCGAGCAGCTTGCCGTCCGCATCGTAGACGCGCAGCTCCACCGGGCAACCGCTGTCGCGATCCGCCGTCACCGCCTCGGGCGACGACTCCACCGTCAGGCCGTCCAGCACGCGCTGTTCCACCTTCTCGTCGTAGCGGATGGTCGCCAGCAATTCGCCGGCGCCGCCGTACTGGAATTCGGTCAAGCCGCCCAGCGCATCGATGCGCTTGGCCAGCCGGCCCTGGTTGTCGTACAGGCTCCACTGCACGCGGTCGTCGGGATGCGGCGCCGGGCGGTAGGTTCCGAGGTTGTTGATGTTACTGAACAGCGGCGGCACTTCCGTGCCGCCTACGCCCGTCGATTGCAACTGCGCCAGATGCCAGGAAGTCAGGACGCCCGCATAGTCGATCGTCCTCGTCAGCAGGCCGGCGCTGTTGTACGCGTACTCGGTCATCTTGCCGTCGCTGCCGTTGATCGCGGCGATCATCCGGCCTTCGGCGTTGTACAAGTAGAACTTCCTGATCCCTGTCGGGTCGATTTCCCTGCGCAGGCGGCCGTTGGCGTCGTATTCGTAGGTGGTGGCCGGTGCATCGCCGCGCGCCACACTGATCAACTCGCCGGCCGCATCGTATTGCTGTACGGTCTGCACACCCTCGGCGGTCGTGATGGTGGTGCGTTTGAATTCGTCGGCGTAATCGTAGACGGTGACGAAACCGGCCGTGCTGCTGCTCAGTATCCGATCCAGGCCGTCATGGACGAACACCGTGCCCTGGTTCTTGTCGTCGACCTTGCTCAGCAGGCGGCCGTGCTGGTCGTAGAGATAGTTCACGGTGGTGACGCCGCCGTACGCGTCGCCGCTGCCGTCGACCAGTGTCGCGGCGAAGCGCTTGACCGCGCTCAATTGGCCCCGGAAATCGTAGCTGTACTGCGTCAGTTCGGCGCGCGTCTTGTCGCGCGCCGCGGCCCAGCTCTCCAGTTCGCCCAGGCCGGCATCGCCGACGTAGATCGCATCGGCATAATGGAATTCCTTCTCGAGCAGGCCGGCGGCGGTGTAACGGTATTCGACCACCCGTCCGGCGGCGCTGACCGTAAAGCGGAGGTGACCTTCGGCGTCGTACGCATGGCGCGTCGTGCGGCCGCTGTGCGGGTCGTCCGGTGCGAACACCGTCTCGCTCAACAGCTTGTTGTCGGCGCCATAAGTACGCTCGATCCGGGTGCCGAACGCATCCTGCTGCCATGTGCGATTCCCGGCGGCATCGTAGCCGTACTCGACGGCACGCCCGGCGGCGTCGGTCATGCGAGTCACGCGGCCGGCGGCATCGTACTCGTAGCGCACGATATTCTTGACCTCGCCGACGGCGGGCATTTCCACCTTCGTCAGCCGGCCTTGCGCGTCGTGGTGCAAGACGGTCCGTGCGCCGAGCGGATCGATCACCGTCGTCCGGCCGTTGGCGGTATCGTAGTCGTAGCTCGTGACGCGATTCAGCGCCAGATCGGTGACCGTGGACAACCGGTATTCGCCATCCACTTCCGCATAGCCGAACATCAGGTAGGTCCCGTCTTTCTCCCGCAGGCTTCGCAGGCGCTTGCTGTCGCCGTCATAAGAGTAGTCGATGGTGTAGCGGACATAAACGCCGCCCTCGCCGCCCTCGCCGCCGTCGGTGTCTACCGGCTCGCCGCCGTCAATGGCGAAAGCGCCGCTCGGCAGATCGCCGCCGACCGGATCGCCGGCGGCTACGCCGAGCGTGATCCTGACCTGCACGAGGCGGTTCAAGCGGTCGTAAGCATAGCTGGTGCGCGCCGCGACGGCGCCATCGCGGCCGACCGTCTCCACGGCGGAGAGATTGGATCCGGCATAGCGGAACACGACCGACTCGCCGCTCGCCAGCTCCACGCGGCTGAGCAGGCCGGCGCCGTCGTACACGTAGGTTTGGGTATTGCCGTCGGCATCCGACAGCGCGGTCAAGCGGCCGTAGTCCTCGGCTCCGTTCCAGAGATAGGTTTCGCTCCTGTCGCCGGCGCCGTCGTTCCAGGTCCAGGTATTGCGCGAGGCGTCGTAAGCCAGCGTGTCGTCGGCCCCCTCGCCGTCGGCGCCGCGATACACGCCCCGCGCGGCGTCGTAGACATAGCGGGCCTGGCGGCCGTCGCCGTCCATGCGCCAGATGGCGCTGTCCGCCGTGTTGACGGTGCCGGTCAGCCCTCGCACGCCGCGGTAGGTACTCATGCGCCAGCCGTCGCGGTTGTCGCCGTCGTCGTAGCCGCCACGGCTGTTGTAGGTGCGGACCAGCCCGAGATCCTCGCCCAGTCCTGCCAGGTATTCGTCGCGCCGCTGGATCACCAGGTTGCCGTTGGCGGCGTTCAGATAAAGATTTTCCCGGCTGCGGCCGCTCGCCGCCGTCCCCAACAACCCCTTGCCGCCCAACTGATCGATGGAACCGCCCAGACCTTGTCCACCGGCGCTGAAAATCCCGACCATCGCTGCTTCTCCCCTGCCTATTCGAGTGGTGTCCTTCTGCCATCCGTTCGAATATTCGAACGGATGGATGAAATACATACTTCCGACAAACCGAGCATCGGGGACGGTGCGGTTGAAACACCGTCCTCAAAATAAGTGATCCCCGGTTAAGCGAAGTTGTTTAGGGCCGTGCAAAGGCCATCCTTCCGCGAGGCGGAGGGATGGAATGAATAAAAAAGGAAGTAAGAGGAAAGAGGCCGGCTCAGCCCCCCAAGGTCGCCGCGCAGTTGGGCAAGAATCTGGACGCTGTCGAAATAGACCTCTTCGGCGATCAGCGCTCCCTGCTCGTCGAGCGAATACACCGTGCATACCGGCACAGAGAACGCCCTGTGCGTCGGCGCCATGTCGCGCCAGGTGCCGGTATGGCGGCCGGACAGCCTCTGTTCGATGACGACGACGCGACCGGCGGCACGACGCCGCAATTCCCGGACATACACCTCGGAAAAGGCACCGTCGCCGCCGAAACCAAACTTGGCACGGAAGCGCCCGACCGCGACGGCGCCCGCAAAGAGGCGGCGGTTGATCCGTACCGCCGGATCCGCGAAATGAGTCGCCATGATGGAGGCGAGATCGTTCTCGTTCTCCGCCCGCAGATGCTCGTCGAGCGTCGCCAGGTCGGTCACGTTATCTCCTTCAGCCCGTGCGGCGGATCGGCGTTGATGAGGCGCCCTTCCTTGCAGGTCGCGACGAAGGAGGCGAACCTGCGGGTCGGATGCGAGGCGGGGATCGTGTACACGCCGTCCGGGACGTTGGCCCAGACCACGCCGCCGTCGATCGAGGTCGCGCGAAGACTGGAGTCGGGCAGTACTTGCGAGTTGAAATAGATCGGTGCGGGCAGCAAGTAGTTCGGCGCGGGCAGCGCCGGCGTCAGAGCGGAAAGTCGGAAAGGCGGAAAGTGCGTGATTGCATGGGGAGTCCCCTTTCGCGACAGTGATTTTCAGCGCGCGATGGTGTTGGTGCGCTTGATCTTGTTGTGCAGTTGCATGATTCCGTACAGCAGCGCCTCGGCGGTCGGCGGACAACCCGGCACATAGACATCCACCGGCACGATGCGGTCGCAGCCGCGCACGACGGAATACGAGTAGTGATAGTAGCCGCCGCCGTTGGCGCAGGAGCCCATCGAGATGACCCAGCGCGGCTCGGCCATCTGGTCGTAGACCTTGCGCAGCGCGGGCGCCATCTTGTTGCACAGCGTGCCAGCGACGATCATCACGTCCGACTGGCGCGGCGACGGCCGGAACATCATGCCGAAGCGGTCGAGATCGTAACGCGATGCACCGGCATGCATCATTTCTACGGCACAGCAAGCGAGACCAAACGACATCGGCCACATCGAGCCCGTGTGGGCCCAGTTGATCAGCTTGTCCGCGGTGGTGGTCGCGAACCCTTCGTGAAACTTGCCTTCGAGAGCCATAACGATTCCAAGTAATGGGATTGTCGATGAAGGAAAAAAGTCAGGGAGCGGACAACCTGGTTCCGCGCACCAGGCCGTCGGCCGTCAATAGCGCCGGATTGCCGTCGGCGGAATGCGTACCCGGACCGTTGCGTAAGCCGGCGAAGAGCCAGCCGTCCTTGCGCGGCGCCAGCGAGCGCAGTTGGTTCTGGCGCGGCCCGGCGGCCACGGAAAGGCGGCGGACGACGCGGCCGTCGGCCTCCAGGACGGCCAGCAGCGGCGTCGATTCCTCCGAGATGCTGCCCCCGAACGGGTTCTGCGTGTAGCCGCTGCTGCCAGCGGCAAGCAGCCGGCCGTCGGGCAAGCGCGCCATATCGAAGATCACGTCGCCGCGCTCCACGTCAACCGGCCGGTAAGACAGAACCTGCCCGCTGGCCGGACGCACGATGCCCAGATAGGCGTTCCAACCGCTGCCGTCCGGGAGCCGCTCGGATAACACCCTGCCGGCGACGGCGACGTCGTCGCCGATCCACCGTAAGGCGTGCGCTTCCGAACGTTGCACGGTGTCGATCAGGGCGGTTCCCAGGCGGTGGCCGTCAGGCGCCAGCGCGGTCACCAGTACGCCGCCAGCCAAGTCAGACGGCAAAGGTTCGCCGAAGTGCGCGGCGTGCCCCGCCAGATGTTCGGTATAGGCAATGCTGATCGCGACGGCGATCCGCCCCGCCGCGTCGGCGTCGAGCAGCACGCGGAATTGATTGTCCAGCCCGCCGAACGGGTCGAAGCTGCCCGAGGTAATGCCGAGGATGCCGATGAAGACTCCGGGTTCCACGAGCGTGCGCCATACCCGGGAAAATCCGCCGGCGGCATGGGAAAGCCGATAGGCGACGACCGCGTTGCGGCCGGTACGGACGGCCAGCGCGAGATCTTCGCCGATCGGAGCAAGCCGTACGGCGTCGCGGGTAGCGAACGGCAGCATGGAATGCGAGTCGCGGATGACAACGCTGTCGCCGACGAACGGATCGGTCGGCGCGCCCGGATCCGCGAAATCGGTCTGGCTCAGCACGCGCCCCGCGCGATCGAGCCGCACCAGGCGCAAGGCCTTGTTGGTCGCCAGCACCGCGCTCGCCTCGCGCGATGGATGGAGAGCGAAGTCGATCAGCGACCAGCCAGCCGGCGCCTCGAAACTCGCCGAGACCGATTTGCCGTCGTCGGCGAACAGCAGCCGCCGTTCCGGGGTCGCTACCGGCTCCACCGGCCTCAACTTCTCGGAAAGGGCGATCCAGCCGTCCTGCGCCGCACGCAGTTTCACGATGGCGACACCCGGCATCGCCAGATCGATCGGCGCGGCGTCCGCTTGTCCGCCGCCGGTCGCGCCCCCCCCGCCGCCGCACGCGGCCACGAACATCGCGCAACAGCTAAACAGCGCGAACGACCTGCAATGCTTGACGATTCGCGCGACGATTCGAAAATTCTGCATGTTCGAGTCCTCGATAGAGTGGGAAAAAAGCTCCGCGGAGGGGAGAATTCTGCGGAGCAAACCTTCGACTGAAGGAAGAGACATAAGGAACACAAACTCCGATTCCACCCTGCCTTCTCGGACGACATGAAAGAATCCGAAGTCCCGCGCATCGTAGCGTGGAAGCATTTACGTTTCACTTACAGATCGGCTTAATCACACGATCTCCGGCCTGCGGACTCATTTCTCGCCCAACTTGCGCGCCAGGTCGGCCAAGTAGACGCGAATGGTTTCCTCGTGGGAAAACATATAGGTCGAGAAAAAGCGGAAGACGGGATTCGGAACGCTACCGGTTTCGGTGATCCGTAAGCGGCAGGCATCTCCGCGATCGATGATCTCGAAGGTCCAGGTGCCCGAGAAAGGCAGGCCGGGATCGTCGATCTGCGATACCAGCCGCGCATGCGGGCGCTGCTCGACGATCTTGTAGGGAATCCTGCCATGCCCGGATTCCTCGATATAGCGGTCGTCGCCGTCGCGCGTCACGGCCGTCACGCCGCTGCGCCACGAGGGATAATCCTCATAGGCGCGCACGAGCTTGTATATCTTCTCCGCCGGAACCGCGTAGTCGCGCTCCAGTGAAACCTCGTGATCTTTCGGCGCTGCCATGCCGAGCGCTACGATGGCGAGAACGACGGCGACGGCGACGCCGGTCAGTATCAATATGATTTTCATTTCTTTACTGTTTCACGAACACATACGGATAAGGGGAACGCGGGACGCTGACCAGATGCGCCGGTGAAACAAGCGCTTCTCCGCACAGCTCGGCCGACGAAGGAGTGTTCTCCCGGTACTCGACGACATTGTTTTGTCCGCTCCGATGAATGACGACGATCCGGATGCTATGGCACGCCGTCGTACGGCTACCCATGAACACGCCGAGCACGATACGTTCATCGAAATCGATGCTCGGCACCTCGGCGTACGCAGCATCGAACCGCTTGTGCTCCGCCCACAAGCCGGCCCATGCCGCCCGGTCTTCGATGATGACGGTTCGCTCCTGCTGGATGCCCGAACGGGCGCCGATATCGATCGAATCAAAACCGACGACACCCAGCCTCTCGAGCGCCGCATCCGCGATCGCACGAAATGCCGATGGCGGCGTCGCATCCGAGACTTGCGTCAACATGGCGCGCGACACCGTGGCCACATCGTTTCCGACATAGATAATACCTTCGAGCGACGACGTGAATTTCACGGCGACGGCGACCTTGTTATCGATCGTCTTCGCATCTTTCAATCCCTGGGCAGTCGTACTGGCCAGGGCGCCGGCCAGAATGGAGAGCGCCGCATGCCCCCGCGTCAATGCTCCACTATCGATGGCATTGCTCCAGAAACGAAGGCCTTCCAGTTGCGGTTCGCGATTCAAGAGATTGCGATAGATGGCGGCGACGAACTCGATGGTATTGCCGGCATACAGCGCATTGGACTCGGCGCTGTCGCCGAAGGCATCGACCACGTTCCTGACGGCTTGATTGCTGTAATACGCGGCGGCCAATTGCCGGATATCCGCGGGTGCCGAGGCAGAAACGAGCACTGCCGTGAAGTTCGCCAATCCGGCCGGTTCCGCCGGTCGCCCCAAGTAGGCGATATAGAGCTGATGGACGGCTCTTTGGTAAGAGACAGGCGCGGGAACGCTTTGCACGATGGCCGCCTGGCGCGCCTGATTCATCGGAGGAGGCGTTCCTTCGATCTGCCCGCCGCAGCCGGCGATTAGCGCGCAAACCAGCCCTACGAAAATAATGTTCCTTGCATTCACGTGTCGTTCCCTTGATGAAGACCGGCCCCTGGCCATCGAGGGAATTCAGTCTATCCAAACGGGAGTTACATAACGCTTACGGATCGGCTACGCTTTCGTTTCCTGTGGTTATCCCATGCCGAACGAATTCGAAGTGCTCCTCGCGCCAGACGCGGGTGACCCGGCCGTATTCGCTCATATACCCGCCCCAATTGCTGGTATTGCGACCGCCGGCGTCCAGGTACCAGTTGCGGCATCCGGATTCGTAGGGAAGTTGCGCATTGCGGATGGTTACCCAATCGTCGAACGCCGCCTCGGCCTCCGGGCGCACCGTCATATAGCGGCCGGGAAGTTCGCGCAGCCGCGCCAGGCATTGCGCCACATAGCGGCTCTGTCGCTCCAGCATGTAGACGATCGAGCCGGCGCCCAGGTTGGTGTTCGGACCGTACAGCATGAAGAAATTGGGAAAACCGGAAATGCACATGCCGAGATAGGCATGCGCATGTTTCTCTCTCCAGCGCTCGTGCAGGGAGACGCCGCCGAGGCCGCGGATCTTCATGGGCACCAGGAATTCCGTGGCCGCGAATCCGGTGCCGTAGATGATCGCATCGACCCGGCGCGCCCGTCCATCCGCCGTGACGACGGTTTCCGGCCCGACTTCGCGGATCGGCTCGGTCACGACCTCGACATCCGGTCGCGCCAGCGTCGCCAGCCAGTCGTTGGACAGCAGCGTGCGCTTGCAGCCGAGCGAATATGCCGGCGTCAGCTTGGCGCGCAATTCCGGGTCCGCTACTTGGCGCTCGAGCAAGCGGCGGAATTTCGCCTTGGCAACCGCCTGCGCGGGACGCCGCAACAGCGCGTCCTTCAATAGGGATGCGCCGAAGAATTCGAGCGTGACGAAATCGCGCAAGCGATCGAGCGTACGCAACGCCGGCAGCGACCGGAACAAGGCCCGCTCCCAGCACAGGAACCGACGATCCGGCTTGGGCAGCACCCACCCCGGAGAGCGCTGGAAGACGTACAGTTGCTTGGCGACGCCCGCGATCTCCGGCACGAACTGGATCGCGCTGGCGCCAGTGCCGATGACGGCGGCCGTCTTTTCCCGGAAATCGAAACCGTGATCCCAACGCGCCGAATGGAAGGCACGTCCCTGGAACGCATCGAGGCCGGCGATCTCCGGATAGACCGGTCGCTGCAGCTGGCCGACTGCAGTGATCAGCACGTCGGCCTCGCGGACCGAGCCATCCGCGAAGGCGACCGTCCAGAGGCCTCTCGCCGCATCGAACTCGGCCCGCACCGCCTCTTGCCCGAATTCGATATGGCGCTCCAGGTCATGCTTGCGGGCGACATGCCGCAGGTAAGCCAGGATCTCGTCCTGCCTTGCGTAGCGACGCGACCACGGATAATCCGGTTCGAACGAGTACGAATAAAGATGCGACGGAATGTCGCAGGCCGCGCCCGGATAAGTATTGTCGCGCCACACACCGCCGAGAACGGCGGCCTTTTCAAGGATCGTGAAGGTATCGATGCCGGCCCGCTTCAGATGATAGGCCATGCCGAGTCCGCCGAAGCCGGCGCCAATGATTGCGACGGTGATGTCTCGTTTCGATGTGCCGCGCGCCTCGCGCATGAGGATGCTCCGCTAGGAAGGTAGACAGGAAACCATGATGTCCGTTTGCCGAACGGGGATCCGCGACATTGCGCGAATCGCGAACCAGCAATCCGGTTCGGCGTCGACGGATCTTACACGACGACCGTTTGCCGTGCCGGCGGCCGGCGCCTGTCGTGCCGGAGGGACTTCAGGGAAAACGCGGTACGAGGCTCTCGATGCGCCCCGCCACCAGCAAGTCGAGAACTTGCGACAAGCCCCGGCGATCCAGCGTCGTTTTCCAGCCCCGGCGCATCATGGCGCACAACAGCCAGCCCTTGGGCCCGGAGAAACCGGACTGTTCGAGCGTCAGCATCGTGCCGTCGCCCATCTTCCGCAGCGACCAGGTCACCGTGGTCGGCCTGGCGCGAAACTGGAATGCGCGCCCGCCCACCGGTTCGAATTCGATCGTCATCAGCCGAGCCGACGATGCGCGTGCGCGGTGATCGCTCCCCAGACCGTCGGTGCGGGATGACGGCATTTCCGTTGGATTCGGATAGTCTTTTCCATAGTTTCGTCACGCTGGAGCGCACATGCTCGCGATCCGGTTACGGATCGAAGAATTCGCGCGCATCGTATGCCCCGCGCCTATTCACCGCCAGAAAGACGCCATCAAGTTCAATGCGCTCGCAAGTCTTGCCATGGCCCATTGCATACTTGACCGTGGGAAAAATGCGCCCTGCGGCGATCGTCGTGCCCAGCGCCAACACGCCGCGCCGGCCCCAGCGCGTGAGAACCTGCTCCCGCAATCCGTCGAGTTGTTGCGCGTCGCGCGCCAGCAATGCTTCGGCAAAGCGAAAAGCCAGCGCCGCATCCGGTCCCATGGCCAGTTCGTCGCCTTCCAGGATGGCGCGGACGATCGGCGTCTCGACGCCGTCGCATCGGGCCATCCGGACATTGAGTTGAACACAGGGACCGCAGTCCCCGCTCATCGCCGCCACGATCCTGGCGGCATAGACCGCATTCAGGGGCAGGTTTTCGCGGTGGTCCTCGAGCCGGGCGACGGCGGAAAATTTCATGAAGCCGCGCCAACTGATATCGAGCATCTCGTGCAGATAACGGGCATCGTAGTCGAGCAGCGTTTCGAATTTACGCAGACGGCGGCGGATCAACCAACGTAGCATCGCTTCCTCCTTGTTTAGCCTTCGGAGCTCCGGAACCTCCCGGTCTCCCAGGCGCGACTTATCCAGCCTGACATGCTAATGACGCCGACATTACAAATCGCTTACCGATACGTGGGGTAGCGACGGTCCTTTCCACCCAAGCTGAGATTCAATCCGACTCGCGACGCCGGCGCTTCGTCCCACTTTCGAGTGCCGTTATCACGATGCCTTTCGGGGCAAGCTCGCTTTTGGCGCCCAGGATTGCGCGCACCATTTCCCTTGGCTGAAAACCTCGGCGCCGGAAATCCGGGCGGAACGCGCCGCCGAGCCGTTCATCTCTACCACATACCCCATGGAGCCGACCGTCAACGTGCCAAAATTGTTCTCTATGTCCCCCTGGACATCTCCTTCCTCGACGGCGATGGTGAACACGCCTTCGGCGGCGGCAGGCAAGATAAGCCCCGCCGAAGCCGGAGGCTCGATCCCCGGCGCGGCTTTTTCACGCGCATCGCAGCCGGAAAGGATGGACATAAAACTATCCATACCAGAACGAAAGAGAATTTCTTCAGTTTGGTCTCCATAAGCAAGGAACGCAGCGAACGACTAGTTCGGCAAGCCTGACCTTTCTCGTGACGGGATCAATCAGTAACGAGCAAAAAATCTGCGCGTCCGGCGCTACGCTGTCGTAGGTCCAGCCTCAAATCATGCCGACGCCATAGCGAGACTTTCTCATTTGCAATACTCGCCCATCGCATTAGAAAGCGGATCTGGCCTTGTACACGAATAAAGGTTGAGTTTCCGGCGTCAGACCCACGATCAGTCCATCTTGAGAAGCAGCGATCGCCCATCCGCCCGGAGTTCCTATGCCGTTGCTACGAACGGAATAATTGATGCTCGGGATATTGGGAATCTCATACCCGAAGGACCGTCCCACTCCTTGTAAAAGGATAGAGAACTGCAAATAATCGGGTTTCTGAGCGGTCAATTGCTTAGACAATTCGCCGAAGAACCGGCTAGTCGACTCGTCATCAAACCTTCCCCAACCGGCCGACTTCGCTTTTTCATAGGTAAACCCAAAACCCGAACCTAAACTTGAGTAAAGATCCTGCATAGCAGGCATATGCCGGTCCACGGTATTGCGCACCGCCTGTCTGTGGATATTAGTCAGCGCCGTCAGACCACTTCTGAATGAATTGGTCAATAATGAGCTTTTATCCACGCCGTATGCAATAGTGTCGCTTACGTCGGCGAGCTTCACCAATCCGCTCCTGGCATTCAGTATGAGCTGGGTGTCGTCATTGAAGACCCCATGGCGGAGATATCCGTTGATGATGTTGTCTGTCCCTCTCCAACTTGTTCCGTTCAATGCTTTGTCAAACTCGCCACGGCGCTCCCAGTCCTTTGAACCAATACCGTTCGGAATTCTCTCCATTAATAAGCCGCCGTGGCGGCTACGTTGCACGGGGATGATTCCATATACCTGCACATGAGGAATATCGGCAGGAATGCCTTGCATGTTCTTCAGATCGCGCGTCAACGATTCGCCGCTCACACGTCCCACTCCTACGGCCAAATGCGGATAACCTATTACCGCGTGAACATGCTTGAACGCTCCCGAACCCAGCAATTCTCCAACCTGCTCGTTCGTCAAGGAAGTGGGCAAATTGAAGGACTGCCTGCCCAACACCGAATTGTTATGCACCAGCACACCGGATGTACCGACGAAGTAGTTGTGCAGTTCTTCCACCTCGAAGTTATAGGTCTCGGTCGCATCGCCGATATCTACCACGCTGACGACCTCATAGGTCTCACCGGCCGTCGTCGTCAACCGGTCACCGGCCGCCAATTCAAGCGCCGGCACCCATTCCTTGTCGATGACCCAGAACGGATGTTCGGTCGTGGCGCTGATGGTTTCCTGCACATTGGCGCTGTTCCGCACCACGATATCCAGGACGCGCAAGTTCAGGTTCTTGAACAAGCGCACGACACGGCGAGGTTCAACGCGCCCGGTGGCGAAATTCATGGCCAATACCTGATCGTCAACCTGAACCGTTTCAATCGGCTTTTTGCCGCTCGGAGTATGAACCAACGTCCCGGCAATGAAGCACATGCCTACCGGCGGACCTTCGTGATCGCCTGCGGTATAGCCTGTCGGAGCAAGCGCGCCAAGTTGAGGCAATCCTGACAAGGCCAAGCGCGCGCGTTCTCCCGCCGACAGCGGTCTCGCCTGCGGCCCGTTCGGGTTCATCCCCCGGATCGCAGCCTCCCCGGCGGACTCCTTCGGACCGGCGGCGCCGGTCCAAAGATCGAAGCGCATCTTGAGCAGATACAGGCTCGGGCTGGCAGCAAGTTTTCCGAGGCCCATCAACGCCAATCCCTTCGCGGCACCCTGGGCGTAGTCCTTGAGTCCCGCCTTGAGCCCCGATGCCAGAGATTCCTGCAGTCTCTGGCCGATACCGCCGATATCGTCCTGGTATGCCAGGGCCAATTCGCGATTGCCGCGCGCCTCGAAGGTCTTGTGCAATGCATATCTCGCCGTTGTATCCAATGTCGTCGAGAACAAGGCGCTGCCCAGCGCGCTGCCCAAGCCGCTGCCCAGTGTTCCCAGAACATTGCCATCCCCCAACTTGACCTTTCCAGATAGCGCGTTGCCGGCGGCACCTCTCAACAATTCGGCTAGGGCGACAGTCGATGCATCCTGTTCCGACTTGCCCGTCTCCCGCAAATCGGCATAGGTGTTGCCGGCCGATGCCGCCGCGAAGAACAACCAGGAATGCGGCAACATCTTGGGCAGTTCCACGAGCTTCTCCGCCACGAATTTCTGGGCCTTCGAGTTATTGACGCTGAATTGATGCTCCGGCGCCGCATAAGCCTTGCGCAATTCCGGCAATTGCTTGTAACCGTCCGGGCCGAACAACGCATAGAATCCGCCGATCGGCTTCAACACCCCCTGCCGCACCGATTTCTCCACCACTTGCAGATTGCTGTCCTGCGGCATGTAATCGACAGCGCACTTCTGGATTTGCGCCTGCAGCTGCTTTTCTCGCCCGCTCATGACTTCCGTCATGGCGGTCTGGTATTGATTCCAAGACAGGCGCGCCGGATCCCAGGCAAAGGGTTCGCCTCCACCCCAGGTTCCTTCGCGGATCTCGTTCGCCACTTCATGGCAGTTGCCTTGGATCGCCCGCCATTCGTCACGCTGCGCAAGAGCCTGTTTGAACTCGGCGAACTCCATTTCCTTGCCTTCGTAGCCGTAGGTGGCGCGCGTCTGCCGATTGAACAAGGCGACTCCTTCAACCTTGGTCGATTCCGCAACCTGCAGCGTTTCGACTTCCTTGGCTGCCGTCGCGATCCCACGTTGCGCATTGCGGCGTCGCGCATCCGCTGCCACCTGCTCGTAGTAGCTCCGCAGCAGTATTTGCCCGCCGTTCAGGCTGAGTTCCTCGGCGGGAATGGCGACGGCATCGCCGGCGCGCAAGGCGTTGGCGGGATCGGCGTATGCCGGATTGGCGCCCAGCATGTCCGCGTTGCTGACCTGCATCCTGGCGCCGATGCCGAACAGGCTGTCGCCGCGCCGCGCGGTGACCCATTGCGTTTCATGCCTGAGCAGCGAGTGGCCGCCGCGATAGGATGCCAGGCTGATGCCGTCGGTACCCGACCAGGCGAACTGGCCGAAACTGGTTTCCTGCGTACCCGGCAACCCGGCCGGCTCGCCGCGCAACGAATACAGTCCGAGCCGCTTTGCCTCGCGTTCGGCGGACTCCGAAGGCAGTTTCCAGTCTCGGATATCTTGGCCGAGCGCCTCCAGCATGGCCTGGGTCTCCCGCAATTCCGCCTGGATTCTGCGCGTCCGCGTTTCGGTAATGGCGCGCTCGGTGTCATAGTCCGACAGCCACCCGCCGCGTCCCGCTTCCAGCACGTCGCCCAGGATGCCCAGCCCCGTCTGTCCGACGGCATCCCCGAGCAATTGCCCGGCGTGGATCGCCCGCCCAGTGGCCAGGCTGCGCAAAGCGCTGCTTCCCAGGTTCAAGCCGAACTCGGTCGCTGCCGCCCTCGGCACCCACTTGCCGAGATTGGCCAGGGTGCGCGGCGTGCCGTCGTCGGCCAGGGCCAGCGCCCGGCCTGCCATCGCGCCCACCGTTTCGAACACGTCGATCCCATTGCGCCGGCCGGCAAAGGCGTTCTCCAAGGATTGCTTGGCGACGTTCTGCACACCGGCTACCGCCACCTGGGTCAGTTGTCTGGCCAGCGGCGCCAGATCCTTGACCACGCCGCCTACCAGCGGACCGACCGCCGCGCCCAGGCCGCCCGTGACGCCCGCGGCGAGGACCTCTCCCGGCTTGACCTCTTTTTGCACGCCCAGGCCGACTCCCGCCGCCTGGCTCGCCAGGTTGCCGGCCGCGCCGCCGACCGCGCCGCCGATGATCATCGGCACCAGGCTGGTCGATGCCACGCCCAGCACCGCGCCCGCCGCCACCGCGGCCAAGCCGCCGGTCAACGTGGTCGCCGCGATGCCGATCGCGGCGATGATCAGCACCTGCGCCGTATTGCACTGCTGCGGCGCGATCGACCCCAGCGAATTGACCAGCCCGCTCTGCGCCCTGCTGGTGCTGGCATTGTGTTGATTGCTGACCACGTTGTTCGGCAGGCGGATCGCCTGACCGACCCGCAAGCCGCCCTCGCTCACGCCGTTGGCTTCGGCGATCCGGAACCACAAGGAACTGTCGCCCCAGACGGTTTGCGCGATCGATTGCAACGTGTCGCCGGCGCGCACCGTATAGCGCATCGACCCGCCGCCGGCACCGGCGCTGCTGACCTGATTGACCGGAGAAAAGTTGCGGTCGAAGTCGGCCGCCACCGTGTCCAGCGGCGTTTCCTGGTCCGGCGTGTCCGGCGTCGGCGCGACGTAGCCGGCGACCTCCTGCCCCTTGTTCGAGAGATAACCGACCGCCTTGCCGCCGGCCACCACGTAATGCGTACTGAAGTGCTTCGGACGGTGATCATCGTCCGGATTGGCTGGCGCGAAGAATTGCTCGCTCTGCAGCATCTGGCCGTTCACATCGAACGCGTATTTCGCAATCTCGCGGCTGTCGATCTTGCCCGGGGCGGTGCCGACTCTTCCTTCGCCGTGCACATATTTCGTCGACACCTTGCTCACCAGGTGGCCGTTGGTGTCATAGCCGAACACCGTATCGGCGCTGACCTCCTGCTTCCAGACGTCGTTCTCGCGGTAATTGCTCTCGACCGCGATGCCGCGCTGGCGCGCGCCCTGCGCCCATTCGTAGGAATAGCGGGTCTTGGTATACGAGGTCCGAGCGAGCCAGTCGCGCGAGCCGAAGCTCCAGGTGCGTTCCGACCTTTCCACCATGTCGAGCAGGCGCGTGTCAGCGTTGTAGGTATAGCTCTCCTCTTCCCGCGTGATCGAGTGCCCCGGCCATGTTACGTTGTTGTTATACGAATCGAGGAACACGCCCTTGTAGACTTCGCGCGACGTGGTCTCCTGGTCTTGGTTGTGGAACGCGTAGCTGCGCACCCGATAGGTTTGCGACGCCTCCGGCGCCCCGGCCGCCGAGGTGTAATTGATTTCCTCGCGCTTTTCCGCGTTGCCGAAGCGATACTGGACCGACTGCGACAGGTTCGCCCCGTTCGGCCCCCATTGGTAACTGGCCTTGAAGATGTTGTTCTGCGCATCGTACTCATACGTCTCGATCTGCGCATCGCCCTGCGCCCCGTTCGCCAGCGCAGCCGCCTCGTAGCGCACGCTGGTGCGATTGCCCGCCGCATCGTAGTCGACGGTGACGCCCTTGTCGCCGACGGCGATCACGCGCTGGTTGTCGGCGTTGATCTCCACCCGGCCCATGGCGATCTCTTGGCGGTTCATCGGATCGTAGGTGTACCAGAAGTCCTGCTCGCCGGCGCCGATCCAACGCAACTGGCCGTAATAGGCGCGCTTGTGACGGACGTTGCCGGCCGCGTCGTAGCTGATCGTGATATGCGAGCGCCGGTCGCCGATCCTGGTCTGGCGTCCGTGGCTGTCGTACTCGATCAAGGACTCGTTGTAGAACCTCGAGACGCCGTCCAGGCTCGACGTCGCGATGGTCGTTGTCCTGCCGTTCGCATCGTAGCCGTAACGGGTCAACATGCCGGCGCCGGCCACGCTTTTCAACTCGCCGTTGGCATAGTATTGATACGTCTTGTTGACGGCGCCGGTCTCGGAGACGAGATAGGCGCGGTTGTAGCGGTAGCGCGTCTCGTTGCCGCCGAAATCCTTGTGATAGGTCTTGTGCCCGAAATAATCCGTTTCCGTCAGGGCGGCGTACGGGGCGCCGTTGCCGTCCACGCGCAATTCGTAGCCGCCGACGGCCTCGTCGTTCAAGCCCAGCGTGCCCGCCTTGTAGGTATAGGTGTAATTGGTGAGCTTGCCGGCCGCCGACACCGTTTTCACGACCCGGCCGCGCTCGTCGTAATACGTCTTATCCGTGGCGGAGTACGACGCGTAGCTCTCGATCGGGGTCGGGTAACTCATGGAGGCGCTGCTGGTCTGCCGCGTGAGCGCCAGCTCGTAGCCCTGCTGCGTATGGCTGGTGCGGTTGCCCAGCGCGTCATAGGTGTAGTTCTCGGACACCTCGACCTCGTTCGCCTCACCCGGCAGCTTGGTCCAGTTCTTGATGCTGACCAGATTGCCGTTGTCGTCATATTGCTGCCGGGTCACGAAGCCGATCTCGTTGCGTATCACATCGGCCTGACCGTGGGCATTGTAATGCGTGGTCTTCACGCCGCCGTCGGCATGGATTTCCTTGTAGATCAACGCCGCACCGGTCGTCGCGTCGGCGCCGCTAAGGTAGCTGAAGCGGTTCGTCTTGTCGTTCTCGTCGGTCACGGCGATCAGCCTGCCGCCCTTGCTATACGCATAGCTGACGTCCGGCGTGATGTTCGACCAGCTGCCGTCGAGATTCTCGTACGCCGTCTGCGGCAGGATCTTCGTGACGACGCGGCCGGCGGTGTCGTACTCCATGCGCGTCGTGTTGCCCAGCGCATCGGTGTCCGCGATCAACTCGCCGAAGGCGTCGAAGCGCCGTGTCTTATGCGTGGCCAACGACGCCGTATCCAGCCCGCCGAGCTTCCACTTCCACTGCGCGACGTTGATCGGACCGTCGGTGACGGCGCCGCCGCCGGTGCGTCCGCCCTGCACTGTCTGCGCCCCCTGCGCTAGATTGAGCGTGCCGCCGTAGGTCGCCAGCACCGCGCCGCTGCCGTCCTTGGCCGTCACGGTATAGCTGCCGCTGGCATTGCCCAGGCCGTGGGCCGACGGATCCCAATAGAACAGGCCGGTCTCGTTCGGCGCGGCATGGACGTTGACCTGGGTGGTGACGCCGCCGGTCGTGAAAGCGACCTGGACGGAGGCCGTGCCGGCCGGCACGCCGCGCACCTTCACCATGCCGGGATAATCCTGCCGGCGGCCGTAATTCAACAACGCCGGCGTCTGGCCCAGCTCGACCCGTCCTGCCACCTGGTTGACCGCCTTGCCGTTGGCGTCGTACACGGTGACCACGAATTCATAGGTGCCCGGCGCATTGTCGGACAGGTTGCGATGATTCCAGTTGAAGCAACCCGGCAACGCGCTGTCCGCGCTCATCGCCATTTCCGGCGACCAACCGCTCGCGCCGGCCGGGCGGAACATCACCTTCGCCTGCGTGCCGGCCGGCGCCGCGTTCGGATCGCCATTGCCGCCGCGCGCGATATCGACGAAGCTCAATAAGCCGTTGTATTGGAAGCGGGCGCTGCCGATGCCGCCGACCGGCAGCGGCTGGCTCGAGACGTTGACGCGGCCCGCGTCGTCGACCACGAACACGCCGCCGCCGCGATTGCGGATGACATCGTTTTCGTCGGCCGCGATGTATTCGAATTCATAAGCCACGTTGCGGGTGAACGTGTGGCTCGGCAGATCGAGCTCGTACACATCGCGCCGCGTCACGAAGTCGGATACGAAGGAGGCCTGCGACAGCGACACGTATTGCAGCGGCGAATTGCTGCCGGCGACGCGATAGCCGAGCCGCATCGTGGGGAAGCCGTGACGCTGGGCGATATCGGAGGGTTGGCCGGCGATCAAGAGCTTCGGCTCCATCGGGCGCACCCACAGGCTGCCGGTGCTGCCGGCGATCGGCACACGCATCGTATCCTCGCCGATCAACAGCAAGCCGTTGCTCGAATCGTCGGTGCGGCGGTACAGCTTGATCCGGTAGAACGAGTTGTTCGGCGGCGATTTCCACAGGTTGGCGTCGACATTCAGACGGATATGGCTATCGCCGTCATTCGCGCTGCCCTGGTACAGCAACTCGTTCGTCTCGGAATTGAACATCTTGACGACATATTGGTCGGTCTGACCGGTCGTGAACGCCGCCAATCCATGGTTCGCGAACGAAGCCAGGGGAATGTCGATCTTTTCGACGATGTCTTGCGCCGGCGCCGTGCTGTGACGATGCCAGATCGTGTACGACACATTGCTTTCCGGATTGCCCATCCCGAACACGCCGCCCGTCGCCACGACATTCGCCTGCGGCGCGCTCGACAGCGCCACCGGCGGCTTGTTCAAGGCGACCGAAACGCTGGCGCCCGTCCTGTGGATGAAGCCCGAGCCCTGCTGGACGGCGGCGCCGTTGATGCTCGCCGTATAGGCAAACTCCAGCGCGCCGACCGGCAAGCTGGCGGGAGCGATCGCCCAGATCGCGCCGTTGCTGGTCACCTGCTGAGTGGCCGCTGCGGTATAGGCGCCATTGCTGCCCGCCATGCGGTAGGCAACCTGGAGCGCGGTCGTGCCGGCCGGCAGTTGCGCGAAGTGGATCTGGTTGATCGCGGTGGTCCAAATGCTGGCCTCGCTCACCGTCGGGGTCAGCGGAATCGGCGGGTAATACCACTCCTTCGTGTCCGGGTCGAGTTCCCCTTCATAGTACGCAGGCGCCCAGACGCTACCCGTCTCAAAGTCCGACGTCTTCTCGGAAATCTGGATCCAATCCGAGCCTATCTGCTTGTAGATCCTGATCGTATGGCCGCCCGCGCCCGCATGCCGGTTGATCGGCAGCGTCGCCTGGGCGGCGCCCGAGTATGCCTCCACGGACACCGCTCCGCCCGCGTCTTCGTACACCGCGCGTACATTGCCGGTGCCGATGCCCGAGGTATCGGGCAAATCGACGGTCAAGGAACTCAGCCACAGCGAATACACCTCTCCCGACGGATAGGTCAGGTTGAGGTAAGGCGGCGCGGCCAGTTGCGACTGCAATTGTCCCAGGAAGTGAATGTTGCGGCTTTGCTGCGCCATGGTCGCGTAATTGACGCTGCCGACCGGCACCGGCACCGTGGGCGAATTGACTTGCAGCGTCACGTTGGCGGCGCTGTTCTCCACCTCGCCCAAGCCGGCCGCGATCCGGTTCATCACCTCCGCCACGCTGCCGCGCGGCGTGATGGTTTCCACCAGGTTGCCGCGCCCATCGTAGACCGAGACGGCCATCGTCATGCCGGACAGTTGCGCGGCGGACAACGCGGCGACCTGCGCCAACGTCATGCCGCGCAGGTCGGCGGTGCCGCCCGTGTTCAAGGTCAGGGTCGCATTGCCGTTCGCGTCGCGCACGAAGATCTGGTCGCGGCCGCTGCCTTGGTTGGTCTTCCACAGGCGCCCGGCGCCGTCGTAGGCGAAGTATTCCTGCAGGGTGTAGGTCGTCGCGTCGCGCAGCCGCTCGCCGCGCGCGACCATCTGGCCGTAGGTGTCGTATTGCATCTCGCGCACGGGGCCGCCCTGCCATGCCGCGCCGCCCACACCGGACAAGTCGGCCATCGGCGCGCCGTCGTCGGTCGTCACGGCGCCCACGCGAGTGAAGTCGGTGCTGCGAAGTTCACGGCCAAGCGCGTCGTAAGCGACGCTGGTCGCCACCGCCGTCTTGACATTGTCGGCGTTGGTCATCACGCGCGCGGTCAGCGTACGGTTGCCCGCCGCGTCATAGGCATAGGTCGTCCAGCCGTACAGCGCGGCATCGCGCTGTGCAACCAGGTTGCCGGCCGCATCGTAACGGTACTTGGTGACCCGGTCGGCCACGCCGGCTCCGCCCTTGCGCGTCGTCTGCCGCAACTGGCCGACGCCATCGTAGGCGAATTGGGTTTCCTGCACCGCGGCGTCGGCGGCGCCGTTCAGCTTCCAGCGTCGATAGCCGTTCGCGTCGGTGTAATCCGCGGCGACGCCGCCGATCTGCGAACCGATGTTGTTGCCGTTTTCGTCGATCACTTCCATCTCGACGCTCTCCTTGACGAGGCGTCCCGCGCCATCGTAGAGATAGGTCGTCGTCACGCCGTCGGCGTCTGTCATGGTCGCGCGCTTGCCGATGCCGTTGTAGGTATAGGTCGTGGTCGCCCATTCGGCGCCGATCTTGATTTCGGTCTTCAGCACGTCGCCCGCGCCGTTGTACGTGGTCTTCTTCTCCCGGACCTGGCGCGCCTCGTTGTCGGTCGCGGCATCGGTGTTGGCTTGCGCGTTGGCGACGATGGCATCGATCTGCCCCTGCGTCCTGCTGTTGTCGAGCACGCTGGCCGCCAAGCTCACCGCCGAGCCGAAACGTTTCTCCGTCACGCTATCCGCCGTGTAGGTATAGGCGGTCGCGAATTTTTCCTGGTCCACCGTCAGGATGCGGCGTCCGGCCTGGTCGTACCAATGGCGCACCACGTTACCGTTGGCATCGATCTGTTTGATCAGGTTGCCGGCCGCATCGTAGGCGAAGCTTTCCTCGATGTCGCCGACGTAGCTGACGTAGTTCCCGGCGCCGCTCATCGTGCGATCGAACTCGCCCAGCAGCACGTTGGCGGTTTCCGCAGCAATCTTGCGGTTGGCGGCGTCATAACGGTAATTGACGGTGCGCACGTTGCTCGCCGAACCGGTCGGCGGCGTGCCGGATTGCGCCACGCCGTCGACGACGGTCACGGCGGTCACCGGGACCGCGATGCCATAGACGTCGATTCGGTAGGCGTTGCCCGCCGGATCGACTCGCATCGCCGTCAGCATGCCCGCGGCATCGACCGTGGCCACCGCATGGCCGAGAACGTTGTAGTAGGTCCGTGCGATATTTCCGGCGGCATCCTTGCTCTCGACCGTGCGTCCGCGCGCATCGTACTCGTAGGTCTTGGTCAGCACCAGGCTCTGCCACCCGTTCGCCTCGGAATATACCGAGACCGCTGACTCCGTACCTTCGCTCTTCAACTGGCCGGCCGCATCGTACTTGTAGACGGTCACGCGCGCCTCGGCCGAACCGTACGCCTGGCGCTTGGCGATCAGGTTGCCGCGAGCATCGTACTCGTACCGATTCACCACGGCCAAGCCGTCGCTGGGCTGGCCCGTCAGCGTCTCCGATTGCAGGCGGCCCAGCTTGTTGTAGGCATAGGTTGTGGTCGCGCTGGTGAAGTCGGCGGCATACACCGTGCGCGACTTGCGCTCGCCGAAGGCATTGTATTGTTCCGTCACCTTGCGCTCGGCCTGGCCGGGCTGGGTCTGCCTGGTCTCCTCCGCCTGCCCGAGCTTGTCATAGGACGTCGCGATCGTATCGAGCGGCGCCAGCAGGCTGTCCGGCGGATTGTCGACGTCGTACGCGACATCGTCTGCCACGCCGCCGCGCGTGACGGTACGCTTGTTGAGCACGTCGTCGTAGTCGGTGCGCGTGAAGCGGCGCGCCGGATCGATGCTCAATGTCCGTCGATTCAGCTTGTCGTAGTAATTGACGGTCTTGCCGAGCAACGCATTGGTTTGTTCGACGACATTGCCGAACGCGTCGTAGCTCATCGCCTCCGTGGCGCCGGTCGCGTCGGTGATGGAAACGACACGGCCGTTGGCGTCGTACGCCTTCGTCATCGTGTACTTCGCCAGCAGGGTCCGTTTCTCGGCGGCCGTCAATTGCGCATGGTCGGCGGCCTTGTTCGCCGGATAGCCGAGCGCCGCACGTTCGGCCTGGGCCCAGGCGCCGTTCGATTCCGCCAGCGCGACGCCGCGCGCGTCGATCGCGGTCGTCAACAGGTCGAAGCCATTGTAGGCATAGCGCGTGGTCACGGCATCCGCGCTGCCGTAGCCCTCGGTCTTCTCGATCAGCAATCCGTCGGCATCGAACAGGCTGAGCGTCTGGCTGCCGTCGGCATGCGTCACGCGCTGTGACGCGCTGACCACGCGGGTCACCGTCGTGTAGCCGGCGCCCGAGCCCGGCACGTACACCGTTACGCTCTGGCCGATCGCCGCGGCGTCGTCATGGGCCGTCGTGGTTTCCCGGTTCAATGCATCCTTCACGGAAACGACGCGTCCGGCCCGGTCGTATTGGGTCCGAACGGTAGCCGGACCGACGCCTTGGCTGTCCACGACCGATAAGGCGTTGACGGTATCGTTATCGATTGCGCTCAGGGTCTCGGGATCGACGGTCAGTTTCTGCGGATAGCGCGTGACGGCCGTCACCCGGCCGAATGCATCGTGGAGCGTCGCCACGACGTTGCGCTCGGCATCGATGGCGTATTGCGTCGCGCCCTGGTAGATCGTGTAGCGCACACGATCGTTCGCGTTGACTTGAACGTCCTCGATCGCCGCCAGGATGTCCGCCTCCGACAGCGGCCCGGACGGCCAGGCATCGCCGTTGATCGTGACGCGGTTAGCGCGCTCGATGATGCGCGTGACCCGGTCGTAGCCGTCGTAGCGGTACATCTTCAACCCGCCCAGCGCATCGATTTCGGCGCTCAATCGCCCGTCCTGGTCGTAGACCTTGGCTTCGTAACGGTCTTTCTCGGGATTAAGGACGATGCCGTCGATCTCCGCCTTGTTCAGCGTCATGGCGGTCGCCGTGCGCGCCGGCAGCGGATTGGCGCGGCGCACGACGCTGACCACACGCCCTCCCTCGTCGTAGCCGTATTCCACCACATTGCCGGCGGCATCGATGGCGGCCTCGACTTGGCCGAGCGCGTTCTGGTATTGCGCCTCGTAACGGTCGTTGGCGGCATCGACTTGCAGCACCTGCAACAGGTCCGCCTCGGTCAGCACGTCCTGGCACGGCCACGTCGTCAACCGCTTCGCGTAGTGCACCTGGACGATCCGGTCGCCCCGGCTGTCGTAGCGGAAATGCTTGACGGCACCCTTGCCGTCGATCGTATAGCTGAGCCGGCCGTCGGCATCGTAGAGACTGGCTTGGTAACGGTCCGCCGCGACGATCGTCTTGCCGAGGGCGGTCAACGCCTGCACGTCGGCGGCGCTCAACACGCGGTTGGCTTCGGTGCGCGGCGTGGTCGGCGTGGCATGTTCGATGGTCAGTACGCGCCGGCCCAGCCGGTCATAGACGTATTCGCGGATGCCGCCGTTCTCGTCGACCTCCATGATCACGTTGCCGGCGGCGTCGCGCGCCAGCGAGACGTGGCGGTCGGCCGCATGCGCGTCGATTTCGTCCACGTCACCGGCGCTCAGCACCAGGTGCGTCTTCGACAACGGCGTCAAGCGTTGCGCATGCACCGTTTCCGCCGCCACCTCGCCAAACCGGTTGTAGACGAGGTGCACGACCCGGCCTTCCGCATCGATCCGGTCGGTCACTTCGCCGGCGGCATTGCGCAGCACGCCGCTGTATTGATCCTGCGCATTGTTGCCGTTGGCCAGCGTCGTCAACGCCGTCTTGAGCGCGGCTTCGTCCGCCGGCCAGGCCAGGCGCGTCGCGTAGGCCACGTTGGTCGCCACCAGGCCGTAGGCGTCGTACACGTTCCGGTTGACGGCGCCTTCGTGATTGATCGCGTATTCCAGTCGTCCCGTCTCGTCGTAGACGTTGCCGCTGATCCGGTCCGCGTCATCGGGATCGACAGAGATCGTACCGTTGGACCAGTTCCCCTCGTTCGCGTATTCGCGGGTCCGGGCCACTTGGCCGAAGCGGGTGTAGGTCGTCTCCACGACGTTTTTCTCGCCGTCCATCCGGCGCGTCACCTGGCCGGCGGCGTTGTATTGGAAGTACGTGGTCGAGTCGCTCTCGGCATCCAGCATGCCGTCCAGGTCGTCGAGTCCCGGGATCGGCGCATCGGCATCCCAATTCCCGATCCTTGCCGCCAGGCGGGTGCGGCTTTCGACCTCGCCGTGGCGGTTGAAGGTTTCCGACGTGACGTAGCCGCCGGCATCGATCCGGAATTCGCGACGGTTGACGGCATCGCGCACGAGCGCGGACTTGCGGTCGTTCGTGCTCAGGTTCGACGGCGTCGTCGTTTCGCTATAGTAGGTGCTCAGGTCGCTCAGCGTGAACGCGCCGCTGTACAGCTTGGCATAGGCGATCTGGTGCTCCACTTCGCCGAACTCGCCACGGACCGTCTTCGTCACTTCGCCGCGCGGCCCGACCTGGTACACCGCGTTGCCGGCCTCGTCGTACACCGTCCGGCTCACGCGGTTGTCGGCCGCTTGCGCGCCCGACTCCACCAGGTTCTTCAGCACGGCGACCGACAACGCCGTCTCGCTGCGCGTGCTCCAGCCTTCCAGCACGGTTCCCGCTTGCGTGACCTTGATCAGCTGCTTGAGCTGGTCGTATTCCTCAACCGTGATGCGGCCGGCGGTATCGACGCGATAGACCTTGCGCTCGTCGGGTGCCTGCAGCACCGCTTCCCGGCGATCCGATGCCGCCGCTCCGGCAACCGTCGCCGTCGGCGCCGTGTACTCGCCGTTGCTGCCGTCCGTGGTCGGCGCGAATGAGCCGCTGTTGTAGTACCGGGTCGTGACGGTCACCTCATCGGCCACGCCGTAGGTGTAGCCGACTACGTGGTCGCTGGCGTCCTGCACGTAGCACAGCCGACCCGCATTGTCGTAGACCGACCGGCTGACGACGCGGTTGCCGCCGTCGTCGTACAGCTCCTCCAGCTCGTCGAGCAGAACCGAGTGGTCCGGCAGCGGCAGGCTGCGCATGCTCCAAGCGTCGAACCCATGGCCGAGCTCTTCCACCCGCTCCGGCTGGCCGAAAGTGTTGAGACGGGTGCGCGTGACCCTGCCTTCGCCGTCGATCGCATAGATGAAATGATTCGCCAGGTCCTTGACCACCGTCGTCAGGCGGTCGTCGGCGCTGCGATGCGACGGCGTGCCGTGGTAGTAGTTTTCCAGCGTGCTGGCGCCGACCGTGCCGCTGTACAGCTCGGCATAGCTGATCCGGTACGCTTCTTCGCCGAATCTGCCGTAGGCCGTCTTGGTCACCTCGCCGCGCGGTCCGACTTGGAACATCGCTGCGCCGTCGTCGTTGTAGACGGTCCTGGTCACGCGGTTGTCGGCCGCTTGCGCGCCCGACTCGACCACGGCCTTCAATGCATCGGCCGACAAGGCCGCCTCGCTGCGCGTGGACCAGCCCGCCAGCAGCGTGCCCGCTTGCGTGACCTTGACCAGCCGCTTGAGCGTATCGTATTCCTCGACCGTGATGTGGCCGCTCGTGCTCACGCGATAGATCTTGCGTTCGTCGAGCGCTTCGATCACCGCTTCCCGGCGGTCCGACAGTTGGGCGCCGGCGCTCGTCGCCGTCGGCGCCGTGTAGGCGCCGTTGCTGCCGTCGTTGCTCGGCCCGAACTCGCCGCTATCGACGTAATGGGTGGTGACCGTCACGTTGCCGAACGTGTCGTACTCATAGCCGATCGCCTCGCCGCGCGCATCCTGCACGTGGGTTAAGCGGCCCTTGTCGTCGTAGACCGAGCGGCTCACGATGCGGTTGCCGCCTTGGTTGTACAGCCCGGTCAATTCGCCGAGCGTCACCGGCGTGGCGGCCAGGTTGCGCGAACTCCAGTTCGATAAGGCATGGCCGAGCTGTTCGGTGCGCTCCGGCTGGCCGAAAATGTTGTGGTAGACGCGCGTCACCCGGCCCGCGCCGTCGATCGTATAGATCATGCGGTTCGCCGGATCCTCGATCGTCGTCGTCTGACGATCGCTCGCGCTGCGTTGCGGCGACGCGCCGCTGTAATACGTCTCCAGCGCACCCCGGTCGATGGCGCCGGTCGCGCTGTAGGGCGTCGCATACTGCTCGACCGATACGGTCTTGCCGAGCTTGTCGTAGCGAGTGCGCATCACGTTGCGCAAGGCATCGACCTTGAACGCGACCCGGCCCGCTTGATCGTGGACGATGTATTCCGTGCGATCCAGGGCGGTCCGGTTCGCGGCCTGTCCATAGAAGGTATCCAGGGCCGACTTGCTCATGTCCGTGCCGGTGTACTGCTTCGCGTACCGCGTACCGCCGGTCCGCAAACCGGTCGCGTCGTAACGGTGGAACGTCACCTCGCGCTCGTCGCTGATGCGATAGGCCACGCGGCCGGCGCGATCGTAGGCGACGTATTCCTTGCGGTCCAGCGAATTGGCGGCGGCCAGTATGGTCGCCACCTGGCTTTCCACCGAGGTCGTCGAACTCCACGATACCGTCGCATGGTGCGACGTGGTCGACGTGATACGACCGGCGCCGTCGTAGGCGTAGCTCTCGACCAGCCCTTGTCCGTCCACCACGGCCTTGAGGCGGCCGGCACCGTCGTAGGTCCTGGCGCCGCGTTGCGCTCCCGCCTTGCTCAAGCCGCTCAGGTCGCTTTCCTCGAGCGCCTCTTCCCGCGGCCAATCGATCGTTGCCGCATAGACCGTGCGCCGCTTTTCCTTGCCGGCCTTGTCGTACTCATAACCGGTCACCAGTCCCTGTTCGTCGACCGAGTAGATCACCTGGTTGAGCGCGCTGTACACCGCGCCGCTCTCGCGATCGTCGGGCGAGTCGCCGATCGACAATTCGTTGTTCGCGTTCAGGCTCCAGTCGGTCCGCGCATGCCGGATCTTCCGCACGACATTGCCGTTTCCATCGCGCTCGAATTCGATCACGAGACGATCGGCCCCGATCGCATACCGCACCCTGCCATCCTCGCCGTACACGGTATGGCTCTTGCGGTCCGCCGCATGAGGAGCAATGGTGATGTTCGCGGCCCAGTCGGGCGACGCCGCCATCGCGGCCGGCGTCGGCAGGCCGGTCAGCCGCGCCCGGTGCTCGGTCCGGCGGATTTCGCGGCCGTTGTCGTCATAGGCAAAGGTTGTCGCCACGCCGTCCGGGTCGACGCTCAGGGCCAGCCGGTTGTTCTTGTCGTAGCCGTTGCGCCAGATCCTGCCTTCCGCGTCGGTCTTGGCCACCATGTTGCCGTTGTCGTCGTAGGCATAGCGGGTGACCAGGTTCAGCCCGCTCGGATCGACCGTTTCCTTGATCCTTCTGCCGAGCTTGTCGTATTCATAAATCGCCGTGCGCGCCGCCGCCGTCCCCGCTCCTTCGATCAGGGTCAGCAGATTGCCGTGCGGATCATAGGTGTATTCGGTCTCCAGACCCAATCCGCCCTGGTCGACCGTGACCTTCTTGACATTGCCGTTCAAATCGAAGGCCGTCTGCGTGATCGTGCCGGTCGGATCGGTCACGCGCACGGATTGCCCCTTGCCGTCGTATTGATAGGTCGTCGTCAGGTTCGCCCCGCCCGGATTGACCGTGACCGTGCTGGTGCGGTTGGCCGCGTCGAACACGTGCCGCGTGACGACGCCGCTCGCATCGGTGACCGTCATCTGATTGGCGACATAGTCGTAGGAGGTGATGCCCGTCCCCGCGTCGGTGATCTTCTTGAGGCGGGCTGCCTTGTCGTATTCGTAGATCGTGGTCTTGCCGTTGCCGTCGGTGACCTTGAACGTTTCGCCGTAGACGTTGCGTTCCGTCGCAACGGAGATGCCTTCCGGCGTGGTGACCGTCATGGTGCGATTGTCGGCGCTGTAGGCGTAATGGGTGGTGCGGCCGAGCGCATCGGTCTCGGTGAGCATCCGGCCGAAGGCATCGTAGGTGCTGTGCCGCGCCTTGTCGAGGGCATCGACGACCGTGACGATGCGGCCGAGACGATCGTATTCGGTGACGACGGTATTGTTGCGCGCATCCGTGCGCCCGATGATGCGGCCGAAGGCGTCGTAATCGATCTCCTCGGTCGAGGCGATGCCGCCCGGGTCGGCAGTCTTGCGCATCACCCTGCCGAGCAGGTCGTAAACGTAGTCGGTATGCAGGACGCCGGCAGCGCCCAGGCTTTGATGGCTGTAGGTCAGATTGCGCAGATGGTCGTATTCGTACGTCGTGGCGTGGTTGAGCGCGTCGAACGAGGACACGACCTTGCCGACCTGGTTGTAGGCCCAGCGTTGCTTGCTGTCGTTGGCCGCGTTGGCGATGGCATTGACAGCCTGGCGCAGCGTATCGTTGACTAGGCCGCCGGTCAACGTCGGCAGCGTGACGGCCCTGTCGATCTTGGCCGCGTAACCGATGGTCTCGACGACTTGGTCGAATTGATCGTAGACGGTCTGCTTGACCTCGCCGAGCGCATTGACGGTATACGCCAGACGGTTGAGCGCATCGTAATAATAGAGCGTCTTGTTGCTGTTCGGATCGGTCGTGCGGATCAGGCGGTCGGCGTTGTCGTATTCGTGCACCGTCAGCCGGTTCTCGCCGTCGTAGGACTTCCACAGGCGACCCTTGTTGTCGTACACCTGTGTGGTCGTGCGCGCGCCGCTCAACCCGTAACCGAGCGTCTTGCCGGTCACGCGGCCGTCGCCGTCGTAGATGAAACGCGTGACCAGGCCGTCGGCCGCGGTTTCTGTCTCCAGCAGGCCGTTCGCATAGTATTGGTAACTGGTCTGCTGGTCCCTGCCCGGCCGATGCGCCTCGGCGCACATGGCCTCGATCGTGCTGCCCGGCGCCACCACTTCCAGCTGACCGGCGTAGCGCAGGACTTTGGTGCGGCGATCGTTGGTGTCGTAGGTGTAGGTCGTCAGGTATTTTTCCGGGTCCACGCTGGCGATCAACAGGCCACGGTCGTCGTACCAGTAATGCGTGACCTGGTCGTCTTCCGGCGAAGCGATCGGCCGGATGGCATCCAGGTCCGGCCGCGGATGGGGACCCGTGTCGTCCGAACGGATCGGATTCGCATAGGCGACCGCGCGCGTCATCCGGCCGGCCGCGTCGTAGCTGTACTCGACCATGTGATTCTCCGCGTCGACGATCGCAAGCAGATTGCCGTCGGCGTCGTAGATCCGGCATTCGACCGGGCAGCCGCTGTCCAGTTCGCCCACGATCTCTTCCGGCGCCGTATCGACCGTCAGCCCCGCCAGCGTTGCCGCCGGCAGCTTGTCGTCGTAGCGGATCGTCGCCACCAGCCTGCCGGCGCCGTCGTACTGCAGCTCCGACAAGACGCCGTTCGCATCGATCTGCCTGGCCAGACGGCCCAGATTGTCGTACAGGTTCCAGCTTGTGCGGTCGTCGATGCTCGCAACCGGCCGGTAGCCGGTCAGGCTGTCGACGTTGCCGAACAGCGGCGGCGTTCCGCCGCCGCCCGACTGCAGCGCCGTCAACTGCGCCGCGCTCATGACGTTCGCGTACTCGATCGTCTTGGTCCGCGCTCCGGTGCGGCTGTAGCCGTATTCGACCATCGTCCCGGTCGTGCCGTTGATCTCGGCGATCATGCAGCCCGCGGAATTGTAGAGATAGAACTTCTTGATGCCGGTCGGGTCGGTCTCCCTGCGCAAGCGGCCGTTCTTGTCGTACTCGTAGGTGGCGGCCGGCGCGCCGCCGCGCGCCACGCTGATCAATTCCCCCGCCGCGTTGTATTGCTCGATCGTTTGCACGCCGGCCGCCGTCGTGACGATCGTCCGGTTGCCGAGATCGTCGTATTGGTAGACGATGGTATCGCCGGCGACCGACTTGGTCAGCACCCGGCCAATGCCGTCATAGGTGTAGAGCGTGCCCTGGCTCTTGCCGTCCAGCGTGCTCAACAGGCGGCCATGCTGGTCGTAGACATAGTTGACCGTGGTGATCGTCTTGGTGCGGTCGCCCTTGCCATCGGCCAAGGTCGCGGAGAATCGCTCGCTGAGCGTCAATTGCCCACGGAAATCGTAGTCGAACAACGTGAGTTCCGTCTTGGTCTTGTCCTGCGCCGCAGCCCAAGATTCCAGCGCGCCCACCTCCGATGCGCCGGTATAGAGAGTCCCGGCGTAGACAACCTTCCTTTCCAGCAGCCCGGTCGCGGTATACCGGTATTCCGTGACCCGTCCCTCGGCACCGATCATGAAGCGCTGGTGACCTTCGGCATCGTAGGCGTAACGCGTGGTCCGGCCGCTATGCGGATCGTTGGCCGCGAAGATGCTTTCGGTGAGCAGCTTGTTGTTGGCGTTGTAGGTCCTCTCGACGCGATTGCCGAAGTCGTCCTCTTGCCACGCCAGGTTGCCGGCATCGTCGTAGCGGTAGGTGACGACACGGTTGAGCGCATCCGTCACGCTGCCCAGGCGGCCGTTGCCGTCGTAGCCGTAATACACGACTCCCCTGACGCCGTTGACGGCCGGCGAATCCACGCGCGTCAAGTGACCGCGCGCATCGTAGTACAGCACCGTCGTCTCGCCCAGCGGACCGGTGACCGTGGTCTTCTGGTTGGCGCTATCGTAATCGTACGTCGTGACGCGGTTCAGCCCCAGGTCCGTCACCGTCCTCACCTTGTGCACGCCGTCCACTTCCACGTAGTCGAACGACAGCCACGCACCGTTCTTCTCTTTTACGCTGGCCAGCCGCGTGGTCTTGTCATGATAGGTGTAATCGATCCGGTAATTCTCGCCGTTGCCTAGGTCGGTGATCACCGCGCTCAGCCGGTTCTCTTCGTCGTACTGGTAGCTCGTCCGCGTCTCCGTCTTGCCGCCGCGGTCGACCGTGCTGATCGACATCAGGTTCCTGCCCTGATAGGTGAAGCCGATGGCTTCGCCGGTGGACAGCGTGATGCGGTCGATCAAGCCGTTCGCGGCGTGGTATGAATACGTCGTCGTGTTGCCGTCGGCATCGGCGAAAGCGGTCAGCTTCCCGCTATTGGACGCCGCGTTCCAGCCGTAAGTCTGCCGGGCCTGGGTCGGACCGTCCTTCCAGGTCCAGGCATTCGCGCCCTGATCGTAGGCCAAGGTATCGTCGGCGCCGCCGTCGTCGGCGCTGCGGTAGCACTGGCGGGCCGTGTCGTAGGCATAGGAGGTCTCGCTGCCGTCGGCTGCCACCCGCACGATGGTGCTGCCGGCGGTATTGACGGTGCCGGTCAGGTTCTTGAGCTGCCAGTACGCCCCGGAATGCCAGCCGTCGCCGTTGTCGTGGTCGAACGCGCCCAGGCTATTGTAAGTGCCGACGATGCCCACACCGCCCGAGAAGCCGGCCAGATATTCCTCGTTCCGGTTGACGACCAGGTTGCCGGTCTTGGCGTTGACATACACCCGCTCGCCGGCGCGTCCCAGCAAGGGCGAACCCAATACGCCGTTTCCGCCCAAATGGGACAACGAGCCCGTACCCAAACCCAGACTATTACCAGTGAAGATGGCGACCATGTCTTTTATCCTTAAGATTCCAATGACGTTTCTGTGAATACCTGCCGAGATCCGCGGGCGCGACTGCGTGTCGACATGAATTCCCGCCGAACGGCGCACCCTCGAACGAAGTGATCACCGCCTTGAGTTTTTTGTTTAGCGCTCAAGCGCAACGATATTCCCAAGGTGCAGAAAGGGGCCCGGCCTCGCATCCCGCAAGGGGAATCGAGGCCGACAGGGAGTGACCGCGTGATTTTTTTGGGGAGGGTCAGGTGCTCGACACCTGCGCTCTCGCCTCCGATAACAGGAGCGCGACGGCGGCGTCGATCGAACTGGAAGCACGCGGCTCGGCTTCCATGCACCGCTGGATCTCGTCGATCATGATGTAAAAGGATGGATCGTTGATCAGCGATTCTCCGAGCTCATTCAAGAGTATCGATTCGAGGAAGATCCGGAATGTCCTGCGGCCGCGTTGCGGATCGCCGGGATCGACTTCCTGCACGCGCCGGGCAATCAGTTCCGACAACGCGTTCTCGCCGCTGCGTGCCGCAGAAGGCGGAGATTGCCGTGCCCGTTCCTTCGGGAGCAGGCTCGCAGGACGACCGGAACCGCCCATGCGCATCGTCATCGTCAAGCGAATGGCCGCAACAATCTGCTGGATGTTATTGACAGGTGACATAAGACTTTCCGTGAATCGGCGACCATCCAGCTGCGTTACCAAGCCAAGTCGCAAACATGGACCCGGCTTGCGGCATCGCGCAATTGCGCCAGCGCGCGCTTGTGTATCTGAGAAACCCTTCCCTTGCTCACCGAGAATATCTGAGCGATCGTTTCGAACTGCAAGTGATTGAGGTAGTGGTACTTGATCACCAGCTTTTCACGTTCCGGCAATTTCTCCACCAGCCCCCTCACTCTTTCCTGCAGCTGTCTCAGTTCCAGACGCGAGTAACCGTTGTCGGGCAGCGTCGGCTCCTCGGATTGATACATCGACGACCCCTCCAGCAGGTAGCCGACGGCCAGTCCGATCGCCGTCTCCGCCAATTGGCGGAACAAGTCGTCGGCTCGCTCTCCGCAGACCGAGGCGGCACGTTCCGCCAATATCCTCTGGCGCGCGCTGATCTGTTGCTGCTGCTCGCTGAGGCGCTCGATGCCGTCCAATATCGCTCCCTGGATGCGTGGAGTGGCGAAGGTCCGGAAGCTGGCCGGATATTGGGGATCGAATCGGTCCACCGCCTCCAACAAGCCGATCGTCGCGCACTGCATGTATTCCGCGAACTCGAATTCATCGTTGTACCGGCGCGAAAACGCCTTGGCCGCCAGCGCGCACGCATATCCCATGTGGAGCCGAATCAGCCGCTCCCGCGCCGCGGAGTCGCGTTCGATGCGCCACGATCGCCACAAGCCCGATTCCTCGTCTTGGAGCATGCTTCCGCCTTCGACCTCGGCCGATTTTCGCAACGCCGATATTTTGCAGACCGCCCTATCCACTGGACCACCCCAAGCAACCTCTCGACAAAGAATTCATCCGCCGGCACGCCGTCCAGTCGAATACCTGTTCCGTCGAACACCGCCGCCTACCCGGCGCGACGCACGACATGCGGAGAAACCGGCAGCCACTGCTTTGACCGCCTACATGGGGAGGGATACTATTGTTGGCGCCGTTACCGATCATGCACGGATCGACATACGCCGGATCGCACGCAGGAACGAGCCCGAGCGCGAGAGAAGAAGCGGCGACTTCCCGCCGCCTGCGGATGTCCGCCACGCATCCGCGGACTTACCGGGCTTACAACCCGTGACGGCAAAAGAAGCCGGTCCCGCGTACACTCGCCGAGGCTAAGCACCGCCGATAGTTCCGGAATTTTTCCAAAGTGATAATTACCTTGCCAGGAAAGGCCATTACTTGCGCAAACATGGAATTTACATCGCAAAAACCGAACATTACATTTCCGCTGCCGCAGTGTCCCGTCCCACGCCGCCGATAGCGGGATCAGCGCCGATGCCTTCATCCGATTCTTCCGTCAAATACGCCAAGCTGTCGCGGCCGCGCCTGCACGGTGCCTTGCCGCGCCAGCGGCTGTTCGACCGCCTCGACCTGCTGCGGCAACGGCATGCCGTCGTCTGGATCGCCTCTCCGCCCGGCGCCGGCAAGACCACGCTCGCGGCAAGCTATCTGGACACCCTCGGAACATCCGCCGTCTGGTGCCAGTTGGATCAGGGCGATGCCGATCCGGCAACGCTGTTTTTTTTCCTTGCCGCAGCCGTCAACGACAGCAATTCGTCGCTGCCGTGGCTGGCGCCCGAGTTGACCGGCGACCTTCCGCGATTCGCCCGCAGATTCTTTCGCGAGTTTTTCGCCCGCCTGCCTCGCGATGCCGTGGTCGTATTCGATAATGTTCAGGATTTCGATGGCTACGAGGCGGAAGAGCTCTTGGAGATCGCATTCAGCGAAATTCCGGACGGCATCACGGTGTTCGCCGCGAGCCGTCATGTTCCGCCTGTGCGACTGACCCGGCTGCAGGTGAACGGCCGGCTGGCGCTGCTCGGCTGGGACGAGTTGCGCTTGGACGATGACGAAGTACTGGCGCTGGCCGGACCGGACATCGTCCTGCCTGCTCAGGGCTTGCTGGAAAAGGTCGATGGCTGGGCCGCCGGCGTGCTCATGCTGAGGCATCTGGCAGCCGCCTCACCGCAGGCGCCGGAGTCGCTCCCGCTCGAATGGGACGCCGTGTTCGGCTATTTCGCCACCGAAATCCTGGAACGCATGCCGGCATCCTGGCAAAGAATGCTGCCGTCATTGTCTTTCATGCCGGTGTTCTCTGTTCGGGATGCGGAGCGCCTGGCCGGCGATCCCGGCGTCGGCTCCATGCTGGCGCAACTGTATCAGGACAGATTCTTCATCGACCGGCGCGACAACGGCACGCCGGTCTACCAGTTCCATGCCCTGTTCCGCGAATTCCTGCAGCACATGGCACTGGTGCGATTCGATGCCGACGAACGCGAACGCCTGCTGGAACGCACTGCCGCTATTCTCGAAGCCAACGGCCAAGTCGACGAAGCTGCCCGGCTCTACCGCGAAAGCGCCGCCGAGGCGCGGCTCGCGACCCTGCTGCTGCGACGGGCCGCCGACATGCTCGATATCGGCCATGGGCAAACCTGGCGCGAATGGATGGACTGGCTGTCCGAGGAGACGGTCGCGGCCGAGCCGTGGTTGTCGTACTGGCGCGGCACGTCCCTCATCCACGTGGATGCGCCCGCCGCCCGACGCTCCTTGGAGCAAGCCGCGCGCGCCTTCCTTGCGGCCGGCGATGTCAGCAGCCGACTGCTATGCGTTGCCGCCATCATCGAGAGCCACTACTATGAATGGGCCGACTTCAGCGCGCTGCCGCGCTGGATCGATGTCCTCCAGGAAGGGCTGTGCCTGATCGACCCCGAAACTCTGCCCGCGCGCGTCGACCTGAAGATCCACTCTCGCCTCGCCGTCGCGCTGCTCTTTACCGCGCCCGATTCGCCCGCGCTCTCCACCTGCGTCGAGCGTGCGATTCGCGCCTTGCCGAAAGTCGAACATCCCGGCGAACTGCTGTCGGCCGGCGCCATGCTGCTCCAGTACGCCAACTGGATGATCGACGGCGCGACCGCGTCGCGCTTGATCGAAGGCTTGCAAACGCATGCCGACAATGCCGCCGTCTCGCCGTTCCAGCGGGTCTGGTGGAGCGTGCAGGCGGCATATCGCCATTCGATCGACAACGATTACGAAGCGGCGCGGCGCATGACCGCCGCCGCCCGGAAAATCGCGCGGGATGTCGGCCTCGACCAACTGTTGTTCGAATTCCAGCATGCGGAAGCCTTCAATCTTCTGTCCACCCACGACCTGGCGGCCGCCCGCGCGATGCTGGATGAAATGCGCGCGACCCTCGCCCCGGAGCGCAAACTGGACCGGATCTACCTGGAATTCCTGGAAGCAAGCTGGTTGTTGCAAAGCGACGACCTCGCCGGCGGATTGGAGCGATGCGAAGCAGTGGTCCGCGCCAGCATGGAGGCCGGTATCCCGGTGGCTCAACGTCCGCATTTCACCGGCACGCTAGGAATTGCGCACGCGCGCGCCGGTAATTTCGCGGAGGCCGACGAATGGCTCGCAAAGGCCGTCGACACCGCGTACGGCGCCGATATCGACAATTTCTCCAACATTCGGCTCTTCGTCGCCGCCTATGCGGCGCTGTCGCAAGGCCAGGAACCACGAGCCATCGACATCCTGCGCACAGCCTTTGTCCGCCATCGCCAATCGCACGTGCGCTTCTTCTTTTCACGGCACAAGGAGATCGCCTGCAAGCTTGCGGCGCTCGCGCTGCGCGAAGGCATCGAAGTCGACCACGTGCGCGCCATCGTGCAACGCCAGCGACTGGTCGCGCCCGACCGCCTCGCGCACAACTGGCCGTGGCCGATCGCCATTCAATCCTTCGGCACCTTCGAGCTCTCGCTTGACGGCACATCGATCACGTCTTCCGGCAAGGCGCGCCAACGCTTGTTCGCGTTGTTGAAGGCGCTGCTCGCGTCCGGCCCCAAAGGACAGCCCATGCAGCTCCTGGCGGAGCGCCTGTGGCCGGACGCCGAGGACTCGCGCTCGACGCTCAACGTCACCGTGCATCGACTGCGCAAGCTGCTCGGAGACGAACAGGCCATCGTCGTCGCCGGCAGCCGCATCCGGCTCGACGGCGCCGTCGTCTGGGATGACGTATCCGCCTTGCTCGAGTTGTGCGAACGCATCGCGGCGCTGCCTGCGGATGCCTCCGCCGCGGAAGTCGCTCGCCTGATCGCCGCCTTGTTCCATGTGTATCGCGGCCAGTTCTGCGAAGACGACGACGACAGTCATCTGCTCGCGGCGCGTACGGATCTGCGTGGGCGCTTCCTGCGTGCCGCCGATTTGCTGGGACGGCTGCTGGAGCATCGCTGCGAGTGGAAGGCCGCCCAGCAACTCTATCTGCGCACGTCTATCGCGGAACCTTTCGACGAGACGAGTTGGAGAGGTCTCATGCGCTGCGCGCATGGGCAAAACGACCGGTCCGCAGCCTACAGCGCATATCGGCGCTGCCGCGACACGATCGCCGCGGCGACCGGACGCGCGCTATCGGCCGAGACCGAACAACTCGCCGCGGCGCTCGGACTGAAATAACAACGGCGGCGGCTTGACCGCCGTTGCTTTGAGGCGCATTGTTGTAGCATGATTTTCGCTGGACTTCTCCCGTATTTCGCACGATGACATCCGGCTCCGCTCCTGGCACGTATGCCCGATATGCCAAACTGTCGCGACCGCGCCTGCATGACGCGATGCCGCGTTCCCGCCTGTTCCGGCAACTGGACGAATTCCGAAAGAAGCATGCGGTCGTCTGGATCGCCTCTCCGCCCGGCGCCGGCAAGACCACGCTCGCCGCGAGCTATCTCACGGCCGCCAACGCTCCCGCGATCTGGTGCCAGGTCGACCGGGGCGACGCCGATCCGGCCACGCTGTTCTTCTTTCTCGCCGAAGCGGTGCGCGACGACAGCCGACCCTTGCCGCTGCTGACGCCGGAACTGGACAACAACATTCCCCGTTTCGCGCGCATGTTCTTTCGCGAGTTCTACGCCCGTCTTCCGCAGGGTGCCGTCGTGGTGTTCGACAACATCCACGACTTCGATTGGGACAAATCCGGTTATCTGTTCGACATTGCATTTTCGGAGGTGCCGTACGGCATCACAGTCTTCGCGTTGAGTCGAGACGCTCCTCCTACCCGTTATGCGCGGCACCAGGTGAACGGTCACTTGGTCCTGCTCGGATGGGAATCCCTGCGACTGGATGACGGCGAGGCGCGCGAACTGGTCGGGCTCGAGCAGGAAGCGGACGCGCCCGTTCCGGCATGGCTGGAACAAGTCGACGGCTGGGCAGGCGGCATCGTGATGCTGCGCCATCTTGCCGAGCGCCGCGACCAGTCGCCGATTCCCCTGCTGAAAGGCCAGGAGGCGATATTCCGTTATTTCGCCGCCGAGATCCTGGAACAGATGCCGAGCTCTTGGCAGCGGATGCTGATGCTGCTGTCTTGTCTATCCGCGGTTTCCGCCGCCGATACGGAAGCGCTGACCGGCGACCCGGCCGCGAACTCGATGCTCGGGCAGTTGTATCGCAACAAGCTCTTCATCGATCGCCGCGGCGGCGAGACACCCACCTACCACTTCCACGCCTTGTTCCGGGATTTCCTGCAGCACGCCGCGGCACAACGGCTCGATGCCGCCGAACGGACGCAACTGCTGGAACGCGCCGCCGCCATCTTCGACAACCAGGGCCGTGCCGACGAAGCCGCCCCGCTCTACCGGGACAGCGCCGCCTACTGTCGGCTCGCCGCGCTGCTGCTGCGGCACGCCGGCGCCATGTTGAGCATCGGCCGCGGCCGCGCTTGGTGCGAGTGGATGAGCTGGCTGCCTGAGGAACATGTCCGCGCCGAACCGCGCTTATGGTACTGGCAAGGCATGGCGCTGATCCATATCGATCCGCCGCTCGCGCGCGAGGCGCTGACGCAGGCGGAACAGGCGTTCCTCGCGGCCGGAGATCTTCGCCAGCGCTTGCTCTGCATCGCCGCCATCATCGACAGCCACTATTACGAGTGGGCCGACTTCAGCGCCCTGCCCCAATGCGTCGAGTGGATGCTTGAGAGCCTGTCCGCGCTCGATGTCGACACGCTGCCGCCGGAAGACGATCTGCGCATCCATTCGCGGCTCGCCGTCGCGCTGGAACTGACGGTGCCGGGTTCGCCGGCCCAGGCTCCCAGTGCGAAGCGGGCGTCGGAAGCGTTATCGAAGGTCGACGATCCGACCGAGCGCCTGGCGGCCGGCGGCGTGCTGCTCGACTACGCGAACTGGGCGCACGACAGCGACATCGGCGTGCCGTTGGTACGCGACCTGCAGGCGCTGTCCGACGATCCCGCTGTCTCGCCTTTCCATCGCGGCTGGTGGAAATTCCGCGTCGCCTTCTGGCACCGGATGATGAATGCCGATTACGAAGCCGCGCAACAGTCGTCCGCGGCGGCCAAGAAGATCGCCGACGAATTCGGCCTCGACATGCTGTTGTTCGAATTCCAGCACGCCGAGATATTCAGCCATCTGTGTACCGGCCAACTCGACGCGGCACGCAAGCTGCTGGACGAAACCCGGCAATCGCTGCGGCCTACCCGGCGCGTCGCGTTCGTCTATCTGAGTTTCCTGGAAGGCATCTGGCTTCAGCAATCGGGCGACATCGACGCCGGTCTGCGAATATTCGAGGATGTGATCCGGCGTTCGGCGGAGGTCGGGGTTCCTGCCGCGCAACGACCGCATTTCGAAATGGGGCTGGCGAACGCTTATGCCCTGGCCGACCGATTCGCCGACGCCGACGCGGCATTCGCGCGCGCCGTGGCGGCCGCGCATGGCAAGGATCGGGACTTCGTCGCCAACATCCGACAGTTCGTCGTCGCCTATGCCTGCCTCCACGAGGATCGGGAACAGGAGGCGATCGAGATCCTGAGAGAAGCCTTCGAACGCCACCGCCAATCGCAGATACGCTTGTTCTTTCCGCGATTCCGCAAGATCGCCACCGCCTTGACCGAGGCGGCCTTGCGCGCCGGCATCGAAGTCGACCATGTGCGCGAAATCATCGTTCGCCAAGGCCTAGGCACGCTGGACCGATCCATTGCGAACTGGCCCCGGCCGATCTCCATCCACGCCCTCGGCAATTTCGAACTGCGGCTCGGCGGCTCCGCCGTCGCTTCGTCGGGCAAAGCGCAGCAGCGCCTGCTGCTCCTGCTGAAGATACTCGTGGCCGCCGGCGACCAAGGGATGGCCATGGCGCTCCTGGCGACCCATCTCTGGCCGGATGCCGACGAGCCGCGCTCCACGCTCAACGTCACAGTGCATCGTTTGCGCAAGCTGCTCGGCAACGAACATGCCATTGTCGTCGATGCCGGTAGCCTCCGGCTCGATACCGACGTCGCCTGGACCGACGTCTCCGCCTTCACCGAATTATGCGACCGGATCGCCGCGCTCGATACGGCGTCGTCCCGTTCCGAAATCCGGCGGCTCGCCGAGGGTCTGCGGCTGTATCGCGCCCATTTCTGCCCCGGGGACACCGATGAATTGCTAACGGCGGCACGCGAGAATCTGCGCCGGCGCTTTTCGGACGCGGTCGACCGGCTTGGACCATTGCTGGAGCGAATGCAGGAATGGTCGGCCGCGCGCGGGTTGTACGAGCGTGCCATGGAAGCCGATCCGGCGGGCCAGGCTGGCCGTCTCGGCCTGGCACGTTGCGAACGCGCGAAAGAATGAGAGCGGATCAGCCGGAAAAAAACGACGGCCGTCTCGATAGTTCCGTATCCGGCCGAAATCATCAAACGCTTCACGGAATGCAGGGAATCGGGATCGCCGGGCGCCATGACCGGACAGATGTCCGGCATTTCCCTGTATGGACGAAAACCTTGGAGATGAACCACGCGGACGCAATTGCTTGCCAGCCGCGCATCGCGCGCGATGAGGACCTGCGAGCGGCGCTTCGCCGTGCCGGCCAAGGTGCCGCTACCGATCATCGATGACACCGGCCTGAAGCCGCTGCGTTCACCCGGGGACGAGGAATTCCGCGACCTCATCGCCGAGAGGGGCGCGGCGTTCGCGGCCAACCGGATCCCCGGCGCAGCCACGCTGGACCGGTTGCGGCACGGCGCACGCCGGATCGTGCTCGACGGCGAGAGCTACCGTAGTCCGAAGACGGTCAACGCTGCCCCAGCCGCACAGAAGAAGGCCCGCGCTTCGAGGACGATATGCTCCTACCGGCCAAGTTCCGAGCAAAGAATTCGGAGATCCGCATGCGCGCGATCGGCAACTTCGAGTGACCGGAGTTTAGAGGCTCGGAAAAGACAATCTTATGTGCGACCCACATCATGACGATGATGGCCGGGCACTGCTACGGCATGGTACGGGCCATCGTGATCTTCTAGAGGAGATCACAGCCGAGACCCACCATTGGATATCAATCTGAAAAGTCTGAAGCGCGAGCCGACAAAAAGTTACGAGCGGAAATGAAAACGGGCCAGCGTCGTTAGACACTGGCCCGTTCTTACAGCATAAATGGCGCGGCCGGCAGGAATCGAACCCACGACCCCTTGGTTCGTAGCTTTCCGGCCGATTTTAAGTGATTGATTTTTAACGAAATGCCGGTAAGTTCGCCACCAGCTTTCGCACTGTTCTGTACGGTTTTTCAAATTCAAGTCACGCAAAATTCACGCAGTGGCCGAGGAATCTCAAAGCGAGCGACGGACTGTTAATCCGCAGGTCCCTGGTTCGAGTCCAGGTCGGGGAGCCAAAGAATTCAAGGCCTTACGAGAAATCGTAAGGCCTTTTTCTTTGGACTTTTAGACTGAATATTAGACAGCGTCTAATATTTCCATGCGAAACCGAAATGCCGACCTCACGGTGCGACGTAGCTAGGCAGCGTCATCGACATCAAGCTCGCACAGCCAAGCTTGCGCATAGTGCACAATGCGTCCGTCTTGAATGACACGCTCGACACCCGCCAACGTGAAACGTGATCGTCCCATCGATACCAGTCTCGGCTCGTACAACGTGTCTGCAAATCGCTGCGCTCCCTCCCGCGAATGTCTTGCGACCTTGACTGACTTTCCGACTCCATCGTCCCGAATATCGAGGACGACAAGATCACCCAGCCAATTCAGTTGGTCCCTCCACTTCCACTTCGGTAGGTCGACACCCTCTTTTCGCAGCTTGGTAATTCGGCATTTCATTCGTCCATTTTACTGTATATTCATACAGCAAAATACATGGCACAATGACCTGTCGTAATCCCCGACAGGAATGCACCATGTGCGCAAACTACCGCCCCGTCGAGCGCGGAATGCTCGAAGCGAAATTCCAAGTTCCAGCCCCCGACTCGGACTTCGCCAGCGATCTCTATCCGGAACGCATGGGGCCGTTGATTCGGGCGCCACGGGAACACGATACCTGGGGACAGCGTACGTGCGCCGTCGGCATGTTCGGTCTGGTCCCGCACTGGGCAAAGGATATGAAGATTGCCCGCAACACATACAACGCACGCACCGAGACCGTCGCCGAGAAGCCCAGCTTTCGAAACGCATGGAAACGCGGCCAGTTCGCGATCATCCCGGCCGACTCCATCTTCGAACCGCGCTATTTAACCGTTGACGGCGGCCTTGATTTCGGGGACGAGCATGCGAAGCAGGAACATCGAATCGAACGTTGGGAGATCAAGAGCGCGGACGGCTCGCCGCTTGCGATCGCTGCGATCTGGGAGTACAAGCATGATGGGCCGAACGGCATGCCGCTGCTATCGTATTCCATGCTCACGATTAATGCCGACGAGCATCCGGTGATGAGCCAGTTTCATGCGCCCATTGACGAGAAGCGCATGGTTGTGATGCTTCAGTCGGAACAATATGACGACTGGCTGAACTGTACACCGAAGGACGCGCCCGATTTCTTCCGGCCGTATCCCGCCGAATCGCTTGCGGTTCGCCCAGCTCCCAAGGGGCCAAGAACTCGTCGAACGTAACTCGGTAGTAGCTTTCAAAAATTCCGCCATCATGAGTGAACTCACCAAACACCTATACGAGGCCGTGGGCCGCCATTTCGTATCGCTATCGTGTGTGCAATGGATTCCGGATGAAAGAAGAGAGCAAATATGTCTCTTCTCGGGATTCTTAGCAGATATCAGTGGGATATGGTTTTACATCACCGCAGGACATAACCTAAAGGCGATTGCCAAAGGTCTCGACGCTGGCTATACATTCAACACTTGGCGACTAGATGATTCCACAGCGGGTCATAAATTTGACCAAGGAATACCAATCGACTTTAACCTCGATCACTGGTTAGTAATTGAAAACGAAGACGAGGGGCTTGACTATGCAGCGCTTCCTCTCCACATTCTGTATGCTCGCCAATTGGAGGTAGGCGGCGCGACTCCCATTGCCCATATCGCATGGGGTGACCATGTCATGGACCACGATCACTGGGCGCTTGTTGGAGTACCGTACGAGACGGTTACTTACAGTGACCAGAATTTCATAAGAGCAAGGAACGTCTTCGCCCCGCTCAAACCAGCAGGTGAACCCGAAGCGGCAGGAACAAAAGCTCAAAATCAGTTCTACGCCAAACTTCAGGACGATCCGAAAGGAGTGGTTGCCAACATTGGCGGCATGAGCGGAGGGCCGATATTCGCCTTCAAGAAGGTGGAAAGCGAATGGCGCTACTCCGTCATTGGGGTTCAAAGTGGCTGGTACAAGGAAAGCAGGACGATTGCAGCATGCCCTTTTTCTACATTCGCTTTAGAACTTCAGCGCCTCGTCGAAACAGCACGTAATACTGCTGACTAGCCCAGCCGCAGCATCAACTAATCTCGCCTTGTAAGACGATCTACTTTTACCTACCGTTGATTCGCTGCTGCATCACGCGCCAACGTTGCTGCAGCTCTGTCAATTGCTCTGCGTTCGGGACACAGACTTCGGCGTAGTTTCGTTTGCAGATGTTGAGTTCTGCTGTGCATGTGGAATCAATTGCCTGGCCGGCTGGCCGAGCACCGGATCCAGGTCCGGCATCGTCTGGCAGGCGTTGGGCATCGTTGAGCACGCTGCCTGCAGCTGCAGGCACAGCGCAATCATGAGCAATCGAGATAGTCGGGAGCGCACGGGCTTTCTCCTGTTGCTTCGTCATCCGGCCCACATAGGCGCCGGTCCATCGGTTATTCAGACGCTGCAGCTCGAGCTCGTCGTCGCGTACCTTCGCGATCGCCTTCAGCTGCTTGCGCTCAGTTTCTGACCTCTCGTCCCTCTTGCCCTTCACGTAGCCAGTAGCAAGGCTGAGGGCGATCGTCACGAGGAACGCGAGCCAGAGTCGCGGATCGAGCAGACTCATTGCGGCACCCCGCCCAGCAACGGTTCGTATTTCGGGCGACGCACCACCGTCACCATTTCGACATGCTCGCGATTGATCTCGCAGGCGCTCTTGCCATAGCCTCGCCAGCGAACTTTCGACTTCAGGCAAGTCGCCTCGACGTGCCCGAACCATCGCTGCGGGTCGCAGCCTGATCGCAGGCCACATGCGCGGCGTTCCTGCTGCAGTCCGGCCCAGCCGCCGTTATAGGCGGCATCGCACATCTGGATCCGCACATCCTTGTCGTCGACCAGGCGGCTGATCCGCCGGTAACAGTCGTAGTTCATCACCACCAAGGCGCGTAGCTGCAGATCCGGCCGGCGGTACACGTTGTCCCATGACCACTGCGACAGCCCGGGATCCAGCCGCCGCACCGTATCGAGCGCGTCGAACCTGATCGAGCCGTCGGCGTGATAGGCGCGCGTGATCTGGCCGAAACCGGCTCCCTCCTCCCTGTCCGTCTTCAGCCGCGCCTCCGGATCCCAGCACCGCGAATGTTTGAGGCTGATACAACTTTCCTGCTCAACCAAGGCACCGAGCGCCGACGGCATCGGATGATCCGACCAGATGCGGAGCTGCTCGGCCTTGAGCATTGGCGCGTACTTGAATGCGCCGGCCGGCACGTAGGCGCGAACATCCTGCGCATGCGCCCGAGGCGCGAAGACGAACAGCAAACCGAGCATGAAGATCAGCACTCCGAGCACGACGAGGCCGGCACCAGTCGGGCTGCGCTTCGCTTCCCTGACGAACTCCTCGAGCTCGATATAGTCGAAGAGGATCTTGCGCGCCACATGGGTACACGTGACGACCAGCAGGCCTGTTGCAATACCCTGCAGCATCGAGTACGTCGACGCTCCATCCTTGTTCGGATCGGTGCCGAATAGCCAGGTGATCACCAGCACCGGAAAGATCCAGACACCCCACAGACGCCTGCTCTTCAAGATCGAACGCAGTTTGCTCAACATAGTCGTACTCCCTCAAAAAAGTCCTGCTTGCTTATGCGCCGCCTGGCATTCGGCCAGCCTTGCGCTCAGTTCCGCCCGCTCTTCCATCCACTGGGCGCGCTCTTCGTGAAACTCGGCACGTTCGACGTGCAGCTGCACGATTTCGGTTTCCATGGCGGCGACGCGAGCCGTCAGGCGCTCGACCTCGCCGCGGAGGTTCTTGATGATCTGTTCGACGGCTTCGTCGAGCTGCTTTTCCTGCCGGTCATTGCGGGTGTCCCGCCTCAAAATCCGCAGGATGGTGTACAGGGCACCGGCAGCGCCGGCCACCCATGCCAATGGATTGCTCCAGTCGATTTGCGGGCCGCTCATGCGATTCCTATCGAAAAAAAGAAAGGCCGCCATCAGGCGGCCAGTTGATAGCTCGGGGCGTTGACGACCCAAGGTGGACCGCCTTGTATCCATCGGCCGCCAAGCAGCTCGCATACCCGTGCGAAACTCGTCGGGTTAAAGCGCCAGGCGTCCTGCAATCCCCCTGCAGCACCGACTGCCTCGTTGCAGAAATAGCGCCACATGGAATGCCGAATAGGGAACGATGTCGACAGCAGCCCGATGAGGTCGTAGCCGGCGTCCTCGTTCTCATGGAACCAACGGTAGGCCTGTTCCTGACTCAGCGCCGGCACATCGATCACGTCCCATTTCTCTGGGTCCAGATCGATCACCTTGAAACGGACGCCGCCGTCCATGAAAGACGACGACGCACACAATGCCGGCGACACGAGCCCCGGACCGGCATCGAACACGACCTCGCAGTGCGAGTACGGGCCATTGGTCCACCAGCAGACGAAGCGGTTGAATAACCGCTGTTTTCCCTTGTAGAACGCGATCCGCATCATCGCCCCCTTTGGACAAGAACGAAATGATTACGGCAGTTTATCTGCCTCGATGAAGAACCAGTCGAGCTGCGCTATCGACAGACCAGCCAACGCGCCGATCGACAACGTCTGCACGCTATACCGCTCGAAGTACAGGGACTTCATGAAGTCGGTCATCGCATCTTCGCGCTGCTGCGGGTCTGGAATCGCCTCGATCGTGGCGATGATATGGTCGTACCATGACAGGCCCGGACTGTACTCGGTCCGTTTCATGATCTTGAAGGCCTTACGGCTTGGAACGATTAACGGAACGATCGGCGGTCTTGCTTCTACAGGCGCCAGGCCGTCGTTTTCATCGATCGTGTATTCACCGATTACCGTAAACGGATAGTCCACACCGTCACAGCGCAAACGATCTTCCAAAGGTTCAATGGTTTTGAACGGGCCAATTACCTCGCCATTTTCGAGAATCAGTACGCTCATGCTACGCACTCCATTTTGGTGATCATGGTCGATTGATCGGTGATCCATGCGGTATTAGCCGCACTTCCCCTGTGATTGCTCGTACCGAAAAATCCGTTACGCGCCTCGGTCAACGGCACGCCGTCGACAATCTTGATATTGATCGGTGAACTATTCGACGGCATGCGGTATGCCGCTTTGGTGCCATAAAGGCCCAATGGATTGCGCCGGCCGATGGTATCTGCCAGCGACCAGGTCGGGATATAGCCTGCGGTGAAATTCATGTTCCCGGTAGTTCGCGACAATACCGGGCTCGCGCCGGAACAGTTGATAACGTTGACGTATTGCGTATTCGAACTTGCCGCATATACGCAAACGTTCGTGCCGTCGACATACAGGCAATGACGGCTCAAACCTGCGGCCTCGACATCAATTGCGGTGCCCGGACTTGCCGTGCCCGAGCCGTTGTCGTTCACGAGGTTGTAGCATGGCTGCGAGTTGTCGCTTGTCGTCACGAGCAGTTTGTTCGCGCCGACTTGGATCGCGTCGGAAAAATTCGGAGTGCCGAAGATCGTTACGATGCTCGTCGCGACCGTCGTACCCGTTAGCGAGGCGAACCCACCGATCAATTGCGAGTTGTCGTCATAGACAATGGCCCATCGTCCCGAGGACATCTTCGAGAAATGACGAATCGTACCGGCACCAGTCACGGTATCGGTAACGCCCGTGCCGACGGCTGGCGCGGTCGAACCAGATATGGTGTAAGGCTTAACATGAACGGAGCCCGATTCATACGACGCGACCACGGCAACGGTGCCCGATCCGCTGACATGACCGCCAGCCGTGCCGGATAACGTCGTCGCATTGCTTGCTGCGGGCGTCGTCCCACTGACGGCGATCGAACGCAGTTCGAGCGTCGGCGTCGCGGTGATGTAGGACGTAACATAAGCGCCATTAATTTCCTGCAATTCCGAACCGGCGACAAAATTCGAAATATTGGCAGAGAGCGTTTTCGGTTCCGGTGTACCGACCGCCGAGACCGAGCCGCCCGCAATGGTAATGACGACAGATTCGAAATTCGTGGTCGAAGTGGTGGCGGATACAACAAGAACCTTGTCGGCTGCGCATGTGCAAACGCCATAATTCGCGCCGATATTTGCGGCACGGATTGCCGTCACGGCACCCCATTGATTCGTGCTTTTGTTGTAGACGGTAGCGTAGAGATGCCCGCTCGAATTCGTACCGAAAATGACATCTTCATTCGCATTTAGCGCTGTGACCTTTACGTTACTGCGTAGATTTGCGGTCAGCAACTGGGCAGCGGCACCGTAGAGTTCAATCCCGGGAATGTCCCATACACCGGCCGCGCTGCCGTTGTTTTCACAGGATGCGTACAGCGTCGTTTTCGGCGGCACGAAGCCGAGCAGCGTCCCGCTGTCGTTCAATACGCGAGCCGGATACACACTGTTGTTCTTCAACGCATGGAGCGGCGTACCGCTCACTCCACATCCAGTGGCATCTGGTAGCTTGAACCACGCGCCGTACGCGGTCGGCGTCAAAATGGCGAACGTCGGAGTGCTCGTTAGGTTGATATTTGACGTGCCGGTCACCACGTTCTGTATTTTGGTCGACGTTCCCATCGGACCCGACAAGCTCACTGTCCAATCGGTATAGGTTCCCGACCCGCTCGTGTCGCCGGTTCCAACGGTCAGCACGAGCTCGCCCGTGCTGCTGTTGTACGACACGACGCTGCCCAACATCCACTTCGTCACGTCCGACGTACGCGCAACGAGCATCTTCGCACCTACTGCGATCGACTTGCCGGTTTGGATCGTCAATGTCTTGGTACCCGTGCCGATCGACAGCGACGTAGTCGATGTCGCGCTTGTGCCAGGCGCAGCGGCCGCAGTCGCCGCACTTGCCGCCGCAGCGGCGGCGGACGCCGTCGTATCCGCAATCGCCTGTGTCATCACAGCGACGATATCCTGCGCCAGATTCGCGAGCGCAGTGATGTAGCCGTATTTGATGAACCGATAACCGTCCGGCACCGAGACATTTGCCGGGTCGCTCGTGTACGTGTGACCGTTGATGGTAAAAGTGAATGGCATGCTATGTCCTCAGAAGGTTTCGCTGATATCGACTGGTAACGAGTTGGTGTCGTGCAGCCGATTTTTGGGATCGCCGATCATTTCCGCCACCGCCATGAAGCTCTGCTTCTTCAGGATGGCCGTCGCGGCATCCGAGTCGTAGATGAAGAAAAACGGCTTGCTGACGCCGTACTCCCTGACGAACTCGAAGAACTGTCCATACAGCTCGTCGGTACCGAGCCAGTCGAGCTGCATGCTGCATACCCGGTACTTCTCATGCTTCTCGGCAAATTGGACTCCGCCGCGCGATCGCGTTTTAACGGAAGGATCTCGATAGAACGGCACCGAGACACCATACGACACGTTATAAACCGGCGTCAGTGCCGGCGAGGCGATCACTTGGCCCAGATCCGCGTAGCCGTCGGAGTTCGTCGAAAAGTCGAGCGATACGCGCAGGTAGCGGCCGAGGACCGGCTCCGACGCAACGTGTATCCATGGGATTCGGCGTCCAGCCGCCTGCTCCTCGGTCATTTGGCCGTCGAGCCAGTTCTCGCTTCCCCATGGAAGTGTGCCGTAAGGGTAGATCTCGCCGAAAAACTCCTTGAATCCGGTATCAAGTGCGATGCTCGTGAATCCCGCATCGGTCGCGACTTCAATGCGCGCTTTGTCGCCAAGCTTCGCGTTATGGAAAGGCAACGCGAGGATCTCGATCGCCCGTGTCGTCGCCAGATCGATAACAACCTTCGTATTGGCCGGATTGACGCCAGGATAGCGCGCCATCTCCGACAACACGTCGCCCTGCAGCTTCGCGAGGTCGGTCCAGCCACTACCGGTCAAGGTCGGCGTGTAGATCGACGACGGCAGGGTCCAGTTCGGATAACAAAACTTCGGATTGGCCATTTCATCCCCAGCATTTCAAAAGCGTCTTTCCGGTTTCCATGTCCGGCTGAATGCCGGCGACGCGCATCAGACGGCCGCTGTCGTAGTTCCAATAGGAATCCTTGACCGTGACCACACTGCGGACGCGGATCGTGTTGAGCTGCGTTTGCGACAGCCAGACGACTAGCTCGGTCATGTGCCGCGCGACCTTGTACAGCGCCAGCTGGGCATCCACGAACGCCTGCGCCTGCGTCTGGTCGTTCAGCAGCGAGCGCATCGTCAGTTCGACGGCATTGAGGTGTGCTGTCTTGACGCTGGTGTCCGTCGCGGACACTTTCCGGTATTCCTGCGCCAGCCAGTTACGGGCGGCCAACGCGGCACGACCACCCGGCGCGCGCACAGTATCGGTCCCGGGATTGGTCTTGTCGCCGCCGAGATTCGCATCCTGCTGCACGGTCCAGTTGCGCCCAAAGTACAGCGTGACCAGGTACGCCGGCGCGATATCGCCATTGCCGATCGGATCGACGAGTTCGCTTTTCTCGTTGCGCAGCTTGGTCAGCGTCTCGACAGCCGGACCGCTCGGCGTCGCCCATTGCTGCAGCCGATGCACGCCAGTCGAATCGCCGTACCAGCTGGCGCCAGCGCTCTCGGCGATCTCGCGCAATACGTCCTCGATCTTGACCTCGTCGAACAATGCATATTCGATCTCGCCGGCAAGGGCGGTATCGAGCGCGGTTACGTCCGAAGACGAGATGTCGGAAGCACTCACGCCGCCGAACAGTTCGAGGACGCGCTTCCAGCACTGCGCGTGCGTCCGAGCGGCGGCGTTGCCATAGGCGGCGTCGAGCGTGAGCTGACCGATCGGCGATTGACCGACGCGGATATAGCAGCCGTCGGTCGTCGTCGACAAGACCTTGTACTTTCCGGCTGCCGGCGCCTTGGTATCGTCCAGCAGGTCTGTCACATTCGCGTACGCCGGATCGGCGGTCAGCGGGACGCCCTTGTCGCGAACCGCACTGACCGTGTGCGTCGACGATCCCAGTGGAATCGAGACGTGGTAAATCAGCTTCGACGTGTTGACGAGGATCGGTTCCATGTTCGACGCCAGCGCCAACACGATCGGCTTGACCCGACCTTTCAAGTCATCGACGCCTTCGAGCCCGTTCGGCAGCGTGTTGTTGCCCGCATACCGTAGCGTCTGCAGCGGCCTGCACATCGAGGCCGTCAGGTCGGCCGGACGAAAGACGATCCGGCGGTTGCCGAACGCCGGAGGACCGTCGACCGTGCCGTTGAGGATCGTCGTGAACCCGCCCGGATAGGCGGCGCCGCGTAGCCCGATCCGCTGCACGATCTTGCGGCCGTCAAAGGCATAGTTCACGAGCGACTTGCCCAGCGCTCCGCTCGAATCGTCAAGGACGATCCGCCCGGGTGTGACGTGACCGTAGTCGCCTGGACTGTTGAACACGTCGACCCGCGTCCAGCCGGCGTCGATCAGGAATGGCCGATATAGCGCGTTTGCTGGCGTCTCGCTGGGGCGCAAGCGATACGCCAGGCCGGAACAGAAGCGCAGCGTCTCGACGGTGCTGGTGTCCTTGTTGTAGCCATCAATTTCCAACAGGACGATCAAGTCGCTCATGCCATCACCGCCTTTCTCTTGCCCATCACGAACGACAAGTGCTGCAGCATGTCGCGGATGTCCTCCGACAGTCCTCCCTGCCCGGTCGCGACGGCACCGACGAGCCGGTCGATCGCTGCGGTCTGCCGATCCATTGCCGCGCTTTGGCGTTCCAGAGCCGCCGCGACATCCTTACTGTTACGGCCGGACCGGTACTCGCTGGCCTCGGACGCCCTCAGCACGGCCTCGCCGCGGTGGAGCTCGGCACGGTATCCATCAAACGGTACGTAATCAAGCCCGCTTGCATGCGAGCCGTGCAGACGCATGTACTCAGCCGACTGCAGCATCGACGCGCGAATGTCGTCAATCGTCGCCGTGCCCATATCGAGCTTTGCCGACCAGTAGGACAGGCCGCCGGCGTCGCTATGCCGATTGAACAGCTCGCCATACAGCGACTCGACGGCCGCCTTGCTGGCCGCCGATATCGATTCATTGATCGACTGCGATGCCGTCGGGTTCCGGCCGGCGTCGAACAACGCTTGTACGTTGGCCCAGTAGTCCATCGAGTGCGCGCCGAAATTCAGCGCGCCCGATCCGGATGCCTGCGCCGTTCGTTGCGCCACCTCCAGCTTGGCACCGAAGTCGTTGACGCCCTGGATCAGGTAATACGCATCCATGCCGTACTGGGCACCGTACTGACGTACCTGCTGCAGGCTGGAATTCCCAGCGGTGTTGCCAACGCCGGTCAAGCCAGCCGTTGCGCGATCGACCGCGAGATAGCTCTCGATCGCCTGGCGCAAACTCATGAAGTTCTGATTCAGGTCCAGGATGCCGGCGACGGACCGCTCGAGCAGCGCCAGCTCGCTACGTGCCATGTCCGCCTGTGCGGCGGCTGCCTGTGCCGCACTCTCAATCGCCGCCGTCACGGCGTCGTAGTCGCGAACGTAGGCCTCCGAGCTCGCGTTGATGACCTGGGACGCCTCCAGGAACTCTTGCGCCACCGCCTGTAGCTGTCCTTGCGCGTTCGGATCCCCGGCCAGCGCCATCGCATACGTCTTGTCGAAGCGCCCCTTGAGCTCCTGATACTTCAGGATCGGCGACAGCGGCGACAAGGCACCAGTCCGCAGCGAGTCGTTGAACGATCTCAGCGATCGCGCGAACTCATCGAGCCGCTGGGCACGGTCCCGCAGGAGGTCGCGCTCGCGAATGTAGGCTTCCTCGACATCACGAAGTGCCTCTTCCCGGCTTCGGCGGGCCTGCTCTTGAGCAGCCTCCAGAACCTCTTGTGCGACCCGCTGCGCTTGCTGCTGCGCCTCCTGTTGGGCGCGGGCTGTCTCTTCTGCCTGGCGTCGTGCGCTGTCGATCGCTTCGTCTGCTGCTTTCTTGGCGTAGTCCGCGACCTGGGCAAACGCGCTCGCAACGCCCATCATCGTGGCGTACGCCTTGGCTCCCTCCTCGGTGAGGACCGCGCCGCTCCTGACCAGTTCGTCGACTGCGGCCCGGAATTGCTCCTTGGTCGTGATGTTGGTATAGCCGACGGCCTTCAATTGATCCTGAACGGAACGCGACAGTGCATCCATCCGCTCCTGTTCCGAGTAGAAGTTCTGGATGTACGCCTGCATGCCGGCTGTCAGGTTTTGCACCCCGCCCGAGAACTTGAGAAGTGCAGCTGCCGCATCGAAGCTCAAATCGCGCAGCGAGGCCAGCGGCAATGCCGAGATCGCGTCGCGGAACTGATTGACCGCCGCGATCTGCGCGCCGATGCCAGCGAGCAAGCTGGAAGCCTCTTCCTCGGTCAATTTCTCGGCATCGACGCTGCGCAGTTGCTCGGCGATCGACTTCGGGATGTCGGTCGCGGCCTGCAGCGCCTGCACGGTTGCCTGCTTGAGGTCGGCCATGAAGTTGATCACAGCCGTTTTTGCGTCCGGAGACTGCGTACTCGCTTTCTCGAACAACGTCCCGGCATAATTGTCGCCACGGCCGGATTCGCCGAAGGTCACGCCGGTGGACAGCGTACCGCCCGAGAACACGCCGCCGCGCCCCTTGTCGCTCGTTTCGAGGCCAGCCTGAAATCCCGTCAGCGTCGCACTCGATCCGAGGCCTTTGAGATACGCATTGATCGTATCGACGGCGCCGGCGATTGCCCCCTTCACCTCATCCTTCGCGATCTCGCCGCCGCTCGGTCCTTCTAGGAAGTTGACACCGGGAGCGGCACCAGCGACGGCCGATCCGCGGCGATTGTTGTACAGCGTCTGATTGTCGAACTTATAGCCATACTGCGCCCCGCCGCGCTCCTCACCACCGAATTTCTTGTCGACCCACGACCCGATCTTGTTGCCGACGAATGCCCCGATCGGCCCGCCGAAATACTGTCCGATCGCGGTACCGGCCGCCTGCCCCCAATTACCATCCTTGGCGGCCTTCAACGCGTTGATGTAGCTCATGGCGGCGCCGATGCCGTTGGCGGCTTCGCCAATCGACGCAGCATTTGATCCAAGCACGTTCCCGATGTCCTTGAACACCTGGATGTCGCTGTTCATGAACCAGTTGGCCATGTTGGCGGTCGTCGATGTCACGGAACCACCAAAGTCGGTCAGCCAATCCAGGCTCGGCATGCCGCCCATACCACTCATGCCGCCGGATCCCGACGCCGCCTGGGCAATTCCATTGAAACCAAATGAGCCGGATGTGGTCGCGACCAAGCGCATGACGAACGGCCGCGCGAGCATGTCGTAGATAGCGTCGATCACGTTCAGCTTGAACTTGTCCCGCAGCGATCGCAGGTGATCGTCCCAAGCGTCGCCATTCGAACTCAATGCCGCGCGCCATGTATCGCGGAAATCCCCCTCGATGCTCCTTACCGTGTCCTTCCAGACCGACTCAGTCTTGCGCGCCTCGCGTTCGAGCGTGCGGCCGAGCTCGGCCGCCTGGCGCTTCAATCCCAGATTGCCGGATTCCTCGGCGATTTCCTTGAGCTGGTCGGCGAACTTCTGCAGCTGCGGTAGTGCCTTGTCGCGGATCTCATCGGCCATGCCGGCAGCGTTGAACTTGGCGACGATGCCGCCGTCCGCCTCGGCGATCGAATGCACACGTTCAATCTCGATGCCGAGCTGTGTGAACGCCTCCTCGAAGCGCGCCTTGGTCTCGTTGAACTGCGCCTCGGACAGGCCGCTTTGATAGAGCTCAGTCAAGGCGTCGACGAGCTCTTGATTGCCGTCGAGCAGCGCGCGCTTCATCGTCGCCGCGTACTTCGCCTGGAACTCGGCGACGTAGGCGTCGCTCAACTGGCCGCGCTTCTTCAAGCCGTCAGCCTCGATCTGGATGATCTGCTGCTGCAGCTGCGTTTCCAACGTTGCACGACGCTCGGCGATCTGCTCCTCCAGTACCCGCAGCTTGTTCGCGATATCGTTGCGCTCTGCAACGTATTTCGCAACGTCATCGGTTTTGCCTTGCTTCGAAGCGGCGGCGATTTCCTGCTTGCGTAGCTCGTCCTGCTTCTGCAGGGCCTCGCGTTCGAGCTGGTACCGCTGTTCCAGATACTGGCGGTCGCCGACGAGTCCGCGGTTGTACTGCGACTGCAGGATGTCCAGGTGCGTCTTGAGGTTGTTCTCGGCGATCCGGTAGGCGCCTTCGAGCTTGGCGATGCCGGCGCGATAGGCTTCGTCCTGGGCGCCGACATCCGGCATCGACAGGTTGAGCGGCGCCGGTCGCAAACGGCGGTCGTTCTGGTCCTCGTACGCACCGTTCGCAGCGCCCTCGAGCGCACGAAGTGCCTGCATCGCCTGCATCGCCTTTTTTTTGCGTTCGAGCGCGGCCAACTCTTTGCTGTTGTCGCCCCCGAAAAGCGCGAACGGGTTCGTGCTGGTGCGCAGGTTCTCGATGTCGCGATCGATCTCGCGAATCATGTCGCCGTAACTTTGACCCATGGCACGGCCGACCGTGGTCGAACCTGCGGACATGGCCGCTTCCCAGAAGCCCATCCCGGCCTTACGCCCCTGAATGAAGCGCTCGATCAGGTCATTGATCGGCGGCAGCAGATCCGCGACGATCGCGTTGCGCGCGCCGTGTGCAGATGTCTGCAGGCGGTCAAGCTGGTCGTTGAAGTCCGCGGCAGCTTTGAGCGCCTCGTCCTCCAGGACCGCACCGAGGGCATGCGCCTCTTCGCGCAGGTCCTTGATGCCGACGCTGCCTTGGTTCAGGAAGCCGACCAGCTCCGCGCCGTTCTTGCCGAATAGCTTGATTGCAAGGGCCGTCTTGGTCGCGTCGTCCGGCATGCGGGCAAATACGTCGGCGACATCTTCGAGCACGGCGCCGGCGGTGCGCATGAGTCCGTTGTTGTCCTTCACGGCGATGCCCAGCGCCTTGAACACGGCCGCCTGCTCTTTGCCGCCGCTGATCGATTCGAGCATCGTCACCTGCAGCTTTTTCAGGCTGCCAGCCATGTCGTCGGTTTGGACGCCGGACAGCTTGCCGGCGTAGGCGTACTCCTGCAGGGCGCGGGAGCTGATCGACAGTTTCTTCGATAGCTCGTCGACCGCGTCCATCGCATCAGCGGCGCCACGGATCATCTGGTGGAACGTGATCGGACCGAGCGCCGCCGCCATGCCGACCAAACCGGCCTTCGCGATGCCAGCGGCGGACTCGATCCGACGCGAGCCATCCTCGACGGCCTTCGCGCCGGAGGCCATGTCGCCGCGCAGAGCGGCAACATCGGCCGCCATGTCGACGACGAGCTTGCCTACTTTCTTCGTGAAAGCCATGTTGCGGGTCCCCGTTGATTACCGTTCTTTCCGGTCGTTGAGCACTTCCTTGGCGGCCATTTCCATGACCTGGACACCGCGGAAGATCTCGGGCCAATCCTTGATGCGAATGCCGAGCCCGAGACGGATCTCGCGGAACGATTCGTACCTCAAGCCCTCGTAGAACGCGCCGACCATGCCGACGACGCGATGCCATTGCGTGCTCATGGCGAGGAAGACCTGCACGGTCGGCCAGTTTTCCGGCCAGATTTCGAACTGCTCTTCGTCTTCGTCCTCACCATTGGCATCGAGCCAGGCGTCCGCCTCCTCGTCCGAGACGCCAAATAGCGCGAGGTCTTCCTCGATCTCTGGTCCTTCGTGGCGATCGCCGCGCGCCCAGAAACGCGCGGCCTCCTTCAGTTTTTTGCCTTTGCTCCGTGCTCCAGCTGGGCGATCGCACGATTGACGGCGGCAATGAACGCCGCGCCACTGGGCGCGCGCACGGCCGCACGCAACGTCTCGCGGGTGTACGGGAGCGGTTCCTTGTTCTCGTCGACGACATCCTTCCAGCCGACCATGACCTTCATAGTGCGGGTCAGGTATTGTTCAAGCCAGTCGACGCTGCCGTCGTTCTCCGCTTGCGCTTCGATTTCCTTGTCGAGCGCATCCTTTTCGTCGCCGTTCAGGCGCTTGAAGACACCCATAAATTCGTACTTGCGCGTGCTACCGCCAGACGCCGGCATTTCGACCGACACCGGCCATTCGATTTCGTCGGGAGCGGTTTTGCGGATGATGAACATGTGGTACTTCCTTTCGCGGGGAGGTAATGCCCGTGCCCAGCCCGCCCGCCCCGCGAAGGGCGAGGCGAGCCGGGTCGGTGCAAGTTGAGGGCTTGCGCCCGGGTATGTGACGCTTCGGTTACAGGAACGCGATCACGAGTTCGTCGTTGCCGGAGGTCGGCAGAAGCGTCAAGTTCGTCTTCAGCATCTGGATGCCGTCCATGTCTTCGTAGGCCGGCTCGGTCAGCTGGATCTGCGGCGCGTCGATCTTGACCTTGTTGCCGGCCGCCGTGCCGTGCGTGACCGAGAAGTGACCGAGCGTCACGTTCTTGATCGCCGTCCACCAGTCCTTGTTCGCAACTAGCGTCGCTTCCTGCGTGATCGAACCGGACGGCTTGCTGTCGGTGATCAGCACGGTTTCAGAGCCACCCGGCAGCGAGCGGAACACGACCTGGTTACCGAGATCGAACGAAAAGTCGGACATGACTGCGCTGCTGTAGCCGGACACCATCAGGCCGGTCGTGTTGACGTTGTTGACCGCCAGCGGCTTCTTCCAGGCCGTGAGCGTGACGCTCGGCGATGCGGCATCGGCTACCGCCACGAACAGGCCGGTAAAGTTGAAGCGGAAGGTAGGAATCCGCTTGTATGGCAAACTCGTGACTACATTGCCACGGGCGCCGACGAGCTTGTGCAAGACGCCGTCGTAGTTGACGTAGTGCGTGATCGACTCGATCGAGTCGGTAATGCGACGGTAGATTACCTGGGCGTCGATCGAATAGGTCGTCGTCGCGTCGGGCGGCGTGGTCCAGTCGAGCCAGACCGTCGCGACCTTGGTCGTGCCGTTGTAGGACTTGATCAAGCGCGATTGACCGCTGCCAGTGCCGCCTGTCGTCCGGATCGTCATGCCTGCATAGGCATCGTCGACGGCCGATCCAGTGTTCGCCAAGGTGATCGTCGCAGTCGCACCGGCTTGCGCAGTGCCGGTATGCGCGGCGGCGAGGATCGTTTCTGACATCGCGCAGGCGCGCAGCAACGGACCGACCGCAGGCGCAGTGCCGGCGGTCCCGGATCCGGCAACCTCAACCTCAAAGGACACCTCGCAATAGCAAGCCGCGAGGACCTGTTCGTCGTTGCCAAAGTACGGCTTGATGCTTTCTCGCGGCACCAGCTCGGACTTCAATGGATTGATGTCAAGATTCATCACCCGGATCGCGTTGGCGCTACCGGTCGGCGTCGGGTCAGTGCCATAAATGGCCTCGATCTTCGACAGGATCGAGCGTTTGCGTGTGCGAAGAGGCATGTTTTCTTACTCCTTGAAGTGGGCGTCAGGGACCGATTACTTCTTCGGTGCTGCCGGTTGTTGATCCTGATTTGCGGGCTTGGCAACTGCCTTGACCGCGTCTTCCTTGGCCGCCTCAACTTCGTGGGCGTCCGCCTTTTCCTTGGTCCGATGAACCAGCTGACGTACGCCATCGTCGGTAATCAGATAGCTGCCGCCGGCGCCGTGGGTATCACTCATGGGCGTCTCCATAAAACAGAAGGTTGAAAAGAAAGAAGCGCCGGCGGCGCTTCGGGGAACTGCAGATCTACGCGGACAGACTGCTTTCACTGCGCCGGTAATGGATGAGATAGTGCGTCGTCACCACGCAAGCGCGACCGTTGGTGTACTTCGGTTCATCGGTATTGCCCTGCTGGATATCGATGATGGCGCCGTGCGTGTATGCCATGACAATGGGATGCGCAACTTCCATCACCGCATCAGCCGCCGCATCAGGTGCATCGTCATGCGTCACGACGCTCAACAGAATCTCGACAAAACAATCGGTCGCGCCTAAGACCTGATCGCGCAATTCTTCCGCGCCGCGATGCACGACGAGCGTGTCGCCATCCTCGGCGCTGATCGCAGCCTTCAGCGAGCGCTCGGTCTTGGCGTTGATCGCGACCAGCGCAGGCGTCTGCAAGTCCAGAATCTGCTTAACGAACGTTTCACGCAGAGTCGTCATGGGGATACTTTCTCAAGGGATGCCACAGTAAAGAATCCGTCTCCCTTCGCGGCCGGCGTGGCGCGAACCCTGTACGTCTCCGCCACGCTGGCCCCCGGCTCCTTGACGGATACTTGATTGCCACGCTGTAGCGTTACGTCTTTCGACTGGTACTCGATCGTGAAGTCGGTCGTATGAACCATGCCGTCGAGGACGATTTCTGCCGGGCGCACGAAGCCGGCCATGAATATGACCGCAGCGCCTGCTGGCGGCTGGTACGTCACCTCGGCTAGCATGCCGGAGGTCTTGAACGCCTGAAAGAAGACGGAGGAATCGAATGTCATCGAGGCCACCGGGCGGGTTACCCCGCCCGGTCCGGTTAGGTGGCGATAATGCCGGCGTTACGCAGCGCGGTCAGGATCGCATTGAGCTTTGCCGCAACATCGGCAAAGTTGTTGCGGCAGTCCTCGATATCGGCGACGGCCTCGATCACCTTCTGCGCAATGTCGCTCGAGTTCTGCGCCATGACGCGCATCACGGCCAGCGCCGCATTGTGTTCGGCCTCGGTCGGCGAGTCGCCGCCGGTGATATCGGCCGGCACGGAAGTGGCCGCGAGCGTATCGTCATGGCTGCCGCTCAGACCGGTGTTGTCGGTCAGGGTGGTCAGACCGCCCAGCGCCGTCAGCGTGTCGTTCGCAGTGCCGCCGGTGTTGTCCGTCAGGCTGGTGATCGCGGCTTGCGGGCCTTCCGCCGTCGACGGCGCTGCACCGTTGAGGATGACCTCGCCGGTCGAGGACGGATTCGCCGCAGCAACGTGCGCCGTGCCGATCAGCATGCCGACCGTGCTGTCAGAGTCGCAGCGCTTGTTCGAGTTGTCCCAGTAGATCTTTTGGCCTTGGGTCCAGGCCTGGGCGGAAGTTTTCTTCAAAGTGACGACGCCTTCACGGCAACCTTCGACATCGGCACCGGACGCAGCAGTGTAGGCGGCTACCGCAAAGATGGCGCCGACCTGGAAGCCGTCGCCGCTGGTGACATCGTACGGCGCGGTCAACGTAACCGTGCAGCCGGATTTGATGAAGTTTTTCATGTCAAACCTTTCACAAATAGAGATGAGAAGCGAATGAGCTGACAGCGCCGCATGGCGACGCTTGCATTCGAGCTGCGCCGGCGATTAACCGTTGCGGAACAATCCGCGATGGTCGACAACGGTCGTGGCAAAGTCGTGACGCGCCTTCACCTTCATGCCGTCGACATCGAAGCCGATCTCGCTTTCGATCCAGACGCCCTCGGCACCGTCCAGCCAGCAATACTCGACGGTGTCGACTTCGGCGCTGTCGGATGCCATGTACCACTGCGTTTCACTGGTCGCATCGAGCACCGGCTCGACAATCGGTTCGACCGCTGTGCGACCGCCGGCGCGGAACTCGTTCGTGTCGGCCGATTTTGCCGGCACGTAGTTCGCGCTGGTGTACTGGTACGCGACCTGTTCGAGCGCCGACGGAACGATCAGAAAGGCCGGAACGATGTTCAGCTCCTCGTCTGCCAGCCCCTTTTGTTGACGCATCAGCTTGCGGCCTTCGCCGAGCGTCGTGACCGAAATCGCCGCAGCGTTGGCGATATTCTTGTGATCCGTATGGAACAGCACGACGCCGTCGTCCATGGTCGGATTGCTGGTCAGCTGCTTGTAGACAAGACGGTTTTCCAAACGGCTCGCCGAAGAACCGAACGCGGACACTAGGCGATCCAGCGCGCGCAGGTCGTCGTTGACGATCGTTTGACGGCTGACGGCAACGATGCGGCCGTGCGTCGTGACCTTGTAGGTCTGTTTCCCGTCCTTGATGGTGCCGTATTTGAACTCACCTGCCTCGTTGAGCGGAAGCAGGTCCGGGGCGCCGCCGAGCTGCGTGATCTGCATGTTTCTGAAATCAGGCGCGTTCGGCGCGCGACGTGCCCAGCGCTGATAGGTGCGCGAAGACTCGTTGTAGGCCTGGCGCAGGCGCTTGTTGAGCACGTTCGCGAGAATGGCCGGAAAGTCCGATGTCGTATGCATCGCGCGGCCAGCAATTTCGATAGCGGACAGGCCGCGCACGTTGACGCCGGCAAGCACCAGCGACTCTTCCGCCATGCGGAGCAAGGACATATGGCGGAACTGGCGAGCGCCATCGCTGATCTGGCCGACCGGCTTCAGGCGATGAACGATCGCTTCGGCAATGAACGCACGGCGATTTTCGGTTTCGTCGCTGACGGTGACGATATTGGCCGCAGCGCGTGTGGGCACCGCTTCGTCGCGCTTGGCTTTCTCACGCAGGACAGCCATGCCGGCCTCTGCTGCGGTTACGTCGTTACGGGCGATCAGCTGATCGGCGAATGCCGGCTCGAGACCGCCGAGGCGTACGGCTTCGCGAATGCCGGCTTGGCGCTCGGCTTCGAGACGAATGCCTTCCGCACGCGCTGCGGCCAGTTGTGCGTCAGTTGCGGCTGTGGTCGGCGCCGCCGTCACGTTTTCTTCCATGGTGGTTTCCTTTCTGGATTGAATACCGGCGGCTGCCGGCGGTTGAGAAACAGCATTGCTGCGGGTGTTGAACTTGCACGGCGCCATACGGCCAGCAGGCGGCTTTCCGGGTTGATCCTGATCGGCGCTGCGCACGCCGCAATCGGCATCGGCACCGATCGGCACAAGTGAGATCTCGGTCGGCTCCCAGTCAATCGCCCGATAGACCCACGGCTGCCCATCCATTGACGGCGGGATGCGGTCGTATTCGTAGACCGAGTAACCGACCGACACGTTGCCGATAATCTTGTCGACAACGTCTTGGTAAAACGGCTCGACATCCTCGCGCTTGGAGAACTCAACGGTTGCGACCCCCTGCTCCTGTTCGAGTGAAGCTGCGCGGACGACGCCCATCACGGCAGCTAGGTCATAGCGCCAATGCGTATTGAGCAGCGGCGCGCGCCCGGACTGCAGGCGTCCCATGCGGACGTGCTTCGGGTCGAGGCTGAGTTCCTCGAGGTAGTACCGGTCGTTGTACCAGTCGTAACGCATCACGCCGGCGCCGGTCGTCCATACCAGCTCGACCGTGCGCGACTCGGCGTCGACTGTGGTCACTGGAGCCAGGCGCGTCATCATCGGAATCTGCAGCACTTCGGTCGGAGCGTCGTTCGGCTTCATGTCGTCCTCTACAAAAGAAAATGCCCGCCGGTCTGCACCAGGCGGGCGGGTTATCGGATGGATCCGGCGTTACTCGGCTTGGATCAGCTTCGCGGTTGTTTCCGGGCTGATCAGGCGCTCGCTGATCGCCGCGTCGGTATCGATCACGAGGCCAAGCTCGCGCAGCTTTTCGCGCTCCTTGGCCATTTCCTCGAACACGGCTTCGGGGTCATCGCCGCGCGCCCGGATCGCGTCGGAGAGGCTTTGCAGGCCGCCGCGGACGGACTCCTTTACGGCCATCACGTCCTTGAACGGATCGACCCACTCCTGCTTCGGCATCGTCCAGGTGAACGGCTTGACCGGTCCGCGTTGCGCGCCGGCCAGGATCGCCGCTTCCTGGAAGCGCCGCGCGATCGGGTTGAGCATCATCGGCACCATCGCGAGCCATTGCTCCTGCGCCATCATCGTGCGGAACTCGATCAGGCCGCCGCGCATGCTGCTGTAGTTGACCTGTGACAGATCGCCTGTCAGCTGCGAGTACGTGACGCCGGCGCCGGCCGCGATCGCGTGCAGCTGTGTCGATGTGTATTCACCGTAGCCTCCGGACGACGCCGGCGCGCCGAAATCGACGCCTTCCGTGTTCGACAGGTACTTGATCATCCCCGGCGACACTTTCTCGTTGACGCCAAGGCCGGTCGCATCCTTCTTGGCGTCGCCGAGGCGGTTGACCTCGTTGTCTGTCCGCACGAACGCGACGAAGCAGGCCTCGATCTTCTTGCGAACGAGCTCCGCCTCCTCGTAGTCGGCCAGGTTACGCAGGCGCAGCAGCGACACGCCCAGTTCCGGCATGCCGAGCACTTGCGAGGGACGGCGCTTGCGGTAGTAGTGCAAGACCTCGCTGGCCGGAACGCGCTTGCTTTCGAGGCTGTTGACGCGGAATGTCGCGACATCGCCGGGATGCACCGGATAAAGCCAGTACGCGACGCGTTGCCCGATCTTGTTGAACTCGATGCCGCCAATCGCGAAATTGCCATTGTTGAGCGGCCCGGTCTTGTAGATGTCGAGATGGTCCGGCTCCAGTACCTGGATCTGCAGCGGCACCTTCAGGCCATCTTCCGGGTAACGCTGGCGGAACCTGATCAGGACCGCGCCGCTCTCATGCCGCGTGCGCGCCGACAGTTCGAGGTTGCCGTTGAAGTCGAGCTGCCCCTCGGCGTCGCAGTACTCGCACCAGTCGTTCCACAGCTGCTGGTCCGGCGCCTTGGCCGTAACGCCCGTGCCGACCTGGGCGGCCGTCAGCGTGTTGATTGCCTTGGCAGCGTACTCGTTGTTGCGCACGACTTCACGGCAACGGTTCCGCACACGCGCGACCGCCGGCAGGATTTCCAGATTCGCGCTGCCGCTGCCGGCATTCCAGCCTTCAGTACGGCGGCCGACCTTGGCGGCGTCGTAGCCGCGCGCTATGTCAAGGGCGAGCCGTGCCTGAAAGCGACGGACCCCGGCCATACACGACCGCCGAAGCAATGGCCTATCTCGGCGTGAAGCGCCGCTTCTTCGACGAGCAGATCGCCCCGCACTGCCATCCCACACAAGCTGGCACATCGAAGATCTACGAACGCCCCGAGCTGGATGCCGCCTGGGAAGAGTATAAAATTGCCGCCGGTGGCGAACGTCCTGGCGAAATTCAGGGAGTAAATCAATGGGACGCACCAAAACAGCCGGCATCCAGAAAACGGAATCCGGCTACAACGTCGACAAGGTCTACCGGGGAGAGCGCCTTTTCCAACGTGGCTTCGTTGATTTTGCGTCAGCAGAAGCGTGGCTGACACAGGAGATGGACCGGATCAACCGGGAAAAATCGGTTGTCCGGAGGATGGACCGCCGCTTCGATGAAGCGGCCGCACATTACCTCGAGCTGTACAAGGACATCCTGTGGCACAGCACGCAGTCCATGACGGCGCACTACAGCATGGCGCAGATCGTCGAGATCTTCGAGGCGCTGGAGAAGATCAAGACCGAGGCGAACCGCTGGAATATCAGCTTGGAGAGTCTCAAGCGTGAGGCGGCTTTGAAAAAAGTCACGCAAAATTCACGCACGGAAAGAAAAACGGGCTAGATGCTGACACATCTAACCCGTTGATTTTACTGCAGTATAAATGGCGCGGCCGGCAGGAATCGAACCCACGACCCCTTGGTTCGTAGCCAAGTACTCTATCCAGCTGAGCTACGGCCGCGAAAGACAAAATTATAGCACCATCCAATTTCGTTTGTGAAGTGCTTTTTCGCAATCCCCTTTGGAGCCACTTTTCCCGCGAGCCGGTGCCAATAGTGTTCGCCTCCCCTGTTCTAACAAGACACGGCATCCGCCACGATATGCCGATTCGAAAAGTTACTTGTGATAAAGTCGGCCGAGTAAGATTTCCGCCGGTCAAGCGACGAATGCCTTTCATCGCTTGCGGTTAGCGATCAACAGATTTTCCGCTTCGTTTCTTCCGCTGCCCTGCCTTGCGATGCCGGCAAACGGCGCGGGCCGCGTGAAACGACGCCATCAGGAGCCTATTCGCCATGCGAGCCGTCCCGATTTCCGCCGCCTTGATTTTCGTCTCGGCGCTTGCCATTCAATCCGCACTCGCGGCTTCCGTTTCGGTCCAGGTCACCAACGCCGCGGGACAACCGCTCGCGGACGCCGCCGTCTATGCGGAGCCGCTCTCGGGCCAAGCGGTGCCGAAGCCGAACAAGATGCTGGAGATCGAGCAGAAAGGACGCAAGTTCCTGCCGCTGGTGTCGGTGGTCCAGGCCGGCACCGATATCTCCTTCCCCAACAACGACACCGTGCGGCACCATGTCTACTCGCTCTCGCCGACCAAGGTATTCGAGCTCAAGCTGTATTCCGGCACGCCGGGTAAGCCGGTCAACTTCGAGAAGCCCGGCACCGTGGTCCTCGGCTGCAACATCCACGACACCATGGTGGCCTATATCCATATCGTCAATACGCCCTGGTTCGCCAAGACCGATGCCGCCGGCCGCGCGAAACTCGAGGGCCTGCCGCCCGGCAAATATCAATTGAAGGCCTGGCACTTCAACCTGCCGCTAGGCGCGCAAGCCGCCGAACAGCCGCTCAGCCTGGCGGCGGACGACGGCAGCGCCAGCTTCAGGCTCAACACCAAGAACTAATACCAAGAACCGATTCACCGCCCCGGAACCACCATGCAATTTCGCAGCCTGCAAAGCCGCATCGCCACCCTGTTCCTGCTGCTGATCCTGGCGATCCAGCTGGTGGGTTTCTTCGCGATCCAGAAGGGCATCCACGACAATGCGCGCAAATCGATCCAGGAAGAATTGACGATCGGCGAACGGGTGTTCCAGCGCCTGCTCGAGCAGAACGCCCAGAAACTGACCCAAGGCGCGGGCCTGCTGGCTGCCGACTACGGCTTCAAGGAAGCCTTCGGCACCAACGATCAGGAGACGATCGGCGACGCGCTGTCCACCGCCCGCGACCGCATCGGGGCAGCCCTGACGATGCTGATCGATGCCGAACACCGGGTCCGGGCGACGACGACGAACAGCCATACCGCCGGGCTCGAACAGGCGGTCATGAAACTGGTCGAACAGGCGGAACGCGCCGGCAGCGCGAACGGCATCAGTGTCGACGGCAACCATCCCTATCAAATCGTAGTAGTGCCGGTCAAGGCGCCGATCGTGGTCGCCTGGGTCGCGATGGCCTTTCCGATCGATCAGCGCCTGGCGGCCGACATGCGCGCCCTGTCCTCGCTGCACGTGTCGGTGCTGACGAAGGACGATCGCGGCGCCTGGACGCCCGACGCCTCGACGTTGCCGGCGGCCGAGGCGGCCAGCCTGGCCCTGCAGCTGAAGGATGTGCCGGAAGGCATGGGCTTCTTCCCGAAGCTCAGCATCGGCGACAGCGACTTCAGCGCCCGCATCGTCACGCTGACCAAGACCTCCGCCAAGCCGGCGGTCGTCGTGCTCCAGCGTTCGATCGACGAAGCGATCGCGCCTTACCGCCAACTGCAAGTCACCCTGTTGTTCCTGACCGCCGTCGGCATCGCCTTCGCCGCCGCCGGCAGCTTCGTGACGGCGCGCCGCATCACCGAGCCGCTGCGCCAGCTGGCCGATATCGCCAAGCAGTTCGGCCGCGGCGAGTACCGCGGGCAGATCGGCATCAAGCGCGCCGACGAAATCGGCGACCTGTCCCAGGCGTTCGAGAGCATGCGCGACGACATCGCCGAGCGCGAGCGTGAAATCATCCATCTGGCCTACTGGGATACGCTGACCGATCTGCCCAATCGCGCCCAATTCACGAACCGCCTGCAGGATGCGATCGTCCACGCGCAAAAGCACAACGAAAACTGCACCATCCTGATGATGGACCTCGACCGCTTCAAGGCGGTGAACGACGCGCTCGGCCACGGCTTCGGCGATGCGCTCCTGAAACAGGTGGCCGAACGCCTGAAATCGCAGATTTGCGACGAAACCGACCACATCGCCCGCCTCGGCGGCGACGAATTCGCCATCCTGCTGCCGAATACCGGCGTCGACCAGGCCAAGGCGGTGGCCGCGCGCATCCTGAAATCCTTCGAAGTGCCGATCTCGCTGGACGAGCAGACGATCGATCTCGGCGCCGGCATCGGCATCGCATGCTATCCGGAGCACGGCGCCGATGCACAGGCCCTGCTGTCGCACGCGGAAGTCGCCATGTATGTCGCCAAGACCAGCGGCAACGAAGCGGTGGCCTACTCGGCCTCGATCGACAAGAGCAGCCAGAACAATCTGTCGCTGCTGTCGGAACTGCGGCGCGCCGTCGACCGCAACGAATTCCGGCTGTATGTCCAGCCCAAGGTCTTGCTCGCCACCGGCGAGGTGGTCGGCCTGGAAGCCCTGATCCGCTGGGTCCATCCCGAGCGCGGCATGGTCTTCCCCGACAGTTTCATTCCGTTCGCCGAACAGACCGGCTTCATCCGCATGCTGACGCGCTGGGTGCTCGAACGGTCGGCCGCCCTCTGCGCCGATCTCGGCAGGCAGGGATTGTTTCCGAAGATTTCCGTCAACCTGTCGACGCGCGACCTGCTCGACCAGGATCTGCCCGTGAAATTCGCCGACATCCTGGCGCGCCACAAGGTCTCGAGTTCCTCGTTCTGCCTCGAAATCACGGAAAGCGCGATCATGGACGATCCGATCCGCGCGCTCGGGACACTGGAAGCCTTGCATGAAATGCATGCCGAACTCGCGATCGACGATTTCGGCACCGGCTATTCCTCGCTGGCCTACCTGAAGCGACTGCCGGTGGACGAGCTGAAGATCGACAAATCCTTCGTCATGAAGATGGAAAGCGACGCCGACGACGCCAAGATCGTGCGCTCGACCATCGACCTCGGCCACAACATGGGGCTGCGCGTCGTGGCCGAAGGCCTCGAGAACACCGGCATCTGGCATCTGCTGGCCGAGATGGGCTGCGACCAGGGCCAGGGCTATTTCATCAGCAAGCCGATGCCGGCCGAACAGTTCGCCGGCTGGCTCGCCGCCTGGACGCCGCCCGAATTCGCGGCGGCGGCCGGCGCGAACGCCTGATGGCAAAATACAGCCCATTACAAGATCGATCTCCCCCATGATGCAAGCGGACTGGCCCGGCCTCGTCTACCAATTCCTGCAGCGCCCCGACGGCAGCGGCGCGTTTCCCTACCTGAGCGACGCCTGCCATGCCTTGCTCGGCGTCGCGCCGGAGCGCCTGCGCGCCGATGCCGCGCTGTTCGTCGAGCTGATCCTTCCCGAAGACCGTCCGTCCTATTGCGACGCGATGCGGGCCTCGCGCGCCGAGATGAAGGCCTGCAACTGGGAAGGCCGGATCTGGATCGAGGAGTGGAAGGACATCAAGTGGATCAACCTGCGCGCCATGCCGAGCGCGCACGACGGCGGCGTGCAGTGGGACGGCATCATGACCAACATCACGCAGAGCAAGCTGGCGGAAGCCGAGATCAAGCGATCGCGCGAGCAGCTGGCGGAATTGTCGGCCCATATCCAGACCGTCAAGGAGCAGGAACGCGCCCGCATCGCGCGCGAAATCCACGACGACCTCGGCGGCAATCTCACGGCGATCAAGATGGCGCTCGCGCTGCTGACCCGGCGGCTGCCCGCCGGCGACAACGTGCTGCTCGAAAAGGCGAACTACGTCGACGCGCTGATCGATCGCAGCATCGAGGCCGTGCACCGCATCTCCGGCGACCTGCGCCCCGGCGTGCTCGATTTCGGCCTGGTGGCCGCCATCGATTGGCAGGCGAAGGAGTTCGAAAAGCAGGCCGGCATTCCGTGCGAATTCACGTCGAACCAGAAGGAGATCGACCTCGATCTCGACCAGGCGACCGCCCTGTTCCGCGTGTTCCAGGAAGCATTGACCAACATCGCCAAGCACGCGCGGGCGAGCCGCGTCGCGGTCCGCCTATCCCGCACCAACCGCAACCTGCGGCTGGAAGTGACCGACGACGGCCGCGGCATCGCGCCGGCCGATCGCATGAAGCCGAAATCCTTCGGCATTCGCGGCATGATGGAGCGCGCCAAGGCGCTCGGCGGCGACGTGTCGATCGGCGCGGGCGGCGCGGGCGGCACTGTCGTCACCATCAAGATTCCATTGACGGGACGCGCGGACTGACGCGCATAATGTGGCACCGGCCATCGCAGCCGCCGACATCGACACCATGACAGCAAAAGAAACGATCAAGGTCCTGATAGCAGACGATCACGCGATCGTGCGCGAAGGGTTGAAGCAGATTCTGGCCGATACCGGCGACATCGTCGTCGCCGGCGACACCGAGACCGGCGGCGAGGCGATCAAGCTGGCGCGCAAGCGCAAGTGCGACGTGCTGCTGCTCGACATCTCCATGCCCGACCGCAACGGCATCGAGATTCTCAAGCAGGCGCGCAAGGAATTTCCCAAGCTGGCCATCCTGATGCTGTCGATGCACCGGGAAGACCAATACGCGATCCGTTCGCTCAAGGCCGGCGCCTCCGGCTATCTCAACAAGCAAAGCGCGCCCGACGAACTGGTCAACGCGATCCGCCAGGTCGCCGCCGGACGCAAATACGTCAGCCCGGCGCTGGCCCAGGAACTCGCCAACCAGGTCAGCGAGGATCACGAAGCGATGCCGCACGAATCCCTGTCGGACCGCGAATACCAGACGCTGATCATGATCGCCTCGGGCAAGACGGTCAGCGAAATCGCCGCCGCATTGACGCTGTCGGTCAAGACCGTCAGCATGTACCGCTCGCGGTTGTTGCAAAAGATGAAACTCCGGCACAATGCCGAGCTGACGCACTACGCCATCAAGAATCATCTGGTCGAAGAACAATAAGGCAAGTTGTTGTTTTCCCGGCTCGCGGATTTGTGAGCCGGCTTTCAAAGATGTAAATTAGCCTGGGTTTGGACTGCTAATCGACACATCGAGCGCTTCGGCCTGCTAATAAGATACCGGCATCGAAGAAGTCCCACGTTCAGGGAGTGTGAGTGCCGCCATGTCAAAACAACCAGAACAGCAAAACCCAGCAGACATCGCCAGAGAAACCTTCCGCCGCCTGGCCGCGCGCCGCATCGCGCCGACGCCCGACGCCTACCGCGACATCTATGACGAAGTCGCGGGTACCGCATCTTCCGCCAATGCCGAGACCGTGCTGACCCATTTCTCCTCCAGCCTGGCCGAGATACCGGGCGACGTCGGCGACTATGGCGTGCAATTCAACCGCGCGCTCACCACGCGCGACTGGGCAGATTACAGCAGCAAGCTCGATCAGCTCATCGAAAAGTACCTGAAGCAGACGGCGGACGTGCGCCTGGTCGCCCAGGCGGAACCGGAAAAGACGGAAAGAGCCGTCGACAGCCGCCTGGCGGCGCCGGCAAGCCCTGATGCGCAGTCGCAGATGCTGCGCGACATGCTGACGCGCACGCTGTCCTTCGCCGTCGCCTCCCTGCTCCAAAACGCGCCGGACCTGGTAGAAGAGGCGGAAGCCATTTCCGCGGCCATCAAGAACGCATCCAACGAGCAAGGGCTCGCCGATGCGGCAACGCGCCTGAAGCAGCTGTGCTTCAAGATCGAGATCCGCAGCGGCGACATGGCGGAACAGCACGAGCTGCTGCTGCGCCTCTTCAACCTGCTGCTGGAAAACATCAGCGAACTGCTGGACGACGACGCCTGGCTCTCCGGCCAGATCGCCGGCGTGCAGAACCTGCTGTCCGGCCCGATCAGCCACAGCGCGCTCAAGGACGCGACGCGCAGCCTGAAGGAAGTGATCTACAAGCAAGGCGTGCTCAAGCACAGCCTGTCCGAAGCCAAGGCGGCGATGAAGAACATGATGATCACCTTCATCGACCGCCTCTCCGCCGTCGCGGCGACGACCGGCGACTACCACCAGAAGATCGACAAGTATTCGCATCAGATCAGCAAGGCCAAGGACATCGGCGAGCTGACCAAGATCCTGGACGACGTGATGCGCGACACCAAGGTCACGCAGGCCGAAGCCCTGCGTTCGCGCGACGAAATGATTTCGGCGCGCCAGGAAGTGCAGGAAGCCGAGGCGCGCATCCACGATCTGGAAAAGAAGCTCGAGGAAATGAGCGAACTGGTGCGCGAAGACCAGTTGACCGGCAGCCTCAACCGGCGCGGCCTGGACGACGTGTTCGAGCGCGAGCAGGCGCGCTCGGAACGGCGCCAGACGCCGCTGTGCATCGCCATGCTGGACCTGGACGACTTCAAGCGCCTGAACGACACCTACGGCCACGTGGCGGGCGACAACGCCCTGATCCACCTGGTGCGCGTCATCAAGGACACGCTGCGCACGATGGATGTCATCGGCCGCTTCGGCGGCGAGGAATTCATGGTCATCCTGCCCGACACGCCGCTTGAAGACGCCACCCAGACCATCACCCGCCTCCAGCGCGAGCTGACCAAGCGCATCTTCATGTACAACAACGAGAAGCTGCTGATCACCTTCAGCGCGGGGGTGGCGCTGCGCCAGCCGGGCGAGGATCAGACGTCGCTGATCAAGCGCGCCGACGAGGCGCTGTACAAGGCCAAGCGCGCCGGCAAGAACCGGGTCGTGGCGGCGGAGTGATTCCCGGGCCTGCCGCACTGCAGCAGGCCACTCCGGCAAAAAGCAAGGATAACGGCTGAATTTCGACAATCTTTAGGCCCTTATTTTTTTGCGGCGCATCCTGCTCCCCCCCAACTCCCCGAAACGCCCGTCCCGTCTAGGCTTCAAGCCGATTCAGCCGATTCGGCTCCCCTTGCCGTCTATTTTCCCGGCATCAATTTTTTTTGCGGACTTAAGGTTTTTCCTTCGCATCCGAAGAAGCATGTGTCCGGCCTGGTTTCGGCGAAACTGGAAAAAGAATGGTCAAGTTTCTATCACTAAACTTTTTCCAATCTCGTCCGATAAAGAAAACATCAACGGTCTACGCCTCGGCAGTTCAGGGCGACCCAAGGTGAAATCGATCAAGCCGGTGACCATCGGACCACTACAGGAGAAACAAAATGGCTTCAATTATCAACACCAACCTGGCGTCCTTGAATGCGCAACGTAATCTGTCGATGTCGTCGCAATCGCTGAACACCGCTTTGCAGCGCCTGTCGTCCGGTTTGCGCATCAACAGCGCGAAGGATGATTCGGCCGGCTTGGCGATTTCCCAACGCATGCAAGCCCAGGTCGGCGGCCTGGACCAAGCCGCTCGTAACGCCAACGACGCAATTTCGCTCGCGCAAACGGCTGAAGGCGCGCTGTCGTCCATCGGCGACAACCTGCAGCGTCTGCGTACGCTGGCAGTGCAGGCAGCCAACGGCTCCAACAGCGCCAGCGACCGCGCTTCCATCCAGAACGAAGTGTCGCAACTGGTCGCGGAAATCGGCCGCGTCGCCAGCACGACGCAGTTCAACGGCATCAACCTGCTCGACGGCTCGTTCTCGAGCCAGTCCTTCCAGGTCGGCGCCAATTCCGGCCAGACCATTTCGGTGTCGATGGACAGCGCGCAGACCTCGAAGCTGGGCGCGACCCAATCCGCTTCGCTGACCGCCTCCAATAACGGCACCGCGATGTCGGGCGGCGACATGATCCTCAACGGCGTGTCGATCCGCGCCTCGACCGGTTCCGACGATACCTCTTCCACCGCCGGCAAGTCCGCCAGCGCCATCGCGAAAGCCGCCGCGGTCAACGCATCGACCGCGTCGCACGGCGTCACGGCGACCGTCGATACCAATATCTCGGTCGGCGCCGCCCAAACCGCCGCCGCCGGCACCGGCACCATCTCCATCAATGGCGTAACGACGGCCACCATCACGCTGGCCGGCGCCGACGGCACGGTCGACCGCGCAGCCGTCGTCAAGGCGATCAACGACATTTCCGGCCAGACCGGCGTCGTCGCCGTCGATTCCGGCCTCTCGACCGGCGGCGTCAAGCTGATGGCTGCCGACGGCCGCAACATCACCGTTTCCGCGACCTCGGCTTCCGGCGATTTCTCCTCGGCCTCGACCGGCGTGTCGGGCGCGGCCCATGCCAGCGGCGGCACGACCTACTACGGCACGTTCACGCTGAGCTCGAACAAGGCCATCGTGGTGACCGACACGACCGGCATCGCGAACGCGGGCCTGAACGCCGGCACATTCTCGACACAAACAGCCTATGCCTCGACGACTTCCGGCACAGCTGTCGCATTTACCGCCGGCGACTTCAAGGTCAACGGCATCCTGGTCGGCGCGAGCTTGAGCTCCTACGACACGGCGTCGACCACCAATAAGACCTTCAGCGCGATCGCCAAGGCTGCCGCGATCAACGCGATTTCCGGCGAGACCGGCGTGACGGCGACGGCCAATGCCAATACGTCCTCGGGCGCCGCGCAAACCGCGGCGGCCGGTACCGGCACGCTCACGATCAACGGTCATACCACCGCCACGATCACGCTGGCCGGCACCGACGGCGCGGCGGACCGCACCGCTGTCGTGACCGCGATCAACGCGATCTCCGGCCGCACCGGCGTGATCGCCGTGGACGGCGGCACTTCGGCGAACGGCGTCAAGCTGGTCTCCGCCGACGGCCGCAACATCACGATCACGGGCACATCGTCGACGGGCGACTTCTCCTCGGCCAGCACCGGCGTCACGGGTGCCGCACACGGCTCGACCTCGACCTACTACGGCACCTTCACGCTGAGCTCGGCCAAGTCCTTCACGGTCACGGAAGGCACCACCGGCAACAGCATGTCCTCCATCGGCATGCTGAAGGCGGCGACCTACGGTTCCGGCCGCACCGGCCAGGCGCTTTCGAGCATCGACGTGTCGACGGCCCAGGGCGCGACCGATGCGATCGTGGCGATCGACAACGCGATTTCCTCGGTGAACACCAACCGCGCGAATCTCGGTGCAGTCCAGAACCGCTTCCTGTCGACGGTCTCCTCGCTGCAAAACGTGTCGGAAAACCTGACCGCGGCACGCAGCCGGATCACCGACGCCGACTTCGCGGCCGAGACCGCCAACCTGACCCGCGGCCAGATCCTGCAACAGGCCGGTACGGCGATGCTCGCGCAAGCGAACAGCCTCCCGAACGGCGTGCTGGCCCTGCTGCGCGGCTAACAGGTAGCGTTGTCATGATGTAACCATCCCGGCCGGAGGTCTCGGCCGGGATTTTTGCTTATAGGACGGACCGGAATCGACTTCCCTCGCAGCTCATCGTCGCGACTGAACCGGAAGGCCAGTTCAATCGCGGAATAACCCGACCAAAGCGCCGCTGTTCCCCCCTTCCGGCGATGCGAATCGGGAATAAGATGGCGTAGTATCGGGTGACTGCATCGAGAGAATTCAAGGAGAGCGGCATATGGCATCCATTTCATCACCAGGCATCGGTTCCAATCTGGACGTGAATGGTCTCATCACCAAGCTGATGGCCGTCGAAAGCCAGCCGCTCGCCGCGCTCCAAAAGAAGGAAGCCAGCTACCAGGCCAAATTGTCGGCCTACGGCAGCATCAAGGGAGCGCTGTCCGCGTTCCAGAGCGCGGTCTCGTCGCTCAGCCTGCCGTCCACGTTCCAGACACTGAACGCCAGTTCCTCCGACAGCTCGATCCTGACGGCGTCCGCGAGCAGCTCCGCCGTCGCCGGCAACTATGCCGTGACGGTCAGTACACTGGCGCAGGCGCAGTCGCTCTCCGCGACGGCCCAATCGACCACCACCGCGGCGATCGGCAGCGGCACCTCGACCACGCTCACCTTCCAGTTCGGCACCATCAGCGGCGGCGCGCTGGCGAACGGCGTCTATACCGGCGCCACGTTCACCCAGGATGCCACGCAGGCGACCGGCACCGTGGTCATCGACAGCAGCAACAATTCGCTGCAAGGCATACGCGACGCCATCAACGCGGCGAACATGGGCGTGACGGCATCGATCGTCAACGACGGCAGTTCGAGCACGCCGTACCGCCTGGTGCTTACGTCCAGCAACACCGGGTTGTCGAAGAGCATGAAGATCATATCCAGCGGCGGCGACGCCTCGATCACCAATCTCCTGGCCTATGATCCCGCCGGCACGCAGAACCTGACGCAGACCCAGGTCGCGCAGAATGCCGCTTTGACCGTCAACGGCGTATCGATCTCCAGCGCGTCCAATACCGTGACCGGCGCCGTCTCTGGAGTGACGCTGAACCTCGCCAAGGCCGGCAGCGCCAACCTGTCGCTGACGAACAATACCTCGGCGGTCACTACCGCCGTCATCGGGCTGGTCAAGGCATACAACGACGCCAATTCCACGCTGGCCGGACTGACCAGCTATAACGCCACCACCAAGAAGGCCGGCATTCTCCTGGGAGACAGCGCGACGCAGCAGATCCAGAGCCGGATGCGCTCCACGCTCAGCACCGCGCTCTCGGGACTCGGCAGCAATACGATCACGAATCTTTCGCAGATCGGCATCTCGTTCCAGAAGGACGGGTCGCTGACGCTCGACAATGCCAAGCTGCAGTCGGCGCTGTCCGCCAACTTCGGCGATTTCGCCCAGCTTTTCTCGGCCTACGGCAAGACCACGGACAGCCTGGTGAGTTATCTCGCTTCGGGCACCAATTCCCAGCCTGGCAGCTATCCGATTTCCGTGACCAACCTGGCGACCCAAGGCAAGGTGACCGGATCGGCGGTCGCCAACACGACGGTGGATTCCGGCGACCAGCTGACGATGTCGATCAACGGCGTGACCGCCACGGTGTCGCTCACGGCCGGCAGCTACACCGCCGACACGCTGGCGGCCCATCTGCAATCGGCGATCAACGGCACTTCGGCGTTCTCGCTGGCCGGGATCAAGGTCAACGTCACGCAAAGCGGCGGCGTGCTCACCGTCACATCGGACACCTACGGGTCCGCCTCCACGATCAACGTCACCAGCGGCAGCGCCATCAACAAGCTGTTCGGCGCCGCGCCGACCGCGACACCGGGCACGGACGTGGCCGGCACCATCAACGGCGTCGTCACGCAGGGCAAGACGGTCGGCTCGGATAAAGGCACCCAGGCGCAGCGCACCGCCGGCGCGGCGGTGAGCACGCTGACCATCGACGGCACCAACGACACGCTCACGCTGTCGATCGACGGCGGCGCGTCGGTCAACGTCAGCATCGCGCAGGCGTCCTACGGCACCGCCGCCGACCTCGCCACCGCCGTGCAGGCCGGCCTGGACGCGGCGCTCGGCGCGGGCGTCGCCACGGTCACGCAGAGCGGCGGCACGTTCAGCATCAAGTCGAACACCTTCGGCTCGACCTCCAGCGTCGGCGCCATTTCCGGCAACGGCTCGACCAACCTGTTCGGCGCGCCGCAAACCAGCACGACGGTATCGACCATCACGGCCGGCGTGAATGATCAGCTCACGTTGAGCGTCGACGGCACGGCGACGACCGTCACGCTGGCCGCCGGCACCTACACCGCCGACGCCCTGGCGACGCAGATCCAGACCGCGATCAATGCCGACGCCACGCTCACGGCGGCCGGCAAGTCGGTGACGGTCAGCCAATCCGGCGACGTATTCACCATTACGTCGAACAACAAGACGGGATCGAACTCGACCGTCGCCGTCACCGGCGGCAGCGCCAAGGCCAACTTGCTGGGTGCCGATCCGGTCGCCACGGCCGGCGCCTTCACTGGCGTTCGCGCCATCGGTTCCGGACAGACTCTGACCGCCGGGACCGGGTTGCAAGGATTGACGTTCGGCTCGAACAAGGGCACCCAGGCGCAGCGCACCGGTTCTTCCGCCGCCGGATTGACCATCGACGGCACCAACGACACCCTGACTTTCTCGATCAACGGCGCGGCGCCGGTCACGGCGACCATCGCCCAGGCCACCTATGCCACCGCCGCCGACCTGGCGACGGCGGTCCAAGCCGCGATCGACGCCCAGCTCGGCGCCGGCGTTGCCACGATCACGCAAAGCTCCGGCGTCTTCAGCCTCAAGTCGAATACCTTCGGTTCCAGCTCCAGCGTCAGCGCGGTCACGGGCAACGGCGCCACCAACCTGTTCGGCACGACGCAATCCAATTCCACTGTCTCGACGATCACGGCCGGCGTCAACGATGAACTGACGCTCAACATCGACGGCACCACCGCGACCGTGACGCTGACCGCAGGCACCTACACCGCCGCCAGCCTGGCCTCGCATCTCCAGTCGGCGATCAACAGCAACGGCGTCTTTTCCGCCGCCGGCAAGGCGGTCACGGTGAGCCAGTCGGGAGAGGTGTTCACCATCACGTCGAACGCCACCGGTACCGCCTCGAGCGTCACCGTCACCGGGGGCACCGCAAGCGCCAACCTGTTCGGCAGCGCGCCGATCGCCATCGCCGGCAACGCGACCGCCAATGCTGCCGGCGACCTGCGCCTGCAAGTGACGGGCGGCAGCCTCGGTTCCCGCGGCAACGTGAACTATTCGCAGGGCTACGGCTATAACCTGAACAAGCTGCTCGACGGCTTCCTGTCGAGCAGCGGCGCGATCGCCAGCAGCACCGACAGCGCCAACAAGAGCATCGCCGATCTGAAAAAACGCGCGGACGCCCTGGCCCTGCGCCTGACGGCCACGGAGAAGCGGTATCGCGCGCAATTCACGGCGCTCGACCAGTTGATCGGCAAGATGAGCACCACCAGCAGCTTCCTGACGCAGCAATTGGCCAACCTTTCGAAATTGAGCTCGTCTTCATCATGACCATGACCGCGCCCGAACTGCTGCGCCACTACGAGGCGATGCTGCTCGCCTCGCAACAGATGCTCGACGCCGCGCGAAGCGGCGATTGGGATCGTCTTGTGGAACTCGAGCGGATCCGCTCCGACATCGAAAAGCATTTGATGACGGAGGAAAGGCCCGACTGGAGCGGCAAGGATGCCGCCAGAAAAAGCGAGCTCATCCAGGCCATCCTGGGTTCCGACGACGAAACCAGGATGCTGACCGCGCACGGGATGGACGAAATGCGGAAATTCCTTGCCGATATCAATACCGGCAAGAAGATGAAACAAGCCTACGAAGGAAGCTGAGAGCGTCCCGAGACCCGCCTGTTCAGGCGGTGTCGAAGCGCGCCTTGACCAGTGCGGCTCGCCGCGCGCACTCTTCCGTCCCCGCTCCCATCGCCAGGATCTCCTCCAGTACCGGCAGCGACTCCTGACCGGTGAAGTAGGTGGAGAACGCGCGCAGATTCTCGCGCTGTTCGAGGATCATCGCGACCATCCAGTCTCCCATCCCGCCGCCGGGATTCTGCATCGCGAACGCATCGGCGAGCGGCAGGAAGGGCTCGTTGGCGGCACTGGGCAGGCCTGCATTGAGCAACTCGCAAGTCTTGTTCAGCAAACCGACGGCGGCTTCGCGCCGGCCGAGATCGGTCAGCAATCGGCCGAACGTCAGCAGCCTGGGCAGGTTCGCGCTTTCCTTCAGCAGTTCGCTCATGACGCCGGCGGCCGTCTGCAGGCAGATGACCCGTTCGGCCGCCGTCCGATCCGCGGACTTCGCCATGGCATAGAGATTCAGCGCCATCCAATGGATTTCCCAGTTCGGCTCCGCCCGCATCGCGGAGGTCCATTCGCCCAGCGCCCGCGCGGCATAGGGCAGCGGCGCCAGATACTCCTGCCAATAGGGCAGGTCGATACCGGGCAAGCGCTCGAGCGCCTGAAAATGCCGCGCCAGCACACCCAGCCGCTCGAGATCGGCGGCACGCTCGTCCTTGCAGGCGAACAGGTTCAATGCATAGGCGTCGAGGTCGCCGTCGGACACATGGGGAATCAATGTTCCCGCTCCCGGCACCAGGCGGTACAGCCGGTATCCGCGGCCGGCAAGCCAGGCGGTGATGCCTGGATCGACGCGGCCGCCCGGCAGGCCGAACATCAGCAAGGGAGAGTTTCTTTCGAAGAATTTGACGGCGCCGGCAAACACATCGAGGCGGCAGGCACCGGCGGCCACGCGCACGAAGGCAATGTTCTCCAGGCCGTGCCGGTCCATCAGGATCTCATCGAGAGAAGTATCGGATTCCGCGATGCCGATGTTGATGGTTTTCTCGAGCGCATTGCGCGAGCGCGACTTCATGAGCAGATTGGTCTCGGCCGCCGTATGCGTCACCGCCCACAGCTTTCCGCCCGCCAGCCGGCGCGCCAGCGGGATCGCATAGGCGCCGATGCCCGCGCCGATGTCGACCGCCCGCATGCCCGGCTGAACGGCGCCCAGGACGAACGCGTATTCCGGATCGAACCATCCGCGCTGCTCCTTCAGCACGTAGGTGGAAAGATCCTCGAGCGAGCCGCCGACCGCGACTTCGGCGCCGGACGGCAAGCCGACATACTCGACTTCGCTCGCCTTGCCCTGGACGCGCTCCTTCAGCGCTTCCGCGACCTCGGCAAGCTGCGTTTCCCAATCTCCCTGCGTGTCCTGCGAAAACACCCGGATGCTCGGGTGCCACGGCATGCGGTCGGTGCAACCCAAAAGATCCCACTGCTTGCCGTAGATTTTCAAGAGATACTGCTCCACGCCCACCGCGGCGCCGATCTCCGAGACGGCGGTGGAGGCGCAGATCATGAGATCGACGGATGCCATCAGCGCGGCCGAATCGTCGATGTCGTTCTTCAGATCGATATCCGGGAACGCGGTGATGGATACCCCGAACCGTTCCTCGGCTTCCCGCAACTCGTCCGCGCATTCGCCGTATTGCAGATTGACGAAATGCACACCGGGAATCTTGAATACTTCTCCCCATTGCGAGAGATCGCTGTAGTACTTCCGGCGCGTGCCTTGGGCGAGTCCGCTGCGCCAGCAGATGCCGATCTTCATGCCCGGCCCCAGGAGCGCAAGGCGGGAGCGCCAATGTTCGACCCGTTGCGGGTCGGGAACCAGGTAGGCCGGCGCCTGCGGAAAGCTGTCGAGCGTCGGGCGCAGGAAGCGCGGCAGGCTGCCGGCGGCGATCTGCACGTCGATCTTGGGCATGTTGAACAGCCAGCCGATTTCCATGCGGTTGGAGCCGACGACCGTGGCGGTCGGAAACGAACGCGCGAACAGCGGCGCCAGGCGCGGCTCGCACTCGATGATGCAATGCTTGGCCCGGGCGATAGCATCCGGAAAGCAGGAGGCGAACAAGACCTCGTCGCCCAAGCCCTGTTCCGCGAAGATCAGGAGCGTCTTGTCCTCGAGCGACGAGCCGTCCCACATGGGAAACGGAAAGCGCATCAACACCTGGCCTTCCTCGAACCGCAACTCGTGCTTCTCCCAGCCGCGATCGAGTATGCCTTGCCGCAGGAACAGAAACGCCTGGTTCCAGCGCGGCGTGCTGTAGCTCGGGTCCAGATCGGCGGCGCGCTCGTAGGCCTTGAGCGCCTCGTCGTACCGCCCCAGCTCCTCCAGGATCGCCCCCCGGTTGTTGTGGTACTGCACGGCGTTCGGCACCAGCGCGATGGCGCGTTCGAAACTGGCCAACGCATCCTCGAAGCGTCCCCAGGTGCCGTAGATGCGTCCGAGATCGTTGAACGGCTCGGAGCGGTTGGAATCGAGCGCTATGCCGCGCAAGAAGCATTGCGCCGCCTCCTCGAACTTATCCCTTCCTTGCAATACCAGCCCGAGGTTGTAGAACGCGTCCGCATAGTTCGAGACCAGTTCCAGGGCGCGCCGCAGATGCGGTTCTGCCTCGTCCAGGCGATTCAGCTTTTGCAGGACATAGCCCAGGTTGTTATGCGCATCGGGATAATCGGGCAGGATCGCGAGAGCGCGTTCGTAATAGCCGACGGCGTCCTCGTTCTTCTCGAGCCCCATCATGGTCAGCCCCATGTTGTTCAACGCCTGGGGATGCCGGGGATCGAGCTTGAGCGCCTTCTCGAGGTATTTCTCCGCTTCCTCGAATTTCCGCTGCTGGCTGCAAGCCGTGCCGAGCAGATAGAGCGTCTCCATGTCGTTCGGCGTCTTTTGCAGCGCCTTGCGATAGAACTCTTCCGCCGCCGCCGGATTGCCGGACTGATGGAGAGCGAACGCTTTCTGGAACAAGGCATCGGCCTTGTTCATCTGGAATTTCTGGTAGGGTCTCATACGGCTTTCTTGCGACGTTGACGGACGCGCGGGCTTCCCGGATACGGGAATCGAACGCTTACTTCCTGGAATATTTCGCCTGCGCCTCCGCCGGCAGATGCACGGCGCCGTAGGCCGACGGCTCGCCCCAGATGTTGTCCTTCCACCACTGGCCGTCCTGGATCCACCAGACGCGCGGATCGCGGAAGCGGTCGGCGACGGCCCAGAATTCATCCTCGCTCATGCCGACGTAATCCAGCCAGTAGTACAGGTCCTGGGACACGACATGGTCGTGCTTGCGCACCATCTCGATGCCCTGCTCGCGCGTCATGTAGCCGGTGCGGATATCCTTCGACGCATGGTCGGAAGCGCGTCCGTAGCCGAACTTGATGAACTTCAGCAGGTCGTGCGCGCCGTTCTCGTAGCGGTCGTCGAGGTTGGAGACCTTGCGGTAGGTGCGCTCGAACGGCTTGTCGGCCGGCTTCCAGCCGTAGCGCTCCTGCACCATGCGGCTGTGCTGGTTCGGATCCCACTTGAAGAAATTGCCGATGTACAGGCCGCGCACGCCGACCTTGAGGATTTCCTCGTCGGTCGGATACTTGGCCCACGACAGATCCCGTTCCTTGAGCGGCTCGAGAGGATCGTTCAGCATGTCGTACCACTCGTAGCCGCGCAAGGCATGCTCGTGCCGGACGCGGGCGCTGAACTCGACGAAATCGTCCGGCTCGAACATGCCGGAAATGTCCCACGCGGTCTCGCCCCACATCATGAGCGGAATCTTGAACCGGACGGCGACCTGGATCGGATAGGTCATGATGCCGCAATGGGCATGCCAGTTCATGTCGCCCATCTTGCGGAAGCACAGGCGGTTGAGTTTCTTCAGCACTTCGACGCTCGGGCCGAACACGAGATGGTCGGCGTCGAACGCATGCCGCATGTGGTCGCGGTTATAGTCGCCTTCGGGCAGGTAATTGTTGCCGTGATAAGTGACCAGCAGCGGCTTGAGGCCGTATTCCGTCGCCATCATGTGGGTCTGGAAATAGCTGTCCTTGCCGCCGCTGACGGGAATCAGGCAATCGTAGTCGGAGGTATTGGTCTTGCGGATCTCCTCGACCGTGCGCTCGAACTTCAGGCGGCGCTTCTCCCAGAACTCGGGCGTCAGCTGTTCGAAGGCTTCGGCGACGCGGCAGCTGGAGCAGATGCCTTCGTCGTCCATGGAAAGATTCACCGCCACGGCGGGGTACATGCAGCGGTTACAGTAACTCATCGGCTGGTGCATCATGACTCCTAAATCGCGAGTAGATCGGGGGATCGTACATTCAATCCCCGCTCGTAGAGAAATTTCTTGGCCAGGAACACGCTCTGGTCGCTGTAGTGGAAGATGTTGGCGGCGGCGACCGCATCGACCGCCGTCTGCTCCAGCGCTTCGGCCAGGTGCTCCCATTCGCCGACGCCGCCGCAGGCGATGACGGGTATCCGGACGTCGCGCGCGACCTGGTCCAGCATTTCCAGATCATAGCCAGTTTTCATGCCGTCGCGATCGATCGAATTGAGCAGGATTTCGCCCGCGCCCAGCTGTTCGACCTGCCTGGCCCAGTCTCGCGGCGCACGGGAGGTCGCTTGCGTGCCGCCTTGCCCCACGACCAGCGGCTTGCCGTCCACGGTCTTCACGTCGATCGAGACGACGATGCATTGCGAGCCGAATTCCTTGGCCGCCGACTCGATCAGTCGCGGCTCATCGAGCGCGGCCGTGTTGATGGAAATCTTGTCGGCGCCGAGCGCGAGCCGTTTCTCGATGTCCTGCAGCGAACGGATGCGTCCGCCGACCGTGATCGGCATGAACGCCACTTTCGACACATCCTCGATGATCTCGAAAATGCTGTGCCGGTTCGGATGCCCGAGGTCGTCGCGCCGCAAATCGTAGGAATCGTCGCGCGTGATGTCGAGATAGATCAGCTCGTCCGAAGCCCATTCGCTGAGCCGCTTGACGGCCGATACGGGATTGCCGAGGTTTTGATAGCGCCGGAACTGCTTGCTCTGCACGAGCCAGCCGTTGCGCAACAGGAGGACCGGGATCAGGCGTTTCTTCTTCATGATATCGCCAGGAAGTTCTTGATCAGCTGGATGCCGGCGCGCTGGCTTTTCTCGGGATGGAACTGCACGCCGAACAGGTTCTCATGCTGGATCGCGCTGCAAAAATCCACGCCGTAATGGGTGGTCGCGATCGCGTGCCGCTCATGCCCGGGATGAAACACGTAACTGTGCACGAAATAGAAATCCGGATTGTCGCCCAGCCCGGCGAACAGCGGCGACGCCTGGGTGCAGCTTACATTGTTCCATCCGACGTGCGGCAGCGGCAAGCCCTTGGTATCGAGTTCCGCGACATCGCCGGCGATCCAGCCCAGGCCGGCATGCTCGCCGAACTCCTTGCCGCGCGCGGCCATGACTTGCATGCCGACGCAGATGCCGAGAAACGGCTTCTTCTCGGTCAGCACCGCCCGTTCCACCGCCTCCATCGGCAAGGTGTCGCGGATCTTGCGCATCGCCGCGCCGAACGCGCCGACGCCCGGCAGCACTACATGCGTGGCATTCGCGATGCTGGCCGGCTCGTTGGAGACGGCGACATCCCCGGCGATGCTCGATATCAGGTTGAACACGGATTTCACATTGCCCGATCCGTAGTCGAGAATACAAACGCGCGCCATATCGCTCCTATCCCACCATGTCCCAACTCAATGCCGTGCCCTTCCTCAAGGCGCGCCGGGCTTGCCGGCCCAGCACCGACTCCAGGTGCTTGGGCGGCAAGCCGTTGCCGGGGCGGATGGCGCGCACGTTGCGGGCCGTGAAATCCTCGCCGGCCGCGACGTCTTCCACCACGTAGAGCGAGCGGCGATAGGCCATCGACGCCTTCTCCGCCTCCGACGGCCCATACTTGACCTGTCCCAGCGCCTGCCAGGCGCGTTCCGATTCCGTGACCAGCGCCCCCATCTCTTCCGGCTCCAGCGAAAAGGCGGAATCGACGCCGCCGTCCGCGCGGCGCAAGGTGAAATGCTTTTCGATCACGCTGGCGCCCAAGGCCACGGCGGCAACGGCGGCGCCGACGCCCATGGTATGGTCGGAAAGGCCGATCTCGCATTTGAACAAGTCCCGCATATGGGGAATCGTGCGGATATTGGTGTTTTCCGGGCTCGCCGGATAGGTGCTGGTGCACTTGAGCAGGACCAGGTGGCGGCAGCCGGCCGCGCGCGCCGCGCGTACGGTATCGTCCAGTTCCGCGACGCTGGCCATGCCGGTCGACACGATCATCGGCTTGCCGGTGCGCGCGATCCGGCGGATCAGCGGCAGGTCGGTATTTTCGAACGAGGCGACCTTGTAGCACGGCACATCGAGGCTTTCGAGGAAATCGACCGCCGTTTCGTCGAACGGCGTCGAGAAGCCGATCATGCCCAATTCGCGGCAGCGGTCGAAGATCGGCTTGTGCCATTCCCAGGGCGTGTACGCCTCCTGGTATAGCTTGTACAGCGATTTTCCCTGCCACAGGCTGTCCGGATTGGAAATGAAGAACTCGCCCTCGTCCAGGTCGAGGGTCATGGTGTCGGCGGTATAGGTCTGGATCTTCAAGGCGTGCGCCCCGGCCTTGGCCGCCGCCTCGACGATCGCGAGCGCGCGTTCCAGCGACTGATTGTGGTTGCCGGACATCTCCGCGATCACGAACGGCGGGTGATCCGTTCCGATCGCGCGCCCGGCGATGAGAAAGTCGTTTGTCATCATGTCATTGCTCCCTGTCTGTTCCTTCGCCGCCCGCTCCGCGCGCCAGCACGGCCGCGCCCTGCACGCGTACCGTGACGCTGCCCGGCGCGATGCGGGGAATCGTGAACGGCCTTCCCGCCAGATCGTCCAAGGCCCATACCGCGTCGCTGAACCCGAGGCGATGACGCATCAGCGTCGTCGAGGAAAAGCGCGGATTGATTTCGAACACGCGAGGGCCGTCGTCCGTCAGGCGCAATTGCACGTTCATGCTGCCCCGCAGGTCGAGGCCCTCGGCGATCGTCCGGCACATCGCCGCGATGCGGGCGTCGTCGATGATTTGCGCCCAGCCGGTGAAGCCGCCGACCAGCCGGCGCAGCATCTGCAGGGTTGCCACTCTGCCGTCGCGCGCGCGGAAGACGGCGCATGTGACCTCGCGGTCGGCCGGCAGCAGCAGCTCCTGGAATATCGCATGCGGATGGCGGCGGACGAGGTATTCCGCCTCTTCCCGGTCCGCCACGGTGAACACCGAACGCGAGCCGGAACCGGTACGGCTTTTCAAGATGCAGGGATAGCGTTCCGGCCATCCTTCGGAAACCGGCAGGGTCCACGGCACCGGCAAGCCGAGCTGGGCGATGCTGCGCGCGGTCGCCAGCTTGTCGAGGCCGGCCGCGAGGGCGCCGGCTCCGCAGGTCAGCCATGCCGCATTGGCGACCCGCGCGACAAGCTTGTCGAGCACCGCCAGTTCCGGTTCCGAGACGGGCAGCACGATATCGATGCCTTCCCGCTCCACGATCGCCGCGATCGCCGCCGCATAACCATCGTCCGCCGCGCCCGGAATCACGTGGAATGCATCCACGAACAGCGCGCCGCCGTGCTTGTCGTGCATATCGACGCCCACCAGGCGATATTCCGGCCGCGCCTCGCGGAGCACGGTCGCGACGCCTTGGGCGATGTCGCCGCCGATGGCGGTAATCAGTATCGATGTCATGTTCTTGTCAACACATCCGCGAGATAGGGCAGTTCCGGGTGCCTGCGCCGCGCTTCGTTCGCCGTTGTCTCGATGTCATAGCCTTCCCTGCGCAGGCCGATCTCGCCGCTGCCGGCATCGAGCAGGGCCCAGCAGGCGCCAGGAAGCCGATCGCGCGGCTGGCCCACAGAACCGGGATTGAGCAATATCCTTCCGTCCAGGCGCCTCAGCATCGGATAATGGGTGTGGCCCATCGCGACGATTTCCTCGTCGGTCCGGGCGCAACGCAGCAGCGTATCTTGCGGCGCATCCGGATAGACGTAGCAATCGAGATCCCAGGGCGCGCCGTGGCACAGCAGGATGCCGCGTCCGGCGATCGCGACGGATTCCGGATGCGGCAAATTTTCCAGGGCATCGAGCTGCGCCGCCGAAAGCTGCTCCAGCGCCGCGCGGATGCCGCTGCCGTATTTCGCCTCGATCGCCGCCAGCCGCCCGGGGTCGCGCCGCGCTTGCGCCAGCATGGCTTCGTGATTGCCGCGCACCATCCGCCTGGGCCAGGGTTCGAGCAAGGCCAGCACCTCGGCCGGCTCGAAGTAGTAACCGACCAGGTCGCCCGTGACCAGCAGCATCTCCACGCCCTCGCGCTCGGCGGCATCGAGCACCGCGCGCAAGGCGGAGGCATTGCCGTGGATATCGCCGAGGATCGCAACGCGCATGGCCGTCGATCGCTCCTATTTCTTGCGGAAGAAGCCGATGATCTGCCGCCCCAGGCCGAGGTCCGCCAGTGCGCGATACAGCGCATTGGTCTTCTCCGGCGAGATGCCATGCAGGAAGTTCTCGAGCGCGATGCGTTGCTGGTGGCACGCCTTGCCGGTCGCCTTGTCTTCCACGAAATTGGTGAGCTTGTTGAACAGCGAAAAATCGATCGGATAATCCGCCATCATGTCCTGGCATTCCAGCCCGACCTCGGCGCAGATGTTCAGCAAGCCTTCCTTGTTGAAATAGGAGATGTGCTCGAACGGCGCGATCCAGTAGCTCTTGGAGATGATTCCCGCTTCCAGCAGATGATGCTGGATCACGGAGCAGTCGTTCGGCACCTCGATCATCAGCACGCCGCGCTCTGCCAGCAGCGCATGCATGTCGCCGAGTATGGCGAGCGGGTCCAGCACGTGCTCGAGCACGTTGTCGAGCCAGATGCAGTCGAATTGCCGCCCTTCCCCGACCAGCGCCTTGAGATTGTGATGGATGTCGCCGGTAGTCACGCGCGGCAGCAGGTCCGGATTCTGGTGCTTGCAGCCGTATTCGCTGTAATCGAGCCCGCGGCCGTCCCAACCGCGATCCGTGAAGTAGCGCAGGCTCCAGCCTTCGCCGCAGCCGACATCCAGGAAGCGCAAGCCGGCGGGATTTTCCAGCGCCATCAGCCGCCCCAGCACGAGATATTTCTGCTCGATCTTGTTGCGGATGAAGGCCTGTTCCTCGGGCGAGTACACCTGCTCGTAGCCGGTATCGGGAGTTTCCTGGTAATAGGTCTCCGCATACCATTGCTGGAGCGCTTCGGGGGTGGGCTTGTCCTTCAGTTCATGGAAGCCGAATCGGTTTCGTTGCAGGAGTTCGTTCATTTGTCTTGGCCCCGGTTTCTCTCTCGGTATCGTGCTCATACCGTATTGTGTGCATCATCGCGCCGTTCTGCAAACATCCAGCGCGCCAATCCGGCCGCCGCGCCGGGATGGGCATTCTCGTCTTCGCCGCCGGCCATCAGGCGCAGCGCCGCCGCGCTCTTTTCGCGCACCGCTTCCGGGTCCGCCAGCACCCGCCGCAGCGCCGCGCGGATCGATTCGGCGCTGGTGCCGGATGCCGGCCCCAGGTTCCAGATCACGCCCGCCTCGGCCAGCGCGGCCGTGGTTTCCTCCTGGTTGTCGGCCACCGTCACGGTCAGGGTCGGCAATCCGAGAAAGCAGCGTTCCCACGTGGCGGTGCCGCCGGCGCCGAGCGCGAGATCCGCCTCCGCCATCAGTTCGGCGATATGCGATATCTGGCAATGGAAGACGGCGCCCGGCACCGAGCCGCACAATTGCTCGATCCGTTCCTTTTGCTGGTTCGCCGCGCCGACCACGACATCGGCATGCAAACCCGGAAGGTCGAGCGCCTGCAAGGCCAGCAAGGCCTTCTCGGTTTCGTTGGTCGGGTCGCTGCCGCCGAAGAAGACCAGGATGCGCCGCACGCTGCCGTCGCGTCGGCGCAGGCGCCGGCGCGCCGTCTCGAACTCCGCCCTGAGCAAGGCATGGCGCGGACCGAGCCACTGGCGGCAGGAGGGCGGCACCAGGCCGTCGTAACGGCGCTCCATGCCGATGTAGTAGTTCTGGTCCAGCAGCGCGTCGCAATCATGGCGGCGATCGGCGCGGTCGTCGATCACCAGGATTTTCCGCGCGCGAAGGCGCAATGCCGACTCCCATCCGGCGTCGATCCCATAGTGGTCCACGACCAGCCAATCGACCGCGCCGCCGTGGCGCTCCAGCAGTGCCCCGCATTGCAAGGCATCGTCGTCCGGCTCCGGATCGCCGGCCAGGAAATGTACGGCATATCCTCGTTGCGAGATGTAGTCGCCAAGGTCGCCTTGCAGTCTTTTGCAGATGAAAAAAATGTCCGCGCCGCCATCGCGCAAGGCATCGGCCAGCGTCAGGCAGCGCATGACATGCCCGATGCCGATGGCGGCCGACGCGTCGGCGCGGATGCCGATCTTCATGCCCCGCTTTTTTCGAGCAGGAACCAGGTGATGTCGTCCTGCGCGAAGTTGGCGTCGCGCCGATACATGAACCCATAATCGAGCAGGCGCAAACCCGGGAAGCGATCCAGCATTTCGCCGGCGAAATCGCGCTTGAACAGCTTGCCGGTGTTGCCGCGATAGAGAATCTCGACCGGCGACGGATTGTAGTATTCGGCGATGCAGATATAGCGCTTGCTGGTTCGATGCAGCAGATCGTATACCTGCGGCAGGCAATCGGGATTCAGGTGGATCAGCACGCCCTTGATCAAGACCAGGTCGCGCTGGTAATCCGGCTGGAAGTCGAGTATCGAGCGCGCGTAGACCTTGACGCCGCCGCGCTTCTCGAGCGCTTCGGCAGCCTTCTGGTTGATCTCGATGGCGGACAGTTCCACCCCCGGGCGCAAGAGCCGCAACGCTTCGAGATTGAGGCCGATGTTCGCGCCGAATTCGATCGCGGATTTCACTTCCGCGGTCCGTTCGATCACGCGGCTGAACAAGGCCAGGTTGGCGGCGATGATCTGCTGCCCCTGGTTGCGCTCGATGTACTGGTCGCCGAACTCGCCGGCCCAGAAGTTTTCCTGTTCGGTTTTGTATTGGGATGTCATATACCCTTCCTCATTCGCCCAGCTTCTTTTGCCGGACATGTGCATTGATCGTCGACCAGTCGGGATGTTCGTCGAGCACGGCCAGGATATCGCGCAAACCGAATTCCGGAGCGGCCGGATGCAAGGCTTCGATGATCCTGCGCACCAGCTCGAAATCCTCCGCCGTATCCACGGTCCATCGATGATGGCTCAAGTCTTCCGGATGAACGACGTGCCCTATCCGGAACCGCTCGGGCCGCGTATAGATGAAAGGCGTGACATGCTCGCGTTCCGGCGGCGCCGCCGCCTCGCGATGCGCCTGCTCCAGCAGGCCGAACGGCAGGATTTCCGCCGGCATGCCGTAGGGATAGCTCGGCGTCAGCGCGTTCGACACGTAATCGTAGCGTTCGCGGTGTCCGGCGAAGAAACCGATCACGTCGTCGATCACGGCCGGGTCGATGAGCGGACAGTCCGACGTCGTGCGCACCACGACATCGGCTCGCATGAACCGCGCCGCTTCGTAATAGCGGGCCAGGACGTCGTGTTCGGAACCGCGCGTCACCGGCACGCCGAGGCGTTCGCACAATTCGACGATCGGCAGGTCGGTCTCGTTGGTCGTGGTGGCGATGGCGAACGCATCGGCCAGGCGGACGCGGCGCAGGCGTTCGACCAGGTACTCCAGCAGCGGCTTGCCCAGCACTTCCTTCAGGACCTTGCCCGGCAGGCGCGTCGATGTCATGCGCGCCTGGACGATCACGACGGTTCTCACGCCAGCACCTCGCGCATCGCCGCGACCACTTGATCCTGCATGTCGTCGGTCAGGCCGAAGAACAGCGGCAGGCTGATCGCTTCGCGGTAGTACTGTTCGGCTTCCGGGAAATCCCCCGCCCGGAAACCGAACCGCCGGTAATACGGCTGGAGATGCAGCGGAATATAGTGAAGATTCACGCCGATGCCGCGCTGGCGGAGTTCGTCGAATACCTGCCGGTGCGATTTGCCGATGGCCTCGAGCCGCAGGCGCACCACGTAGAGATGAAGGGCCGAATGCGCGTCCGGATAGCGCCACGGCAAGATCAGGGGCAAGTCGCGCAGCAAGGCATCGTAGCGGTCGGCCAGCGCATGGCGGCGCGCGACGAATTCATCGATGCGGAGCAATTGATGGCTGCCCAATGCCGCCTGCATGTCGGTCAGGCGATAGTTGAAACCCAGCGCGATCTGCTGGTAATACCACGGCCCGTCCGGTTCGGCATCCATCAGCTGCGGATCGCGCGTCATGCCGTGCGAACGCAGCAGCTTCAGCTTTGCGTGCAAATCGTCGCGATTGGTCAAGACCATGCCGCCCTCGCCGGTCGTCACGATCTTCACCGGGTGGAAGCTGAACACCGCCATGTCGGAAAAATCGCAGCAGCCGACCGGTTTGCCGCGATAGCGGCCGCCGATCGCGTGCGATGCGTCCTCGATCACCGTGAATCCGTAACGGCCTGCCAGCTCGGCGATGCGCGCCATGTCGCAGGACTGCCCGGAAAAATGCACCGGCACGACCACTTTCGGCAGCTTGCCCTGCCGCTGCGCCCGGGCCAGCTTTTCTTCCAGGGCATCGGGGTTCAAATTGTAGGTGCGCGGGTCGATATCGACGAAGTCGGGCCGCGCGCCGCAGTACAGGCCGCAGTTGGCGGAGGCGAGGAAGGTGTTGGGCGAGGTCCACAGGGCATCGCCGGCGTCGAGCCCGGCCGCCAGGCAGGCGATATGCAGCGCGGCCGTGGCATTGCTGACCGCCACCGCGTGCCTGGCGCCGCAGTAGCGCGCCACATCCTGCTCGAAACGCTCGACCGCCGGCCCTTGGGTCAGCCAGTCGGAGCGCAGCACCTCCACGACCGCGCGGATATCCTCATCGCTGATATTCTGCCGTCCATAAGGAATCATGATTCGACGATGCTGGTCAGTTCGCGCAACTGCGGCACGGTCAGGAAGACCGGATTCGTGCCCGAGTTGTACTCAAAACCTTCCGTCACCGGCTTGCCGGCCTCCCCGGTCGCGCTGCAGGTATAGTCGGCTTCTTCGGAAAAGTTGATCGCCGGGCGGATCACATAGTGTTCCGCGAATTCGAGGGTTTGATGCGCGTTGTCGGCGGGGCACATGGTTTCATGCAGCTTCTCGCCGGGACGGATGCCGACGATCCTCGTCGGCAGCCCCGGCGCCATGGCGGCCGCCAGGTCGGTGATGCGCGATGAAGGAATCTTCGGCACGAAGATCTCGCCGCCGTGCATCCGCTGGAAATTCTTGAACACGAAATCGACGCCGTCCTGCAGCGTGATCCAGAAGCGCGTCATGCGGGCATCGGTGATGGGTAATTCCTTTGCTCCTTCGTCGATCAGTTTCCTGAAGAACGGCACGACCGAACCGCGCGAGCCGACCACGTTGCCGTAACGGACGACCGAAAATCGGGTGCGATGGCCGCCGGCGATGTTGTTCGCCGCGACGAACAGCTTATCCGACACCAGCTTGGTCGCGCCGTACAAGTTGATCGGGTTGGCCGCCTTGTCGGTGGATAGCGCGATCACCTTTTCGATATTGTTTTCCAGCGCGGCATTGATGACGTTCTCGGCGCCCTGGATATTGGTCTTGATGCACTCCATCGGGTTGTATTCCGCCGCCGGCACCTGTTTCAACGCCGCTGCATGCACCACCAGATCGACCCCGCGCATCGCCTGCCGCAGCCGTTGCCCGTCCCGGACATCGCCCAGGAAATAGCGCATTGCCGGGGCATCGAAGACTTGCTGCATCTCGAATTGCTTCAATTCATCGCGCGAAAACACGATAACCCGGCGCGGCTTGTAGCGCGCCAGGATGGTCTTGATGAATTTCTTGCCGAAAGAGCCGGTGCCGCCGGTAATAAGGATGGATTTATCGTCGAACATGGCTGTGACTTGACACCCGTTGGTAAGGTACTTGCAGCATATCCTGCCCCCTTTTGTTCCAAAGGGCAATAAAACGCATGAAATCGGGAACTGTTCCGATGATTAGCGGAATTTCCGCCACAAAAGGAATTGTTTTTGTGGCAACCCTAAATTTTTTCGATAATCGACCGATAAAACTAACAATACCGGTGCGTCCGTCCACAGCCAGAACAGACAACTGCCGCGGATGCTCGACAGTTTCGTTCGCTTTTAACCTTCCGGTCCGTTTTCAACCGGTTTTCCCCCGTTAGGGAGTTCATCATGGATATCCAGTCAGTTGGCAATGCCGCCCCGCCCGGCCCGACGGCAAGCGCGGAAAGGAGCGCGGCAACCGAAGCGGCGGCATTCGTCGCCCGGCCGGCTGCTGCTCCGACCGAAACCGAGGCCGCCGTCCAACAGCCGGCACCGGTGCCCAGCCTCGCGCAATTGAATCAAGCCGTCGCCCGCATCAACAAGGGTTTGCAAGAACAGGCTCAGGATTTGGAGTTTACGGTCGATACCGACGAGAACCGGACCATCGTCAAGGTCGTGGATCAACAGACCAAGGAAGTATTGCGCCAGATACCCTCGGAAGAGGCGCTGGAAATCGCCAAAGCGCTCGATTCCGCGCAACAAGGTTTGCTAATCCGGCAAAAGGCCTGATACCGGACCGAATTGACATGGAAATCGCCCCCTATCGTTCCGTTTGGAAGAAACAGCGTTCAGGTACATTGTGGCTTTCTTTCCCAGGAGGAAAAAATTGAACCACGCCCCTCGAAACGACGCATGGCGCCGATATTCAAGCGGTCACCATTCCCAAATCCTGGCAATTTGAAACGAGAAGACTGAAACCGGCCGCGCAGGCGCCCGGCTCACATTTCCGATTACACGCTACAGGGCAATACTCGACGGCGGCCGCGAAGGCCTTCCATGGAACCGCAAGCGTCCGCGCCGGCGACAAGAGGAGAAGCAATCATGTTTGGATCGACGCACAGCGGTGCAAACGCCTATGCCAAGGTAGGGCTCGAAACCGGCGTCAGCAGCGCCAGTCCGCACCAACTCATCGCCATGCTGTTCGAAGGTGCGTTGATCGCGATAAGCACGGCCCAGCAGCATATGAAGGACGGCAACGTGCCCGCCAAGGGCCAGGCCATTTCCAAGGCGATCGCCATCATCGAAAACGGGCTTCGCGCCAGCCTGGATAAGAAGGTGGGCGGCGATATCGCGCTGAGCCTCGACGCCCTGTACGACTACATGAGCAACCGTCTGCTGGTCGCGAATCTCAAGAATCAGCCGGAAATACTCGACGAAGTGACGCGTTTGCTGAGAGACCTGAAAGGCGCGTGGGACGCCATCGGCACGACGGCGGCGCCGGCGGCGGCCGCCCCTGCCGCGATTCCGCAGCCCGATCCGCTCGAACCGCACACATCCCGCCTCGTGAAGGCATGAACCATGATGGACAGCCAGGAAGTGATCTCGCTATACGAGTCGGTGGCGGTCCTTACCGACCAGATGCTGACGGCGGCGCGCGACGGCGACTGGGACCAGTTGGCCTTGCTGGAGTCGCGCTGCGCGGGCCAGATCGCTGCATTGAAATCCGGCGAGCCTACCGCCAAGCTTTCGGCGGCGACCCGCAAGCGCAAAGCCGTGATTATTCAAAAGATACTGCAGGACGATCGCGAGATCCGCAACCTGACCGAGCCGTGGATGGAGCGGTTGGCCGAACTGATCAATAGCGGCGCTTCCGGACGCAGCCGGCCGCCGGCCTGCGGCGCCAATCGAAGCGGTTGATCATGGCGATCCCGCGGGCCGACATCGCAGGCACTCGTCCCCCGGCCGCGATCGAGCCGCCGACGCCGGTCACCGCGTCCGCCAATGCGCGGCAAGATACCTTCCATCGCCTCGCGCAGATCATGCTGGGGCGCCAGCTGCAAGCCGAAGTGCTGTCGCGCTTCGGCGACGGCACCTTTCTCGTCAGGGTTTCCGATACGCCGGCGCGCATGGCGCTGCCAGAGGGAACCAGGGTCGGCGACAATCTCAAGATGACCATGCTGGCGCATCAGCCGCGCCCCACCTTCCTGCTCAACGGCGAACCGGGCAGTGCGCAGGCGACACTCAGTTCGGCCGGCCGCCTGATCGACACGATCCTGCAGCTGGCGCAGCGCGGGGGAGCCGATGCCGCGGTCCGCCCCAGGGAGCCGCTGCTTCCGGCCGCGACGGCGCTGACGGCCGATGACGCCGCGCCGCGCATCGCCGACGCCTTGCGCGGCACGGTGACGTTCAGCGGATTGTTTTACGAGGCGCATCTGAGCGATTGGGTCAACGGCAACCGCTCCCTGGCCGATTTGATGCGCGAGCCGCAGATGCGACATTCCGCTCGAACGACGCCCGACCTCCTCCCGACAGCGCCCGCACACTCGCAATCCGTGCCTGCCGATCCGCTGCAATCGCCGCCGTCGGAGCTTGAGGCCCGGCTGGCGGAACTGCTGCGCACGGCACAGCCGCTGAGCGCCAATTCCGCCGATACCGATGCCGATACCATGCTGCCGCCGTCGGCGAAAAACGAGGCGGCGGCGGAATCCCTGCGGCTGATCCCGCTGCAACTGCACGCGCTCGAACAAAAGCAGCTGTTTTGGCAAGGCGAGCTGTTTCCCGGCATGCCGATGGAGTGGGAAGTCAACGAAGACACTCCAGGCCACGAGGAGCCGAGCCGCGATGCCGAGCCGGGCGAGCAGACCCGCTGGCAAAGCGCAGTGCGGTTCGAATTGCCGGCGCTGGGAGCGGTTGCGGCATCCATCACCCTGACCGGCGACCGCGTGCAGATACAGATACGCGCCGCATCGGAGGCCGCCGCCGCCGCATTGCGCGAGCATGGCCAGGAATTGACGGATGCGATCGAGGCGGCGGGATCGCGGCTCGAATCCCTGCAAGTCAAGCAAGATGAAGAAGCCTGAGTTGTCCCAGCAAGCGGTGGCCCTGGCCTACCAGACCGGCGACACGGCGCCCCGCGTGGTCGCCAAAGGACGCGGGCTGATCGCGGACGAAATCATCTCGCGCGCCAGGGAGCATGGGGTTTTCGTGCATGAATCGCGGGAGTTGGTCGCGCTCCTGATGCAGGTCGACCTGGACGGACATATCCCGCCGACGCTCTATCGCGTGGTGGCGGAATTACTTGCATGGCTTTATCATATCGAGGCTTCCCAGCAACAGGAAGACGCGCTACGATAAAGACCCAACCGGCGGTCCTGCGTGGCGGATCGCACGAAATGAATGGCACAGCAAATACTTGAGAGAACTTTGGACAACGACTTCGGAACATCGGATCTGGACCCGTATCGGGTTTTCTCCCGCCGTGAAATCATTTCGCTGCTACGTTCGATCAAGGATCGCAATCAGCTTGTCAGCCTGATGATCTCCAGCGGGTCGGAAGCGGTCGTCACGTCGATTTTGCACGTCGACGATGCGAAGAACCTGCTCGTGGTGGATAGCGCGCCCAGCAACTTGCTGAACGAGCGCATCGTCGCCAGCAAGAAGATCTCGTTCGAGACGATGCTGGATCAGATCAGGATCCTGTTCTCGGCCGATCACATCGAGCGCTGCACTTTCGAAAACCTTCCGGCGCTTTGCATCGCGATTCCCGAATCCGTCATTCGGCTGCAGCGGCGAGAGTTCTACCGGGTAGCGACGCCGGTGGCCAATCCGGTCCGCTGCATCATTCCGATGCCCGATGAAGACGGCAATGTCACCGCGGTGACGACCACGCTGTACAACATCAGTGCGGGCGGCGTCGCCATCGTCGACGAGAAGAAAATTCTCGACAATACGCATGGCAAGGTCTACAAGGATTGCCGCATCGATTTGCCCGGCGGGACGCCGATCACGGTGACGCTGCAGATCCGCAATTCGCATGATCTGACCCTGACCAGCGGGAAATCGATCCGCCGCCTCGGCTGCATGTTCGTCAATCTGCCGCAAGCGCTGCTGGCCGCCGTGCAACGCTACATCACCAAACTGGAGCGCGAGCGCAATGCCCGGATGACGGGAATGCGCTGAGGGCAGTCCGGGTCCTTCATTTCTTTATATCTGCATCGTCATGATGTCGTGATAAGCCGATACCAGCTTGTTGCGCACCTGGATTGTTGCCTGAAATGAAATGCTCGCCTTTTGCGAGGCAATCATCACATCGGACAGGTTGACGCTGTTATCTCCGGTCGCGAAACGCTGGCCGAGTCGCTCCGCATTCTTTTGCGCACCATTCACTTGATCGAGCGAATTCTTGAGCGCCTCGGCAAAATCGACCTTGCCGGCCGCTGGCGCCTCGGTCTTTACCGGCCCGACCCCGCCCTGCGCCTTGGCGGCGGCAGCCCTCAGCTGCTCCACCATCGCCTGGATCCTGCTCGCATCGATTCCAATTCCGCCTACCGCCATGTTCGCCTCCATGCTCAACCGGCGCGCCGGCTGCGGCCGCCCTTTTTCACGCTGACACGTTAGCATGGGGAAAACCGGTTTCCGGGACCGATTAGGGCCGAAAAAATTGCTTTATTCCAACGATTAAAATACGCTTAGGGAACGACAATTCACACTAAGGCAACAAGGGTTGCCAAAGCAACGTGTTTGAATTGGCGAGGATCACTTGGTACACACTACCCATCGCGGATTAATTCGGGAGGCAAGCCATGGCTACAGCTGGTGAAGGCGCTGTCGCTCCGGGCGTCGCCACTCCTGTATCCGCCAATCTGGCGGAGCTCGCGCAGACGCCGCTGGTGCGCAATCTCGTCTTGATGGTCGGCGCGGCGGCGGTGATCGCCGTCATGGCCGGCGTCTGGCTGTGGAGCCAGCAGCCGGAATACCGCGTCCTGTTTTCCAACTATTCCGATCGCGACGGCGGCGCCATCGTCGCCGCACTGCAGCAGCAGAACATTCCATACAAATTCGCGGAAGGCGGCACCGCTATCCTGGTCCCCGCCAATCAAGTCTATGACGCCCGCCTGAAACTGGCGGCGCAAGGCTTGCCGAAAGGCGGCAGCGTCGGCTTCGAGCTGATGGAGAACCAGAAGCTCGGCGTCTCGCAATTTCTCGAACAGGTCAATTTCCAGCGCGCGCTGGAAGGCGAACTGGCGCGTTCGATCCAATCGGTCGCCGCGGTGCAGGCCGCCCGCGTGCATCTGGCCCTGCCGAAGGCATCGGTGTTCGTACGCGACCAGCAAAAGCCGACCGCTTCCGTCCTGCTGAATCTCCATCCCGGCCGCGTGCTGGACCAGCCGCAAGTCAGCGCCATCGTCCACCTGGTCGCCAGCAGCGTGCCGGAACTGTCGCCGAAGAACGTGACGATCGTCGACCAGGCCGGCAACCTGCTGTCCGACACGACCAAGCCGGCCGGCGCCAACGCGCTCGATCCGAGCCAGCTCAAGTATGTGCAGGAGCTCCAGCAAAGCATCGTCAAGCGCATCGAATCGATCATCACCCCGATCGTCGGCCGGAACAATGTGCGCGCCGAGGCAACCGCTGACGTCGATTTCTCGCATAGCGAACAGGCGGCCGAGGTATACAAGCCGAACCAGGCGCCCGGATCATCGTCGATCCGCAGCCAGCAGTCCAGCGAAATCCAGAGCGCCACCGGCACGACGGCTTCCGGCATCCCGGGAGCGGCGTCGAACCAGCCGCCCGGCGTGGCAACGGCGCCGCTGACCGCCCCGGCCGGCGCCGCCACGCAAGGCGCGGCTGCCGCCGGCGCGGCGCCGGCCGGCAATTCGCAGCGCGACATGACGGTCAATTATGAAGTCGACAAGACCATCCGCTATGTCCAGCAGCCGATGGGCGGCATCAAACGGCTATCGGTGGCGGTGGTCGTCAACTACAAGCGCGAAGTCGACAAGGCCGGCAAGGTCACGACCCGTCCGCTGACCGAAGCGGAGAAGACGCAGATCGCCGACCTGGTCAAGGAAGCGATGGGCTACAACAAGGATCGCGGCGATACGCTCAATGTCGTCAACAGCCCGTTCGCCGGCGCGGAGAAGGAAGTCATTCCCGAGACGCCGATCTGGAAGCGCCCCGAGACCTACGACATCGCGCGCGAGGTAGGCAAATACGCTCTTGGCCTCGGTCTGCTCGCCTACCTTTTCTTTGGTGTATTGCGTCCTATGCTGAAGAAGCTGGGGCGCAGCCTGCAGCCTCCTCCTCCACCTCCGGTGTATGAGGAAGAGGAAGACACGGTGACGCTGTCGCAGATGGAACCGATGGGCAAGAAGCCGCGCAGCTACCAGGACAATCTCGACGCGGCCAAGCAATTGGCGAAGGAGGATCCGAAAGTCGTCGCCAACATCATCAAGGGTTGGGTAGGAGTCAGCAACAATGAGTGAGATAGGCGTTCAAAAGAGTGCGATCCTCATGCTCGCGCTGGGCGAGGAAGAGGCGGCGGAAGTCATGAAATACCTCGGCCCGCGCGAGGTGCAGAAGCTCGGCGCGGCGATGTCCGCCATGAAGGCGGTGCCGAGCGAACAATTGGTGCAGGTGCTCGAGGATTTTCGCGAAGAGACCGACCAGAACACCTCGCTCGGCGTCGACTCGGACGAATACATCCGCACGGTGCTGACCAAGGCGCTCGGCGAAGACAAGGCGGCGTCGCTGCTGAACCGCATTCTCGGCACGCGCGACGCTTCCGGCATCGAAAGCCTGAAGTGGATGGACGGCCAATCGGTCGCCGAACTCGTGCGCAACGAGCATCCGCAGATCATCGCGACGATTCTCGTGCATCTCGAGCGCTACCATGCCTGCGAAGTGCTCGACCACTTCCCCGAGCGTCTGCGCAATGACGTGGTGCTGCGCATCGCCACGCTCGACGGCGTGCAGCCGGCGGCGTTGCGGGAATTGAACGAAGTGCTGACCAAGCTGTTGTCCGGCAACGAGAACATCAAGAAGAAGCCGATCGGCGGCATCCGCACCGCGGCAGAAATCCTCAACTTCCTATCCGGCGAAAACGAGGCATCCGTGATGGCGAACTTGAAGAATTACGATGCCGACATGGCGCAGAAGATCATGGACGAGATGTTCGTATTCGAGAACATCATGGATATCGACGACCGCGGCATCCAGATCCTGCTGCGCGAAGTTCAGTCGGAATCGCTCATCATCGCGCTCAAAGGCGCGGCGCCCGATCTGCGCGAGAAGTTCTTCAAGAACATGTCGCAGCGCGCCGCCGAAATGATGCGCGAAGACCTCGAATCCAAGGGTCCGGTGCGCCTGTCCGAAGTCGAAGCGCAGCAAAAGGAAATCCTGCAGATCGTCCGCCGCCTCGCCGACGAAGGCCAGATCATCCTCGGCGCGAAGGGAGAGGACGCGTATGTCTAATAATCGGATTCGCCCATGAGCACCGTCATCCCCAAGGAAAAGCAGTCCGCCTACGAGCGCTGGGAAATGGCGTCGTTCGGCGACGAACGGCCGAACGCCAAGTCCGCCAACCAGACGGCGGTGGCGCATCTGGTCAACCAGCAAGTCGAGAGCCTGCGCGAACACGCGCAGCGCGAAGGCTTCCAGGCGGGTTTCACCGCCGGCCATGAAGACGGTCATCGCGCCGGCTTCGAAGCGGGACGCGCGGAAGCGGACCGCCAAGCCGCCCTGCTGCGCCAGCTCGCCGCTGCCTTCGGCAACGAGATCGCGACGGCGAACGAAGTGATGGCCGAGGACTTGCTGAACCTCGCGCTGGACCTGGCCAAGGCGATGCTGAAAACCTCGCTGGCGGCGCGTCCGGAACTGGTGCTGCCGATCGTCGGCGAAGCCATCCGCTACCTGCCGAGCGTGCAGCAACCGGCCGTTCTGCATCTGCATCCGCACGACGTCGCGCTGGTCAAGGAACACATGGGAGACGAGTTGGAGAAATCCGGCTGGCGCGTCGCCGAGGACCTGCAGCTGGCGCGCGGCGGCTGCCGCGTCGAGACCGCCAGCAACCAGGTAGACGCCACGATGCCGACGCGCTGGCAGCGCATCGCCGAGGCGCTCGGCAAGGAATCCGACTGGCTCGCATGATGGACGCCGGCACAGCCCACAGCCAGCGCTGGAAAGCGTATTTGCGCGACTGCGGCGCCCTGGCTTCCATCGCCGAGCCGATGCAGGTCTCCGGCCGCGTCACGCGCGTCACCGGCCTGGTCATGGAAGCGGTGGGCCTGAAGCTCGCGGTCGGCAGCGCCTGCACGGTGCCGCTGCCCAGCGGCGCCCGCATCGAAGCCGAAGTGGTCGGGTTCGACAACGACAAGCTGTACCTGATGCCGCAAAGCGACGTCGAAGGCGTGGTGCCGGGAACGCGCGTCTTTCCGGTCGAGGTGGTGCAAAGCCTGCCCGGTCCCGGCGCGGTCGCGCATCCGCGCCGGCGCCCGAGCGACCGCGGCCGCCACTTGCCGGTCGGCGAAGAATTGCTCGGCCGCGTCCTCGACGGCTGCGGCCGGCCGCTAGATAGTCTCGGTCCGCTGCAGACTTCGCATTCCGCGCCCTTGAACGTGCGCGCCGCCAATCCGCTGGCGCGGGCGCCGATCGCCGACGTGCTCGACGTCGGCGTGCGCGCCATCAACAGCATGCTGACGGTGGGCCGCGGACAACGCATGGGATTGTTCGCCGGCTCCGGCGTCGGCAAGAGCGTCCTGCTCGGCATGATGGCGCGCTATACGAGCGCCGACATCATCGTGGTCGGCCTGATCGGCGAACGCGGCCGCGAAGTGAAGGAATTCATCGAACAGATTCTCGGCGCCGAAGGCCTGGCGCGCTCGGTGGTCGTCGCCGCGCCGGCCGACACGCCGCCCCTGATGCGCCTGCAAGGCGCGGCCTATGCGACCGCGATCGCCGAATACTTCCGCGACCAGGGCAAGAACGTCCTGCTCATCATGGATTCGCTGACCCGCTACGCGATGGCGCAGCGCGAGATAGCCTTGGCGATCGGCGAACCGCCGGCCACCAAGGGTTATCCGCCCTCGGTATTCGCCAAGCTGCCGGCGCTGGTCGAACGCGCCGGCAACGGCAAGCCCGGCGGCGGCTCGATCACCGCCTTCTATACCGTGCTGACCGAAGGCGACGACCAGCAGGACCCGATCGCCGATGCGGCGCGCGCCATCCTCGACGGCCATATCGTGCTCAATCGCACGCTGGCCGATGCCGGCCACTATCCGGCGATCGACGTCGAGCAATCGATCAGCCGCGCGATGCACAACATCACCAGCGCCGAGCACCAGCAATTGACGCGCCGGCTCAAGCAACTCTATTCCCGATACCAGCGCAACCGTGACCTGATCGCGGTGGGCGCCTACAGCGCCGGCAGCGATCCGGTGCTGGACGAGGCAATCGCCTTGCATCCGAGAATAGAGTCATTTTTGCAACAGGGAATCCACGAGCGTTCCGGCATTCAGGAAAGCATGGGGCGACTTACCGCGCTGTTCCAGTGATTGACTCCCGGGCGCAGGCCTATACTTTCTCATCATGGCGAAATCCACCGCACTCGATACCTTGATCGAACTGGCTACTTCGGAAACCGACGAGGCGGCCAAGCGGCTCGGAACCGCGTTGCGGACCGCGAACGAAACCGAGCAGAAGCTCAGCTTGCTGCTGCAGTATCGCGACGACTACACGGCGCGCTTCCACGCCATGATGGCCAACGGCTTGAGCGCCGCCGGCTACCGGAATTTCCAGCTGTTCCTGGACAAGCTCGATGCGGCGATCGAAGGACAGCAGCAGATCGTGGCCGCCGCCCAGCGTCGCATCGGCGAAGAGCGCGACGCCTGGCAAGCCAGCGAACGCAAGCGCATGTCCTACGGCACGCTTGCGACGCGCGCGCAAACGGCGGAAGAGCGCAAGGAAATGCGGCGCGACCAGAAGCAGACCGATGAAATCGCGACGCGCCAGACGCATTACAAACAACGGTAACCCAGATTTTCGGCAGGCGACATCATGATGAATACCCCGGCGATAATGAATCCGGCCAACGTCGCGGCGACGGGCAAGCAGGCGGCGACCCCGCCCGACTCCGCCGCGCCGGACGTCCCGTTCAACCAAGTCTTGTCGCGCGAAATGGCGAATCGCGGGGAAACGGCGAAATCCGGCGACTCGTCGGCCAGTGCGACCGCCTCCGGGACGTCGAGCGCTCCCGCCAAAGCCGCCGGCAAGGGCAGCGAGAAAGAGAGCGTCAAGGGTGGCGGCGACAAGAAGGCGGCGGATACGGCCGTCGAATCCGAGGCCGCGGCGCCCGGCATTCCGGCCGATCTGCTGGCCCTGGTGGCCAACATCGGACAACTGGCCGCCATGGAACAGGCAAGCACCGCCACGACGACGGATGACGCCGGCATGACCTCGACCGCCGAAATCGTCGGCTCCGACAGCAACCTCGGCGCGGGCATTCCGGTCGATGCAAAGGCCCTGCTCGCCTCCGCATCGAACACGGCAAGCGACGCCGGCGACAAGCGGACGCCGGCGGACATCAAAGACATCGGCGAACTCGGGGAATTCAAGAATATCGGCACCCGAGACCGCGAGCCGGCGGCCTTGACGCTGGCCGAAACGCAGCCGGCCCAAAATGCGGCGGTTGCGGCCGAAGCGGACGCTAGCGCGACATTCGCCGCCCAATTGGAAGCGGCGGAGCTGTCGGCACTCGCGCCGACGCAGACGACGGCCGCTCTGACTGCATTGCAGCAGACCGCGCACGCGGCCTTGCACGCAGCTCCCGGCCACGCGGCCGACCGCCTGACTCCGCAAGTGGGTACGCCGGCCTGGGACCAGGCGCTCGGCCAGCGCATCGTCTGGATGGTCGCCGGCACGGAGCAAAGCGCCTCGCTGACCTTGAATCCGCCCGATCTCGGTCCGTTGCAAGTCGTATTGAACGTTTCCAACACGACGGCCAATGCCACCTTCGTCGCGGCGCAGCCGGAGGTACGGCAAGCGCTGGAAGCGGCCATGCCGAAATTGCGCGAAATGCTGGGCGACGCCGGCATCCAGCTCGGCCAGGCGAACGTCAGCAGCGGGATGCAGGACCGGAACGGCTCCCCCGCCGAACCGACGCAGCGCCGCGCCGGAGCCGGCGACGCCGGCATCGACAACGGCGACACCCAAATCCACGCCTCGCGCGGCCGTACCGTCTCGAGCGGACAAGGCCTGGTCGACACCTTCGTCTGACGGCTCTTCGCCAACGGTTTCCCGGGCGCCGGCCGCGTCGGCGGCGGCGCGTCGTCAGCGCCGGCCGCAGACATCGCCGCGGTGCCTCCGGCCCGCGAAAAGTGGTTTAATACAGAGGGAGAATCCCTCCGGGCATGGCATGCCATGCCGGTGTTCCATGCGAGCGGAACGCGAGAATATGCACCCTCTTCCCCTCTCTTTTCCACGCATCCAGGACATCGGATTTTTTTGATAATGAGACCTATCAGTACGCGATAGGCGTATTCGAGGAAAACAGCAATGGCAACGTCAGCGAAACAAGCCGCCAAGAATCCCAATCTGCAAGCCGTTCCGGAGGCGGAAGGCGCCGGAGCGGAAGCGCCCAAGAAGAACTCGAAGAAGAAGCTGGTCCTCTTTCTGCTGCTTCTGATCTTCTTTCTCGCCGGTGGCGGAGCCGCATGGTATTTCCTCGGCCAAGAGGCGGAACCTCTGGCGAAAGGCGCGAAGCCGGTTCCCAAGGTGGATCCCGGCAAGCCTCCCGTGTTCATCGACATGGAGCCGTTCACCGTCAATCTGCAGAGCGAGGGCGGCGAGCAGTTCCTGCAGGTTTCCTTCACGCTGCAGGTGGCCGACGAAAACCAGCTTGAAGTGCTCAAGCTCTACAAACCGCAGGTGCGCAGCCGCCTGCTGCTGCTGCTATCGAGCCGCAAGGCCTCCGAGATCTCCACCGCCGAAGGCAAGCAGAAGCTGGCCGACGACATCGTCGCGCAAGTGAAGCAGCCGTACGCGCCGGGAATGCCGCCGCTGGCCGTCACCGGGGTCTTTTTCACATCGTTCGTGATCCAGTAAGCATCATGGCCGACAATTTCCTCTCACAAGAAGAAGTCGATGCCCTGCTCAAGGGCGTCAACGGCGATCAGGATGAGTCGAATGTCCAGGAAGACGCCTCCGGCGTTCGTCCCTACAACCTCGCGACCCAGGAACGGATCGTCCGCGGCCGCATGCCGACGCTCGAGATCATCAACGAGCGTTTCGCGCGCCTCTTGCGCATCGGTCTGTTCAACTTCCTGCATCGCAGCGCCGAGGTCTCGATCGGCCCGGTGCGCGTGTCGAAATACAGCGAATTCATCCGCAACCTGGTGGTGCCCACCAACCTCAACCTGATTCACATCAAGCCGCTGCGCGGCACGGCGCTGATGGTGTTCGACCCGAACCTGGTGTTTCTGATCGTCGACAACCTGTTCGGCGGCGACGGCCGCTTCCACACGCGCGTCGAAGGCCGCGACTTCACGCAGACCGAACAGCGCATCATCCAGCGCGTTCTCGGCATCGTGTTCGAGAATTACGCCAAGTCGTGGGAGCCGGTCTACCCGGTCGAATTCGAATACATCCGCTCGGAGATGAATACCCAGTTCGCCAACATCGCGACTCCCAACGAAGTTGTGGTGTCGACCACCTTCACGGTCGAGCTCGGCCCGGTCAGCGGCGAGATGCACTTCTGCACGCCCTACTCGATGATCGAACCGATCCGCGACATCCTGACCAGCAGCCTGCAAGGCGAGACCCTGGAGATGGACAAGCGCTGGATCCGCCTGATGACGCAACAGATCCAGACCGCCGAGGTGGAACTCGTCGCCGATCTCGGCACCGCCCGCATGATGCTCGGCGACGTCCTGAACATGAAGGTGGGCGACATCATTCCGCTGTCCGTGTCGGAAATCGTCGCCGCGAAGGTCGACGGCGTCCCGGTCATGGAATGCACCTACGGCAAGTTCAACGGCCAGTATGCATTGCGCGTCGAGAAGCTGCTGGGCCCGACAGGAAGCGAGTTTATGCAAGGAGAAGATCATGCCTGACGAGAATGAAAACCAGATGAGCGCCGAGGACGACTGGAGCGCCGCGATCGCCGAGCAGGAACGGGCGGAAGCCGCCGCGAAGGCGCAACAGCAAGCCGCGGCCAGCGTGTTCCAGGACTTCGGCAATCCGGCCACGCGCCCCGAGACGCACAACGACATCGACTTCATTCTCGATATCCCGGTGCAGCTCACGGTGGAACTGGGGCGCACCAAGATCGCCATCAAGAACCTGCTGCAGCTGGCGCAAGGCTCGGTGGTCGAACTCGACGGCCTGGCCGGCGAACCGATGGACGTGCTCGTCAACGGCTGCCTGATCGCGCAAGGCGAGGTGGTGGTCGTGAACGACAAGTTCGGCATCCGCCTCACCGACATCATCACGCCTTCCGAGCGCATCCGCAAACTGAACAAATAAGCCTATGAAGCGTTCCCTCTTGTTGCCCGCTCCAGCGCTCCTCGGACTGCCCGCCGCCGCGATCGCGAGCGAGGCGGCCGGAGCGGCGTCGGCCGGCAACCTGTTCCAGGTGCTGCTCGGCCTGATCGTCGTGCTCGGCTTGCTCGCGGGCGCGGCCTGGCTGCTGAAACGCGTCGGCGCCGTGCGGCCGTCCGCCGGCAATGTCGCGCGGATCGTCGGCGGCGTTTCGGTAGGAACGCGGGAACGCGTGATCGTGGTGGAAGTCGCCGATCAATGGATCGTCGTCGGCGTCGCGCCCGGGCAAGTCAATTCCCTGGCCACCATGCCGCGCCGGGAATTGCCGTCCGCCGCGGGCGACGGCCAGGCCCCAATCCAGCCCATGCCGCCGTTCGCCGCCTGGCTGAAGAAGACCATCGAGAAGCGAAACAATGGCTAAGATTCCCTCGATGCTCGGCGGCGCGCGCGCCTTGCGGCTGTTGCTGCCCATCGCACTGCTCGGCCTGCCCTTGTGCGCCATGGCCCAGCAAGCCGGGATACCGGCGTTCACCAGCACGCCGGCGGCGGGCGGCGGGCAAACCTATACGCTGAGCCTGCAGACCCTGCTGCTCCTGACCGCCCTTTCCTTCCTGCCGGCGGCGCTCCTGATGATGACCAGCTTCACCCGCATCATCATCGTCCTGTCCCTGCTGCGGCAGGCGCTCGGCACGCAGCAGGCGCCGCCGAACCAGGTGCTGATCGGGCTCGCCCTGTTCCTCACCCTGTTCATCATGGGGCCGGTGTTCGACAAGATCTACGCGGAAGCCTACCAGCCGCTGTCGGAGAACAAGATCACGATGATGCAGGCGCTCGACAAGGGCGCGGCGCCGCTCAAGACCTTCATGATGAAGCAGACGCGCCAGGCGGACCTCGCGCTGTATGTCAAGCTCGCCAACACGCCGCAGCTCAACGGACCGGAAGATGTGCCGCTGCGGGTACTGATTCCCGCCTTCATCACCAGCGAATTGAAAACGGCGTTCCAGATCAGTTTCGCCATCTTCATCCCGTTCCTGATCATCGACATGGTGGTCGCCAGCGTCCTGATGTCGATGGGCATGATGATGGTGTCGCCGGCGATCGTCTCGCTGCCGTTCAAGCTGATGCTGTTCGTGCTGGTGGACGGCTGGCAATTGCTGATCGGTTCGCTCGCCCAAAGTTTCTATTGAGGATGCAACAATGACTCCGGAAAGCGTCATGACAGTCGGCCGCCAGGCGATAGAGGTGACGATGATGGTCTCGGCCCCCATGCTTCTGGTCGCGCTCGTCATCGGCCTCGTCATCAGCATCTTCCAGGCCGCCACCCAGATCAACGAAACCACGCTGTCGTTCATCCCGAAACTGGTCGGCGTCTTCGTGGCGCTGGTGATCGCCGGCCCGTGGATGCTGACCATCATGCTCGACTACATGCGGCAGCTGTTTGCCGGCATACCGGGAATGATCGGCTAGGCTCCCCGGCCCGCGCAGCACGATGATCACCCTGACGAGCGCCCAGCTGCATGCGTGGATCGCGGCCTTCCTGTGGCCGCTGACGCGCATCCTGGGGCTGATCGCGGCCGCGCCGCTGTTCGGCAACATCAGCGTTCCGGCGCGCGTCAAGATCGTGCTCGGCGCCATGCTGGCGTTGATCATCTCGCCGACGGTTCCTGAATTGCCGGCTACCGATCCGATGTCGCTCGCCGGCCTGTTGATTCTCGTGCAGCAGCTGGTGATCGGGCTGGCCATGGGCTTCGCCATGCGCCTCGTCTTCGCCGCCGTCGAGATGGCAGGCGAAATCTCCGGCATGACGATGGGCCTGGGCTTCGCCACCTTCTTCGATCCCCATTCCCAAGGGCATTCGTCGGCCATCAGCCAGTTCCTGTCCCTGCTGACGCTGATGCTGTATCTGGCGATGAACCTGCACCTGATGCTGCTGTCCACGCTGGCAGACAGCTTCCAATCGCTGCCGATCACCGCCTCGCCGATCGGCATCGGCAGCTTTCATCAGCTCGCGGCATGGGGCGGCCGCATCTTCAGCACCGGCGTGCAGTTGTCGCTGCCGATCGTCGCCGCGCTGCTCATCACGAATCTTGCGCTCGGCATCCTGACCCGGGCCGCGCCGCAACTGAACCTGTTCGCGATCGGCTTTCCGGTCACGATCGGGGTCGGTTTCGTCATGATCGCGCTGGTGCTGCCCTATCTCGTGTCGCCCGTCGGCCGGCTGTTCCAGGATGCGATCGATATGATCCGCCAAATGACCGTCGCGCTGCCGCCGATACGGTAGCGCAGGTAGCGCGATATGGCCGGCCGAGGCGCGGCCGGGGCGGTTATCTGAGGAAGTTGAACAGCGAGAGATCGGTGATTTTCACGAACGACTGCTGGGCGGCGGTGAGCGTCATCTGCAGCTGCGTCAGCTCGGAAATCGCCTTCGTGTAATCGAGCTCCTGCAGCTCGGACAGCGTTTGCGCATACTGCAGGTCGCGATCGGAGCCGATGTCGTTCAAGGCCTCGATTTCCTTGAGACGCGCGCCGACGGAGGCGCGCACCGTCAGCACGTTGTCGAGCGCGTTGTCGAGATTGGTGAGCGCCGACGCGAGGCCGTTCGCCAGATTGGCCTTGGCAGCGGCGGTATCCGCCGGCTTCTCGAGGGTGGAAATCAGGTTGGACAAGGTCGTAAAGACGCTCTGGTTGGCGCTCGGATTGACGGTAAAGACGTCGCCGTCGTTCGGCGTCCCGGTGATGGCGAACTGCATTCCGTCGAACGAGATCGACTGCCCGCTGACATACGGCACGTTGAGCGCGCCGACCGGATTCCCGGTCGTCGTGTTGACGACATTGTAGGTGGATACGCCCGCCGTCACCGTGAACGTGACCGTGTAGGAATCGCCGGTCAACAGGCTGGCGTCGACCACCGAACCCTCCGAGACGATGCCGCTGCCGGAATTCGGTCCGCCCGTGATCGCATTGGTGCCCGGCGCCGTGACGAATTCGCCGTTGCCGGTCGGGATATTCATGAAGACTGCGTCGCCGGAATCGCTCATGGCCAGCTGCCGCGCCGAGTCCACCTGCAGGAGGCGCTGCCCCTGGTCGCCGTTGTACGTCACGCTCGTGCCCGACTTGACGAAAGGCTGATCCGTGACCTGATAGCCGGCGAACATGAAATTCCCGGTGCCGTCCCGCGTGTTGGCCAACGCCAGGAGATCGTCGAAACGTCCGCGCAGCTCGGTCGCATAGAACCGGCGCTGCTGGTCGTCGAGGATGCCGCTGCCGGAGGCGACCGTCAGCGTCCTGGCATCCTGCAGCAAGCTGGTTACGCTTTGCAGCGCCACTTCCTCCTGCGACAGCGAAGCCTTGGCATTGTCGCGGTTCGTCCCGTATTGCTCGTTGAGCATCCGCGACTGGGTGAGTTCCAGGGCGCGCGCCGACGCCACAGGATCGTCGGCCGGAGTCAGCATCTTGCGGCCGGTCGCGATTTGCTGCTGCCCCTTGAGCATGCCCGCCTGCAATTCGCTCAAGCGGGCCGCTCCCGATTCGAAAACTGTCGTCGTACTGATACGCATGATCTTATTTCCTTGTTATCCGCCCAGCGTCAGCAGGATATCGAACAGCTGGCTGGCCGTCTGCATCACCTTGCCGGCCGCCTGATAGGCCTGCTGGTAGCGGATCAGGTTGGTCGCTTCCTCGTCGAGACTGACGCCGGAATCGGCCTGGTGGGCCTTCCGGGCTTCCGCCATCAACTTGCTCTCGGCGCTGCTGGTCACCTCCAGTTCGTGCGTCTTGTTGCCGACCTGGTTGACGAGCTGGGCATAGGCTCCCTGGAACGTGGTCGTGGACAAGCCGGTGGTCAGGTTCTTGTCCATCGTATTGGCCGATTGCAGCGCGGCGAGCAGCAAGGCGTTCCGGTTGTCGCCGCTGCCGTTGGTATTCTGGCCGATCGTGAAGGTATCGCCGTTGGCCGGCTGGTCGGAAATGGCGACACTGACGCCGCCGAAACTGATCGTCGCGCCGCTGGTATAGGGAATCGAGGCGACCGGGCTCGGATAATTGGTCGTCACGCCGGCGACCGTCACATCGACAGACAATGCCACCGGGAAGCCGGACAAGGTGTTTGCCGTCTTGTCGTAGGTCAGCGTCACGGCCGGCGTCAAGGTGGCGGCGGTATAGGTCGCATCGATGGTTCCGGCGCTGATCCGGCCGGTGCCGGTATTGGTCGTGGGAGCACCGGTACGGACCGGCGCGGCGGCCGCGATCTGCGCCTTGTTGGTCAGGGCGACGGCGAAGTTGGTGGCGGCGCCGTATGCCGGCCGGATGAGGAAACTGTCGCCCGCCGCCATGGCGGTCGTCTCGGTCAAAGTGACGCCTTCGATGACGTCGGCCGCGCCAGGGAATGCTCCCGCGTTATACATCTGCCGGCCGTCGGAAAGCCGCGTCACCGTGTAGTTGGTGCCGTCGAACTTCAGCTGATAGTCGCTGGTGGTGAGCGCGGCGGCATCCGAGATGGCGGCGCTGACGACGCCGGTCGTGCCGACCGCCGGACTGACGGGCAGGGTCGAGAAGGAAAAGAAATCGCCGCCCAGCGCTCCGCTTTGGTCCTGCCCCAGCCGATGCTGCGCGTTGAAGGTCGTCGCGATGCTGACCGCCAGGCGATTCAGCGCGTTTTGCGTCGTATCGAGCGTCTCGGAACGGAACTGGAGCAATCCGCCGAGCCGGCCGCCGGTCAGGCTGTCCTCCGCCAGCGTTATCGTCGTGCCGTTGTTGTTGTAGCCGACTTCGATGCGGCTCAGATCGGTGTCCGACGTCACCGGCTTCAGATCGAACGGCTTGGTGCCGACCACCAGCGGCTGGCCGCTGCCGATGAACACGTTGTAGCTGTCGTTCTGCTTGACGACCGATACCTTGATTTCCTTGCTCAATTCGGACACGATCTGGTCGCGCTGATCGAGCAAATCGTTGGCCGGCTTGGATTCGTCGCCGGCCATGGCCTTTTCGATCGCATCGTTGAGCTTCGCGATCTGCTGGGCATAGCTGTTGATCGTGCCGACGCTGGTGATGATCTGGGTATTGACGCCGTCGCGCATTTCTCTCAACTGGCCGTCCATGCTCTTGAACTGGCTCGACAGCGTCTCGGCCGACGACAGCAGCGACTGCCGCGCGGCCGCCGAATTCGGATCTGCCGCCAGGTTCTGCACGCCCTTGAAAAATTCCTGCAGTCGCGGCGACAGACCCGATGTCGTATCGGCGAACAGATTGTTGATCTGCTTGATCTGCGAGTAATACGTGTCGAGTTCGTTATAGGACGTCTGCGTCGTCATGACGCGATTGGCGAGGAACTCGTTGAACACCCGCTTGACGCCAACCACCTCGGTACCCTTGCCGACGAAGCCGAAGCCGCTGTCCTGAGACGATGCGGTCCCTTGGACGACGATCTGGCGGCTATAGCCGGGCGTATTGGCGTTGGCGATATTGTGGCCGGTCGTAAGCAACCCGACCTGGGCTGCGGCAAGCGCGCTTTGTCCGACGCTAAGAATGCTGGATCCCATGACCTTCTCTTCTATATCGCGATATCCATAACATCGGCATGGCGGCCGTAAACTTGAGCCCGGCCGTCTCCGTCCCACGATCCTCCGCCCACCCGGCGCCGGTCAGCGCCGTGGCCGACGACTGCTTATCATACCGACAATGATTGTTTGATAATTCGAGTCAATTTCGCCGCATAGTTCGGATCGGTGGCGTAACCGGCTTTCTGCAGGCCTTGCGCAAACCCGTGAACATCCTGTGCATTGGCGAGCACCGCCTGGTAGCGCGGATTGCTGCGCAGCAGATTCGCGTAATCGCGGAACGCCTCGGCATAAGAATCATAGGCCCGGAATTTCTCGATCTTCGTTTCCGGCATGCCGTTCACGTATTCGGTGGTCACGGTCTCGACCACCCGTCCCTTCCAGCCGCCGCCGGCCTTGATGCCGAACAGGTTGTGGCTGTTGGTGCCGTCCGCGGCCACGATCTCGCGCCGGCCCCAGCCGGTTTCCAGCGCAGCCTGGCCGAGCATGAATTTCGCCGGAATGCCGGTGGCCCGGCTCGCCTCCTCGGCATGCGCGGCGAGGCGCTCCTGGAAGATCCTGGCCTGGGCCGAGGGCGCGCCTTGAGTCTTGGCGCCTTCGCCGGGCATCTCCGCGCCGCCGGCCGCGTCGGCGGACGGAGCGCCTCCTTCAACGACGTTGCCGACGGCATTGGACAATTGCCGGATCAGCACGTCGGCCAGGCCGACGCCGCGGCTGGCCAGCGTCTGGCTCAGCTGCTGGTCGAGCATCGAAGTAAACATGCGGCTCTGGTCGTTGTCGAACATGCCGTCCTGCGGCGTCGCCTCGCGCATGCTCTTGAGCATCATGTTCATGAAGACCGCTTCGAATTGCTTCGCAGCCGCTTTCAACGCTTCCGGCGAATTCCGCTTCGCCGCTTCGCGCAGGGAGGCCAGTTCCCGCGTGTCGATCGCGAGGGATTTGCCGGTGTCCGTCGGAGAGATCGCCATGGCCGCGTCAGATGATCTCGAGCTCGGCGCGCAAGGAACCCGCCGCCTTCATCGCCTGCAGGATCGCCAGCAAGTCCTGCGGCGTCGCGCCGACCGCGTTGAGCGCCTTGACCACGTCCGCCAGCGACGCGCCGCTCTTGAGCAGCAGGAGCTGGCCGGGATCTTTCTTGATGTCGATCTGCGAAGTCTGCGCCACCACCGTCTGTCCGCCGGACAAGGGCGCCGGCTGGCTGATGACGGGTTCGCTATTGATCACGATGGACAGGTTGCCATGCGAGATGGCGCAGCTGTCGAGCGTGACGGCTTGATTCATCACGACCGAACCGGTGCGCGCGTTGAGAATGACCTTGGCGATCGCCTGCGCCGGCGTCAGCACGATGTTTTCGAGCGCGCCGAGGAAGGCGACCCGTTCGTCGCTGCCCGCCGGAGAGCGGACGCGGATGACGCGCCCGTCCTGGGCGGCCGCGGTTTCCGGGCCGAAGCGCTTGTTGACGGCATCCACCACCCGGCTCGCCGTCGAGAAATCGGTATCGTTCAATTCCAGGAAGACGTAGCCGCCCTGCCCGAGCGCCGATGGCACCGCGCGCTCCACCGTCGCCCCCGACGAAATCCGGCCGACGCTCAAGTGATTGACGACGGTCTTGCTGCCGCCCGCCGCGGCGCCGACGCCGCCGACCAGCACATTACCCTGGGCCATCGCGTAAATCTGGCCATCCGCACCCTTGAGCGGGGTCATCAGCAGCGTACCGCCGCGCAGGCTCTTGGCGTTGCCCATCGACGAGACGGTGATATCGAGCGTCTGTCCCGGCTGCGCGAAGGCCGGCAGGGACGCGGTCACGACGACCGCCGCCACGTTCTTCAATTGCAGGCTTGTTCCGGTCGGCATGCTCACACCCATCTGTTGCAGCATGCTGATCACGCTTTGCACGGTGAACGGCGTTTGCGTGGTCTGATCGCCGCTGCCGTCGAGACCGACGACCAGGCCGTAGCCGATCAACTGGTTCTGGCGAACGCCCTGGATGGAGGCTAGGTCCTTGAGCCGTTCGGCGTGCACGCCCGGAGCGGCGCACAAGCACGCCGCGCAAACGAACCCCGCCAGGGCTTGCCTGGCGAGCGAGCCGATCGAACGATAGGAGCGCAAGCTGGTCATCGGATTTCCCTCGAAACGATCATAGGGGGAAGACGCTCATGAAAAAGCGCGTCAGCAGAGACAAGACTTCCGCGCGATCGATGCGGCTGTTGCTCCGGTATTCGACGCGCGCATCGGCGACCTTGGTCGACGACACCACATTTCCCGCCGCGATCGTGTCGGGATTGACGACGCCCGAGAAGCGGACGAATTCCGCGCCCTTGTCGAAGGAAATCTGCTTCTCGCCGCTCACCAGCAGGTTCCCGTTCGGGAAGACGTCGATGACGGTCACGCTGATCGTGCCGGTGAAGCTGTTGCTCGCGCTCTGGGCGCCCTTCTCGTCGAAAGTGTTCTCGCCTTCGGTGCTGACGCCGAGCTTGTTCTTGGCCGCCGTCGACACGCCGAACAGCGTGGTGAAGCTCATGTTGCCGCTGCCGCTGTTGCTGCCGGAATTCGCCGCTGCCTTCGCCGCGCTGGTGTTTTCGCTGATCGCGATGGTCAAGACGTCGCCCACCAGGCGCGCGCGCCGGTCTTCGAACATCGGACGGTAGGAGGCCGAGTGGAAGATCGCGCCGTTGGCCGGCTTGGCCGCGGCGTTCGGCGCCGGCCGCGCGGTGGTCGGCAGTTGGACGATGGACGACGGCGTTGCCGCGCAACCGGCGAGGCAGGCCGCCAATATCGCCCATCCGGCATAAACGATTTTTCTCATCTCGCTCACCATCGTACCGAAGCGCCGATCAGAGCTGGCCGAGGCGCTGCAGCATCTGATCGGACACCGTGATCGCCTTGCTGTTGATCTCGTAGGCGCGCTGGGTCTGGATCATGTTGACCAGTTCCTCGACCACGTTCACGTTGGAGGTCTCGACGTAGCCTTGCAGCAGCACGCCGGAGCCGTTGGTCCCCGGCGTATTCGTGTTCGGGCTACCGGATGCCGTCGTCTCGACGTACAGGTTTTCGCCCTTGGCTTCCAGGCCGGCCGGATTCACGAAGGTGGCAAGCTGGAGGGTGCCGACCTGCGACAGCGCGGCAGTGCCGTTCTGGCTGATCGACACCGTGCCGTCGCGCGCGATCGTGACGCTGGTTGCGGTCGAGGGTATCGTGATGGCCGGCTGCACCGCATAGCCGCTCGACGTGACGAGCTGGCCGTTGCTGTCGACATGGAAGGAACCGTCGCGCGTGTACGCGGTCGTGCCGTCCGGCAGCAGCACCTGGAAGAATCCGGCGCCCTGGATCGCGATATCGTTGCTGTTGTTGGTCTGCTGGACATTACCCTGCGTGAAGATGCGCTCGGTCGCCACCGGACGCACGCCGGTGCCGATCTGCAGGCCGGTCGGCAGTTGCGTCTGCTGCGACGACTGCGCGCCGGGCTGGCGGATGTTCTGGTACAGCAAGTCCTCGAACACGGCGCGCGAGCGCTTGAAGCCGGTGGTGCCGACGTTCGCCAGGTTATTGGAGATCACGTCCATCTGCGTCTGCTGCGCTTCAAGACCTGTCTTGGAAATCCATAGTGAGCGAATCATGTTCTTCTCCGAAATCCCTGTGCGAAAGTCGCCGTCCGGCCTGTTTATTCAGCTTCGATTATGCGCGCCGCGCCGTCAACTCAAAGCGAGAAGCTGACTCGCTTTATTGGCATTGCTCTCTGCGTTCTTGAGCATAGTCATGTGCATCTCGAACTGGCGCGCGAGGCTGATCATATTGACCATCGCATCGACCACGTTGACGTTGCTGCCCTCGAGCGCGCCGCCGACCAGCACGACGCCGCCGTCCGCCTCCGCCGCTCCGCCGTCGCGCACCCGGAACAGGCCGTCATCGCCGCGCACCAGCGTGTCTTCCGGCGGATTGACGAGCTTGATGCGGCCGAGGACGGTCGTCGCTCCGGGCTGGGTCCCCGCGGCGATCGCCGATACGGTGCCGTCCTTGGCGATGGTGACGGTCACGTCCGGCGGCACGCTGATCGGCCCGCCGTCGCCGACGATGTTGCGGCCGCTCTGGGTCTGCAGCACGCCGTTCTCGCTCAGCCTGAGATTGCCGTGGCGGGTATAGGCTTCGCCGCCGTCCTCGGTCTCGACCGCGATCCAGCCCTTGCCCTGGACGGCGACGTCGAGCTCGCGCCCGGTCTGCTGGATCGCGCCCGGCGTGAAATCGGAACCGACCGTGGCATCGACGACGAAGGCGCGCGTCGGCAAGCCTTCGCTCAACACCGGCACGGCGCGGAACGAGTCGAGTTGAGCGCGAAATCCGGTCGTGGCCGCATTGGCGAGGTTGTGCGAAGTCGTCGCCTGCTGCTCGAGGATATGCTTGGCGCCGCTGGAAACCGTGTAGATCAGGCGATCCATTGTGCTCTCCCCCGACCGGAGCGACGGCCCGCATCAGGCGTCGCTGCGATCGGTCATGGTGTCGGGTCAGGTGCGGGATGCGTCAGCGCAGGTTCACCAGCGTCTGCAGCACCTGGTCCTGGGTCTTGATGGTCTGCGCGTTGGCCTGGTAGACGCGTTGCGCGGTGATCATGTTCACCAGTTCCGCCGTCAGGTCGACGTTGGAATCCTCCACCGCGGACGAGGTCACGACGCCCAGGGTGCCCGATCCCGGACCGCCGACCAGCGCCTGGCCGGAACTCGCCGATTCGGCCCACATGTTGTTGCCGAGCGGCTGCAAGCCGTTCGGATTGGTGAAGTTGGCGAGCACGACCTGGCCGAGCGTCGCCGACTTGCCGTTGGTGTAGCGGCCGACGATGGTGCCGTCTTCGCTGATGTTGAAACCGGAAAGGCGACCGGAGGCGTAGCCATCCTGGGTCAGCGCGTTCACGCCGAAATTCGAACCGTACTGCGTCGTGCCGGTGAAGTCGATCTCGATGCCGACGCCGGCGCCGCCGATCGGATTGGTTGCGCCGGTCGTCACCGGCAGTTCGATGCCGGCGAACGGCAGCGTGGTCGCCGCCGTATCGATCGTGCCGTCGGACAGGAACGTCAGGGTGCCGATCAAGCCGTTGGCGGGCGTCGTGATCAGCGTGCCGTCCATCGCCGCATAGACGTCCCAGGTCGGCGGTGTCGCGGCCGGGGGAACCGGGCCGGTCTTCACGAAGAAGGTCTGCAGCACGTGCGCATTGCCGAGGCTGTCGAACACGGTCACCGATGACGCGTTGTTATAGGTACCGGGATCCATGGATCCGTCCCAGGTGGTCACGGCAAGCCGCGAATCGAGATTCAGCTGGGAGCGGACCTCCGCCGTTTCCTGCGGCGACAAGTCCGCCTTGTTGATGATCAGATCGGCCGGGGCGCCGGTCGACAGCACGCCGCGCGAATCCGCCACATAGCCGGTCAGGCGCGCCTGGTTGGAGTTGACAATGAATCCGTGGTCGTCGAGCAGGAACTGCCCGTTGCGCGTGTAGGTCACGGTGCCGTTGGTGCTCATGCGGAAGAAGCCGCCGCCGTTGATGGCGATATCGAGCGGATTGTTCGACGATGTGATGTTGCCCTGCGTGAACTGCTGCGCGACCGTGGCGATCTTGACGCCGATACCGACCTGGCCGGCACCACTTCCGTTCAACGAGTTCGCATAGACGTCGGCGAACTGGGCCTGCGAGCCCTTGAAGCCCACCGTGTTGGCGTTGGCGACGTTGTTGCCGATCGCTTCCAGGCTCTTGGAAGCCGCGTTCAGACCGCTCAGACCTTGTTGAAAGCTCATTTTCCTCTCCTGTTACCTATACGCCACGCGAATCAAAGAATCTGCCGGACGTCGCCGAACTTCACCACGCCCATTCCCGGCACGTTGAGCTTCACGCCGTCGCCGCCGGTCGTCACGCTCAACACTTCACCGAAGGACAATGCGGTCGCCTTCGCCTTTTCGCCGCCGCGCGTCGCCCTGATCTCGAAGCTGTAGCTGCCGTCCGCCGCCTTGGCGCCGGTGTCGGTGATGCCGTCCCAGGTCACCGGCCTGATCGTGCCGCTTTCGAGACGCCCCAGGTTGATCGTCTTGAGCGGCTTGCCGTCGCCGCCGAGGATGACCAGTTTCGCATCATCCGCCGGTTCGGTCGCCTCGATGCCCATCACGGCGCGGCCTTCGGATAGCGCGAAGGTCGAACCCGGCACCAGCACGCCGTGACCGATCATGCTCGCCGCCTGCAGCGACTGGCTGGTCTGGTAGCTGCCTTGCAATACCTCGAGCGTCTTGTTCAGTTTTTCGACGCCGGTCACGGTGGACAACTGCGCGAACTGGCTGGTCACCTGGGCATTGTCGAGCGGGTTCAAGGGGTCCTGGTTCCGCATCTGGGTCACCAGCAGCGTCATGAAGCGGTCCTGGGTCTCCTCGACGCCGGTCTTCTGCGCCTTTTTCTTCGGATTCATCGCCTCCATCAACGCTTCGTAGGAGCCGCCGGTTTGTTGTACGGTAGTCATGATTCACCTTTCTCACTGACCGATCGTCAGCGTCTTCTGCAACAGGACCTTGGCGGCATTCATCGTCTCGACATTGGTCTGGTAGGAGCGCGATGCGGAAATCATGTTGACCATTTCATCGACCACGTTCACGTTCGGCATGGCCACGTAGCCCTTTTCGTCGGCCAGCGGATGCTTGGGATCGTGCACCAGCCTGGCCGGCGACTTGTCCTCGACCACCTGCGCGACCTTCACCCCTTGCGCCGCCTGGCCCGCGAGCGGAACGGCGCTGAACACGACCTGCTTGGCGCGATACGCCTGGCCGGTGGAACTGGTGGCGCTGTCGGCGTTGGCGAGATTGCTCGCCACGGTATTCAGGCGCTGCGACTGTGCGCTCATCGCCGAGCCGGCGACATTGAATATATTGAATAGCGACATGGCGATTATCCTTGGATGGCCGCGAGCAGGCTCTTGATCTGCCCGCTGATCATCGTCAGGCTGGCTTCGTAGCGGATCGCGTTGTCGGTGAACTGATTGCGCTCGACATCCATGTCGACGGTGTTGCCGTCGACGGCGCCTTGCTGGACCGTGCGATAGAGCAGCTGCTCGCCGCCGATCGTATTCCCCGCTCCGGTGCCGGGAAGATGCGCGGCGGCGGTCTTGATCAGTCCCGGCTGGCGCGCCGGTTCCGACTGCGCCAGCGCGCTGCGCAGCGCCTTGTTAAAATCGATGTCGCGCGCCTTGTAGTTCGGCGTGTCCGCATTGGCGATGTTCGAGGCGAGCAGTTGCTGGCGCTGCGCCCGAAGACTCAATGCCGTTTCGTTGAAACGCAGATATTGGTCCAGTTTCCCTATCATCACGGCCTCCTAGCCAGTTCCGCATCGGATCAAGAAATTCCTCTCTGCGCCGATAATGGTTTTGTATAGCCTTGATGATAAGCACCCCGCCGCGCAACCGATCGTCCGATTAGGCTCCGAAATCGCGGCCTTTTCCCTGTTTTGCGCTCCTCCTTGCGCAGTACCATTGTTCGCGAGACCACCCCTTTCGTGATCATGAACAGATTCGCCGATATCGCCGTTGCATTGCTTGCTTCAGCCTCCGTCGCCGCGGGCGCGCAAGAGACTGTCGCGCGCCAGGATCCGGCGCACATCCGGCAAGTCGTGGAGCAATTCCTGAATATGCAGACGGTCGGCCTGCCCGGCCAGGTGACGATCAAAATCGGTCAGATCGACTCCCGCTCGAAGCTCGCCGCCTGCGCCGCGCCGCAAGCGTTTCTGCCGGGCGGCAGCCGCGCGTGGGGCAAGACCACGGTCGGCGTGCGCTGCAGCGAGCCGGCCACCTGGACGATTTACGTTCCCGCCACCGTCCATGTCGTCTCGGAATACGTCGTCACCGCCAAGCCGGTCGCGCAGGGACAAAGCCTGAGCGAATCGGATCTGGCGAAAATACGAGGCGACTTGACGACCCTGCCGTCCGGCATCGTAACCGATGCGGCCCAAGCCGTCGGACGTTCGCCGGCGGTGTCGTTGCCTGCTGGGATGCCGCTGCGCATGGACACACTGCGCGGCCAGCAAGCGGTGCAGCAAGGCCAAACGGTCAAGCTGGTCAGCAGCGGACCGGGCTTTCGCGTGTCGGGCGAGGCGCGCGCGCTGAACAATGCCATGGAAGGGCAGGTCGCACAGGCGCGCACCACCTCCGGACAGGTCATCAGCGGCATCGCCAAGGCCGGCGGCGTCGTCGAAGTTACTTATTAGAAACATCGACGATCTGCCATCCGGATCGTTACATGGGTTCGAACTGAGTCATTAAAGTTTGGGATAAGATCGCCGTTAAGAGATGTAGACGAGGGCTGTAAGCCCAGGACCCAAACGAGGAAAAGCCGTGAAAATCGATGACTCAATCAAAAAAGCGGCCGGTTTAAGCGTAAACACCACGCCAACCCGTGCCGGCAAAGGCGCCGAAAAGGCTGGCGTTGCCAAGCCTGCATCGGATAATGTCAAACTTTCGCCTCAGGTACAGGCGCTCGCCGCGCAAGTGGCCAGCAACGGCGTATTTGATGCGAACAAGGTCGAGGAAATCAAGGCGGCCATCGCCAACGGCACCTTCCAGGTCGATCCGGAAAAAGTCGCCAATGGCCTCCTGGATACGGTCAATGACCTGATCCATTCGCGCAAGGCATAACATGCACATCACCGGCAAGGACCCCGCAGCTACCCTGAACGACGAAATCGCCGCCGCCGGCAATCTGGTGGCCGTCCTGCGGCGCGAGCAAGCCGTTCTGATCGATGCGGATATCGAGACCTTGCCGGCTCTCACCGAAGAAAAAGCCAAGCTGGTAGCACAGATCGCCGTACTGGCCAACGCGCGCTACCAGGCATTGGCGGCGGCCGGCTTTCCCGACGAGGAAGCCGGCATGCAAGCCTGGGTCGCCAGCCCTGCCGCTTCGCCGGCCGCGGGCAAGGCCTGGAACGATCTGCTGGCCGTCGTGAGATCGGCCAAGGAATTGAACCGCACCAACGGCCTGTTGATCGGCAAGCATATGTCGCGCAACCAGGCCGCATTGAACGTCTTGCACGGCAACCGCCACGCCAACTCCCTCTACGGCCCGAATGGCCAGCCGACCGCGCGAACCGGTTCGCGCGGCCTGGTCATCGGCTGATCCCCCTACTTCCTCGCAGGATGCCGCCGCAGCCGCTTACGGCTTGTCGGTGACGCTCACCGGGAGTTCCGTGGTCTGGTCGGGCAGGTCGGAGAGAATCATGATTTGCACGCGGCGATTGCGCTGGCGGCCTTCCGCCGTATCGTTCGGCGCGACCGGGCGATTTGCGCCATGGCCGACCGCCGTCAGCCGCCCCTCCGCGATCCCGTTGTCGACGAACAAGCGCACCACGCTGCCGGCGCGCACGGCGGACAATTCCCAATTCGATGGAAAGGCCGCGTTCCTGATCGGCACATTGTCGGTATGCCCTTCGACCTGAACCGCGTGGGTGTCGTTTTTCAGGACCTGGGCGACGGCGCGCAAGGCCTGGCTCGATTCGTCGGTCAGCCCGGCCTCGCCCTGCGCGAACAGGACGCTGGCATTGATCTCGACGTTGACACCGTGATTGTTCTGGGTCACGCGCACCTTGCCCTGGCTGATGAGCGGGGCGAGCGCTTTCAGGATGTCGCGCGCCATGCCCGTCATATGCTCCTTTTCGCGCTTGAGCGCCGCCTCATTGGCGCCGCGCGACCGCGGCAAGGGCCGTGGCAAGACCGGCGCGGCCTTCGGATCGATGACGATCGCCGGCGGCCCGATCGACGTATCGGTTCTTCCGAACGCCGTGCCGAGCGCATTCGACAGGACGCGGTACTTGCCTTCGTTGACCGAGGAAATCGCGTACATGACCACGAAGAAGGCAAACAGCAGGGTCAGCAGGTCGGCATACGATACGAGCCAGCGATCGTGGTTGTCGGGCTCTTCTTCGAATCTTCTGCGCGCCATGGTTTCGCCGGTCGATACGATGCTGACGTTATGAATGGACCGCCATCCGCTCTTCCATCAAGCGCGGATTGTCGCCGGACGCGATGCCGGCCAGTGCGGTGATCAGCATTTCGCGGCGCGCGATTTCGTCGTTGATCATGGCTTTGAGCTTGCCGCCGATCGGCAGGAAAACCAGGTTGGCGAAGCCGACGCCGTAAATGGTAGCGACGAACGCGACCGCGATGCCGCTGCCCAGCCTGCTCGGGTCGGTCAGGTTCTCCATTACGTGGATCAGGCCGAGCACCGCGCCGAGAATGCCGACGGTCGGCGCATAGCCCCCGGCCGATTCCCAGACCCGCGCCGCGAGCCGCTCCCGCCTTTCGTAAGAGTCGATCTCGGCCTCCAGGATTTCGCGCAGCTTGAAGGGATCGATGCCGTCGACGATGAGGCGCAAACCTTTCCGCAGGAACGGGTCCCGGACTTCGTCGACATAGCGTTCGAGGCTGAGCAAGCCTTCGCGCCGCGCGGCGGCGCTCCATTTGCTCATTTCACGGATCAGCTTGCCGTGATCGTCGTCGGGCGGCGCAAACACGAAGCGCGCCATCTTCACGCCGCGCACGAAATTGCGGATGCCGGTCTGCAGCAGCACGGCGCCCGCGGTTCCGAACACGACGATCATGAAAGCCGCCGGCTGCAGCAAGGACGCGGCCTGGCCGCCCTCGAGCAGATGCCCGGCGAGAACGCCGGTCAGCGCCAAGACGAGGCCGGCTATGCTACCCCAGTCCATGCCCTCTCCCGCAGAAAGGCACGCAGGCGCGCGATGGCCTGGCTGTGCAATTGGGATACGCGCGATTCGGAAACCCCCATCACGGCTCCGATCTCCTTCAGGTTCATCTCCTGTTCGTAGTACAGGCCCATCAGGATCTTTTCGCGCTCGGGCAAGGCGGTGATCGCCTGGACGACGGCGGCCCGGAAGCCGCTGTTCAGCAAGGCTTGCAGCGGATCGCTGGTGAGATCGGCGCAATAGCGGTCGAGAAAATGCTCGTGCTCGTCGCCGTCGTGGAAATCCTCGTAATAGACGAGCTGGTGGCCGCCGCCTTCGGTCAGCAGATCCTGGTATTCGGCGAGCGACATCTTGAGCTGGCGCGCGACTTCGCTTTCCTGGGGTGGACGGCCGAGACGCTGCTGCAGCAGGTTCATCGCCTCTTCGACCTTGCGCATGTTCTGGCGAACGCTGCGCGGCAGCCAGTCGCTGCTGCGCAATTCGTCCAGCATGGCGCCGCGGATGCGCTGGACGGCATAGGTCTCGAACTGGGCGCCGTGGTTGTCTTCGTAGCGGCTGATGGCGTCGAGCAGGCCGATCATGCCGGCCTGGATCAGATCGTCGACCTCGACGCTGGGCGGCAACTTCGCCTTCAATTGGTGCGCGAGCTTCTTGACGAGCGGCGCGTGCTCGGTCAGCAGGTGGTTCTTGTCGGATTTTCCCTGGGCGTTATACATAAATTTCTGGTTCAAGCCGACGCCGGCGCCCGGCCGCGCTCAGTCCCTCGCCCTTCTCATCCTGTTCAAATAAGCGAGGCTGGCGCGTTCTATGCCCCGCCCGCCGTCGCGCCCTGCATTCTACGCCCGGGATCATTCGCCGCGGCGACGCGCCCCGCCAACTGCCTAAATGCCACCGACGCTCCCGCCAGCGGGAAGGCATCGACCACGGTACGTCCGAGCCGGGCGGCACGCTTCACATGCTCGTCGGCAGGCACCGATCCCAGCGAATGCAACTGCACCGCGAGATAACGGCTCGCCGCCTGCGCCATGTTGTCGAACACTCTCTTGGCCTCGCTCTCGCCGGCGCCGGTCACCAGCACGCCGAACGGCCGCCGGCCGAGCTGCGCATTCAAGCGCTTGACGAGCGCATAGGCTTCCTTGATCGACGCCGCCGAATTCCGCACCTGCACGACGATGTCGCCGCCGCCCATGGCCGGCAACGGAAAACCGTCGTCCTCGCACAGCTCCGCATCGATCAGCATGATGTCGGTCTGCCTGCTCAACGCGCCAAAGCTGTTCGACAAGCGGCGCAATTGGGCGGCATCCTTCGGCAACGCACGCACCGGACCGCGCGCCAGCATCGCCAGGCCGAAACCTTCCTGCGTCGCCTGCACCACCTGCGCCTGCCCGCGTTCCTGGCGCGCGACTTCCAGCAAGGTCGCCGCATTGGGCACATCGAGTCGCGCCGCCACGCCGCGCCCGCCGGGGCAAGCATCGAGCAGCAAGACTTCGCTGCCGGCGCGCGCCAGCGAGGCGCTCAAATTCACCAGCGTCGCATTTTTCTCTTCGGTCGGTATGGCCGACAAAAATGTGACGATCCTCGGCTTCGGCCCCGCGAGCATCCGCCGCAGGCCTTCGGCCTGGTCAAAATCGAAACTAGCCAAGAGCCACCCCGCGCAGAGATTTGTCATTCATCGCCTTGGCCGTATTGGCCATCACCAGCGGCAATTCGGCATCCTGGAACTGGAACGGCGCGGTTTCGCGTTTGAGCTTGAACGCGCGTTCGATCAGGTATTGCTGGTTGGGGACGTGCAGATCCTCGGGGACTCGTTGACCATTTGCAATATAGTATAGATTCAATTTCTGCCGAATGACTACATCCAGCGCCGCGCCGACCGTCGCGGCCTCGTCCAGCTTGGTCACGATGCAACCCGCCAGGCCGCCGTCGCCCTGATAGGAGCGGACCACTTCGTTGAGCGTCTCGCCGGTCGAAGTCGCGGCCAGGCAAAGCAAGCGCTTGACGTTGCGGTCTGCGCCGGACAGCATCGCGATCTGCTCCGCCACCATCTGATCGCGCTGGCTCATGCCGACGGTATCGATCAGCACGGTGTGCTTGCCGCGCAACTCGTCGAGCGCGATGCGCAGGTCGGATTCATCCTTGACCGAATGCACCATGACGCCGAGGATCTTGCCGTAGATCCGCAACTGCTCGTAACCGCCGATACGGTAACCGTCGGTCGTGATCAAGGCCAGCTTGCCGGGGCCGTGGCGCATCACGCAGCGCGCGGCAAGCTTCGCCGTCGTTGTCGTCTTGCCAACGCCGGTCGGGCCGACCAGGGCAAACACGCCGCCGCGATCGAGAATCTCGCTCTCGTCGGTCACGACCGACAGATTGCGGGCCAATACCGACTTGATCCAGTTCGTGCCCTCTTCCGCCGTGCAGGTAGCCGGCAGCTTCTCGGTCAGGTAGCGCGACAAGCTGGCGGAAAAGCCGGCGGCCAGCATTTCGCGCAATGCGGCCGATTTCGCCGGCTGGCGCTTTTGCTGGCTGCTCCAGGACAGCTCGGCCAGCTGCGACTCGAGCATGCCGCGCATCGAGCGGATCTCGTTCATGACCTCCGCCAGCTCGGCCCGGCTGGGTTCGCGGTCGCGCTCGGGCTCCGGCGCGCGCAAGCTCTGCGCGCTCTGCAGCGCCTGCGCGCTTTCCGTCCGCCGCTTGGGCGCCAGGGCCGAGAGCGTCGATTCGGAGATCTGCGGCTTGTCTGCGGCCGGTTCCGATAGGGATGCCATGTCTTCGGCCGCCAGCGCCAGGATTTCGACGACGCCGTTGACGGTGCGCGACGACAGGATCACGGCGTCGGCGCCGAGCGCTTCGCGCACCATCCACATCGCCTCGCGCGAGGTGCGGGCTGTGAATTTTCTTACGTTCATGCTTGGCCTCCAACTAGGCTGGTCACTCTAATGTTCTTGGAATCGGGTATCTCGCTGTGCGACAGGACCTTCAACTGCGGCACGGTGCGGCGCAGGAAGCGCGCCAGCAGCGGACGCAGCTGTCCCGGCACCAGCAGTACCGGCGTCAATCCCATCTGCTCCTGGTTGCGCGCGGCTTGCTGGGCCTGGGCGGCGATCGTGTCGGCGAGGCCGGGCTCGATGCCGCCGCCATCGGCGCCGCCAGCGTGCAAGGCTTGCATCAGCAGGCGTTCGAGACGGTTGTCGAGCGTCATCACCGACAGCTCGTTCGTTCCCGGGAAAATCTGCTGGACGATGGCGCGGCCGAGCGCCACGCGCACCTGCGCCGTCAAGTCGTTGGCATCCTGCATCTGCGGCGCGTACTCGGCCAGCGTCTCGATGATGGTGCGCATGTCGCGGATATGCACGCCTTCGATCAGGAGGTTTTGCAGCACTTTCTGCAGCGTGGACAGCGACAGCATCTTCGGCACGAGGTCTTCGACCAGCCGCGGCGATTCCTTCGACAGGTGGTCGAGCAATTGCTGGACTTCCTGGCGTCCCAGCAATTCGGCGGCATGCATCGTGATCAGGTGGTTCAGGTGGGTGGCGACGACGGTGCCGGCGTCGACCACGGTGTATCCCATCGTTTGCGCCTGCTCGCGCATGGCGGCATCGACCCAGGTCGCCGGCAAGCCGAACGCCGGATCCGAGGTCGGGGTGCCGGGCAGGCTGCCGCTGACCATGCCGGGATTGATGGCGAGGAATTGGCCGACATGCGCCTCGCCGGAACCGACTTCGACGCCCTTGAGCGTGATGCGATACGCCGTGGGCCGCAGCTCGAGGTTGTCGCGGATATGCACCGGCGGCGACAGGAAGCCGACCTCCTGCGCGAATTTCTTGCGTATGCCCTTGATCCGGCGCAGCAGCTCGCCGCCCTGCCCCTTGTCGACCAGGGGAATCAGCCGGTAGCCGACTTCCAGGCCGAGCGTATCGACCGGAACGATGTCTTCCCAGGTCGCCTCTTCCATTTCCGGGGCCGCCGCCGCCGCCGCGCTCGCCGCGGCCACGGCCTCGGGCGTGGGCTCGGCCGCCGCCTGTTCGGTACGGCGCTTCATCGCGTAAGCAGCACCGCCCAAGATGGCGGCCAGCACGAAGAAAGGGATGTGCGGCATCCCGGGGATAAGGCCCATGCCGCCGACGATGGCAGCGGTGATGTACAGTACCTCCGGCTTGGCGAAAAGCTGCCCAACCAGCTGGCCGCCGATATCCTGCTCGCCGACCACGCGCGAGACGACCACGCCGGCCGCGGTCGAAATCACGAGCGACGGAACCTGGGCCACCAGGCCGTCGCCGATCGCCAGCAGCGTGTAATTCTTCAAGGCCGTGGAAAATTCGAGATCGTGCTGCACCATGCCGACGATCAGGCCGCCGACGATGTTGACGATGATGATGATGATGCCGGCCACGGCGTCGCCGCGCACGTATTTGGAAGCACCGTCCATCGCGCCGTAGAACTCGGCTTCCTGGGCGACTTCCTTGCGCCGGCTGCGCGCTTCCTGCTCGCCGATCAGGCCGGCGTTGAGGTCGGCATCGATCGCCATCTGCTTGCCCGGCATCGCGTCCAAGGCGAAACGCGCGCCGACTTCGGCGATGCGGCCCGCGCCCTTGGTGACGACCACGAAGTTGATGATGGTCAGGATCGTGAACACGACGATGCCGACGGTGTAGTTGCCGCCGATCAGGAAGTGGCCGAAGGCTTCGATCACCTTGCCGGCCGCATCGGGGCCGGTATGGCCTTCGGTCAGCACCACGCGCGTCGAGGCCACGTTGAGCGACAGGCGCAGCATCGTCGACATCAGCAGCACGGCCGGGAATACCATGAAATCGAGCGGCTTGACCGTGTACAGGCTGGTCAGCAGCACGATGATCGCGAGCGCGATATTGAAGCTGAAAAACAGGTCGAGGATGAACGCCGGCAGCGGCAGCACCATCATCGACAGCATGACGATGATGAGAATCGGCGCTGCCAGCGCCTTGGAATTGGGGCCGGTCAGCCAGAGAGGGAGTCGCAAGCTGTTCATTGCATCAACCTAGGTTCGACGGCCGCCCGGGTTTGCTGCCCGGCGGCATTCAGGGGATCGAGCTGCGGCGGCACCATGAGATCGGTCGGCTCCTCGGGCCGGACGCCGCCGCGTTCGCGATAGACGCGCAGTTGGAAGATATAGGCGAGCACTTCGGCCACCGCCGTGTACAAGGCTTCCGGGATCTCGTCGCCGAGTTCGGTGTGGCGGTACAAGGCGCGCGCCAGCGGCGGCGCCTCGAGCAGCGGCACTTTATTGTCGGCGGCGATCTCGCGGATCTTGGCTGCGACCTCGTCCGCACCCTTCGCCACCACCGTCGGCGCCCGCATCTTGCCTTCCGCGTATTTGAGCGCGACGGCATAGTGCGTCGGGTTGGTGACGACAACGTCGGCATTCGGCACCTCGGCCATCATGCGGCGCTTCGCCATCTCGCGCTGCTGCTGGCGGATCTTGGCCTTGATTTCGGGATTGCCGTCCGATTCCTTGGCTTCCTGGCGCACCTCTTCGCGCGTCATCTTCAGCTTGTTGGCGTAATGCCACAGCACGTAAGGCACGTCGATGATCGCGATCACCACCAGGCCGCTGGCGATCGCGATGAAGCTGGTCAACAGCAGGTGCGCCAGATGGGCGCTGCCGCTCTTCACGGGTTCGACGCCGAGGCCCAGGACCGCCTCCATCTGGTGTTCGATGACCATCCAGGCGATCATGCCGACCAAGCCGGCCTTGGCGATCGCCTTCCCGAGTTCGACCAGGGAACGCGAGGAAAACATGTTGCCGATGCCGCTCATCGGATTCATGCGCGTGAAATTCGGCGCCAGCGCCTTGGTGCTGAACAGCCAGCCGCCGATCAGCAAAGGGGAGCCAACGGCGACGATCATCAGCAGCAAGGCGACCGGCGCGAATGCGATGGCGATCTCCTTCAGATTGAAGGCGAGATGCGCCACCAGCAGGTTGAAATCGAAGGCATGCGCCCGATCGAACGCCAATCCGGACACCAGGAAGCGATCGAACTGCCGGATCAGGTTGTCGCCCGTGAACCAATAGCAGGCGCAGGCGGCGACCAGGACGGTGCAGTTGGCCAGTTCCCGCGAACGCGGAACGTCGCCTTCCTCGCGCGCCTGTTCGAGGCGCCGGGGTGAGGCTGGTTCGGTTCGTTCGAGATCGCTGTCTTCGGCCATTGCCGCTCCTATCAGGCCGTGCCGCGTCCGAAGGACGCCATGAGGCACTATCAGGAACGATTATTGACCGTAAGACAGCATGGTCATCAGGGGAATAAGTATGAAAAGGTCCCGCTTTTTCGAGACCCGCTCCGGCACGGAGGCGGAGTCGCCGGCGACGAGCCGAGCGCCGTCAGAGTTGCAATGCCTGGGCCCAGGCCAGCGCGGCCAGATGCGCCTCGTTGATACGGTTGGCGCTGAGGAACATCGAGTCGGCCAGCGGCTCGATCGGCGTCGTGCCGCGCTCGCAAGCCTCGGCCAAGGCCAGGAACGGGCCGAACATGCCGCCGCGCGTCAGCAACGCTTCGGACACCGCGTCCGACAGCTGGATGCTCTCCAGCACCTGCTCCATCGGCAGGCCGAGCAGCCTGTCGAGCAGGGAAAACATGCCGGCGACGAACAGGTTTTCCGCCTCGTTCTTCGGCAGGAAATCCTGACCGAGCAGCTCGGCGAAGCGGCCGCGAATGACGGCGGTCTGCATCAGCGCCGGCGCATGGCCGCCGCTGCTCGCGGTCGCCAGCAGCAGCGACAACCAGCGGTAGAGCGGCGAATAGCCGAGCATCGTGACCGCGTGCCGCAGCGACTGGATTTCCGCGCCGAGGCCGAAGCCGACCGAATTGATGTAACGCAGCAGCTTGTAGGAGATTGCGGCATCGCGGCGCAGGACATCCTCCAGCTGGCGGATGTCGGCGTTCTGCTTCACGAGCTGCATCAGATGCAGGATGATGGTCTGGGCGGGATTCAAGCCCTTGACCTGCACGCCGGGACGCGCGTCGAGGTAAAAGTCGCCGACGAAGGCATTCAGGCCGAGCGAGGCGCAGGCATCGAATTCCGGCCAGCTATGGACGTTGCGCACCACGAGCTGTATCGAAGCCTGTTTCAATACGGCGGCCAGCTTGCCCAGGGTCGCTTGATTGACCGTGCCGGCATCGATTTCCACATGCGTGACCAGCGCCAGGAGCGATTTGTCCTGTCCGACCAGTTCGCCGTACTTGCCGGCGATGCCGAAACCGGCCTGCCGGAGCGACTTGGCGGCGGCGTCGACCTCCGGCTTGACAAGCTCGGCGGCACTGACACAGAAAATGACGTTTTGCGGCGGCAATGCCGCTAGCGTCGCCGGCTCCAGCGCCGCCAGATTCGCTTGCAAGAAGAGCTTGCCGTCCCCCAAGCCGCACTCGGCTTGTCCGCTGCCGGCCTCGGCCGCGATGAACGATGCCAAGGCATTGTCGTCGCCCGACAACCCCTGCCATTTCAACTCGTACCCGAACATCCGCTCCTTGGGATCGAGCAAGGGTTCGCGAACGAGGAATTTTGCGTCATCCATGAGAGGGTCGGCTGTCCGGAAGTGAAAATCGCCCGATGCTCGGGTGGGCACGAATGAATAAGAGGTCAAAAACCAAGGCTGTCGAGCAGATCGTCTACCTGACTCTGGTTGGCGACCACGTCGGGGCTGGCGTTCGGATTGATCTGGGGGCCGTTCATGAGACTGTTGCCCGTTTCGCGCCTGATGTCCGCCGGCGAATAATCGATCAGGAGCTGCAACAGCTGCTGTTCGATGCTGTGCGCGATATCGGTCACCCTCGTGATCACCTGGCCCGTCAAATCCTGGAAATCCTGGGCCATCATGATATCCATCAGATGCTGCTTGGTCGCGCTGCTCGCCGCCGACGTCGCCTCGAGATACTGCACCGTGCGCATCGCCAGCGCCCGGTACCGTTCTTCGGAGAACGGAGCATCCATCGCTGCCTTCCAGGCCGCGCCGATATCCTTCGCCCCCGCCTCGATCTGCCCTTGCAGCGGGCCCGCCGCGTCGGTCGCATTCAGCACGCGCTGTGCCGCCTGCTCGGTCATCTTGGCGACATAATCGAGACGATCCCGCGCGTCCGGAATGTCGTGCGCCGCGCGCGCCAGCAGCTTGTCGAAGCCCAACCCGCGCAAGCTTTCATGCAGATTGCGCGTCATCTGCCCGACGCGAATCAACATGTCGTCGTGCATGCCGCGCTCGCCGCCGGCCGACGGTTGCTGCGCCTGGTTTTCCGGCTGCTCCGGAACCTGCCTATTCACGTCAGGCTCCCAGCTTTTCAAAGATCTTCGTCAGCTTTTCATCGAGAGTCGCCGCCGTAAACGGCTTGACCACGTAACCGTTCGCACCTGCCTGCGCCGCCGCGATGATATTTTCCTTCTTCGCCTCGGCCGTCACCATCAACACCGGCAACTTCGCGAGATTGGGGTCGGAACGGATATTCTGCAGCATCGTCAGGCCGTCCATCACCGGCATGTTCCAGTCGGAAATGACGAAGTCGAATTGTTCGCTACGCAGCTTGGAAAGCGCCATCGAGCCGTCTTCCGCCTCGTCGACGTTCGAGTAACCCAGTTCCTTCAGCAGATTCCGTACGATGCGGCGCATCGTCGAGAAGTCGTCAACGACCAAAAATTTAGTATTCGGATCAGCCATGAATTACTCCATTGAGTCCCTTAACCGCTACTATCCGTATCATCGGTTCCGTATCTCCTCCGACGCGAAGTCGGTGCCATGTAACGCTATTATGCACTGAAGAACAGTTTGCGCTAAATCAAAGCCGAGACAAAACCGTTCTTTGTTTCCGATTTACATCTTCATTGCCCCCCCGCCAGCCGAAGCGGCGCACGGACTATGCGGCCGCAGATCGCCATCAAACACGCAAGGCGCGGCTGCTATGGGTCGCCAAATAATTCAACACCATCCCGGGCAACGCTTGCAGAGGCCCGACCTCGTGCGTTGCCCCGACGGCGATCGCCTCGCGCGGCATGCCGAACACAACGCAGCTCGCCTCGTCCTGCGCGAAGTTGTATGCGCCCGCCTTCTTCATTTCCAGCATCCCCAGGGCGCCGTCCTTGCCCATGCCGGTCAGGATCACCCCGACCGCGTTCTTGCCGGCGCAAGAAGCCGCCGAATTGAACAAGACATCAACCGACGGCCGGTGCCGATTGACCGGCGGGCTCTGTTCGAGCTGGGTGACGTAGTTTGCGCCGCTGCGCGCCAGCAACAGGTGGGAGTGCCCGGGCGCGATATACGCATGGCCCGGCAGGACGCGCTCGCCGCCCGCCGCCTCCAGGACCGCGATCTTGCACAAACCATCGAGCCGTTTGGCGAACGACCGGGTGAAACCTTCCGGCATATGCTGGGTGATCAGAATGCCGGGGCAATCCGACGGCATCTGCATCAGGAAATCCTTGATCGCTTCGGTGCCGCCGGTGGAGGCGCCGATGATGATCAGCTTTTCGCTACTGGTCAGCGGATTGCGGATCATCGGCAGGCTGTGATCGCCGCCCGATCTCGCCGGATCCTGCGCCGGCGCCTGGCGCGGCTTGATGCGCGCCACGGCCGCCGCGCGTATCTTGTCGGCGATCAGGTCGGTATACTCGCGCATCCCGCTCTGGATCGACAGCTTCGGCTTGGTGACGAAATCGACGGCGCCGAGCTCCAATGCCCGCAACGTGATTTCCGACCCGCGCTCGGTCAGCGACGACACCATCACCACCGGCATCGGGCGCAGGCGCATCAGCTTTTCCAGGAAGTCGAGACCGTCCATGCGCGGCATCTCGACGTCGAGCGTGAGCACATCGGGATTGGTCTGCTTGATCAGTTCGCGCGCCACGATCGGATCCGGCGCCACGCCGACCACCTGCATGTCGCGCTGGCTGCTGACGATCTCGGTCATCACGCTGCGGATCAGCGCCGAATCGTCGACGATTAATACCTTGATAGTCATGGTGCTTTACCTTTATCGGGCCCTCTCCCTCGACGCCCGCCGCCTTTCAGAAAAGTTCGACGTCGCCGCTGACGGTACTCGTACGCAGACGCTGCGCGTAGTCCTGCTCCCGATTTACCAGCGTATTGTTGTTCAGCTGTTTTAGTTTCTTTACAAGCACTTTACCGGTTCGCGGAAAAAAGTAAACTTTGCGCGGGTGGACATCGTTGAGGTCTTCCGCCGTGATCCGGATGTTCTCCGCCTTCAGGTAATCGCGCACGAATTGCGCATTGCGTTCCCCGACGTTGATCGCGATGAAGCCGCGCAGGACGTTGCCGCCGCCGAATACCTTGGCCTCGAGATTTTCACGCTTGGCGCCCGCCTTCAAGAGGTCGTTGATCAGCACTTCCATCGCGTAGGTGCCGTAACGCATCGATGCCGAAATCGGGCTGTCGCCGTCGCCGCTGTCGGGCAGCATGAAGTGGTTCATGCCGCCGATGCCGGAAACACGGTCGCGGATGCAGGCCGCGACACAGGAGCCCAGCACCGTGACGATCAGCATGTCCTTGCCGGTGAAGTAGTACTCGCCCGGCAGGATCTTCGCCGCGTCGCGGTCGAAGGTCCGGTCGTAATAGACATTGGTTGCAAAATGCTCTTCGAGTACGTGGCTCATGGCTTGTGCCTCATGCCTTGCGTAAGGTGACGGTGGTGCGGTGCACCGCCATGGTTCAACTCGTACACCGTCTTCCCGCGCAGCTTGAATGCATTGGAAACGTAGAGAAAATTCTCCGAGTGCCCGGCAAACAGCAAGGCGTCGGGCTTCATCATCGGCGCGAACCGTTCGAGTATCCGTCCCTGAGTCGGCTTATCGAAGTAAATCATGACATTGCGGCAGAAGATCGCATCGAACTGGCCGGAAACGGGCCAATCGCTCGACAACAGATTCAACTGCTTGAACGTGATCATCTGACGCAGCTCCGGTCTCACCCGCACGTATCCTTCCTGGCCGCCCTTGCCGCGCAGGAAGAACCTCTTGGCGCGCCCCGGCTCCATTTTGTCCAGCCGTTCGATCGGATAAACGCCGTTGGCCGCCGTATTCAGCACGTTGGTATCGATATCCGTCGCGACGACATGGGCCGGCGGCGTCAGCGTATTGAACACTTCGCACAAGGTCATCGCAATCGAATAAGGCTCCTCTCCGGTGGAACTGGCACAGCACCAGATTTCGATCGGTCCGGTCAGCTTCTTCACATGTTCGGCAAGGATGGGAAAGTGGTGCGCCTCCCGGAAGAACGAGGTCAGGTTGGTCGTCAGCGCATTGGTGAAGGCTTCCCATTCCTGGCTATCCGGGGTGTTCTCGAGATCGTCCAGATAATGCACGAACGACTTGATCCCGGTCGCGCGCAGCCGGCGCGCAAGACGGCTGTACACCATCTCCTGCTTGCTGTCCGCGAGCGCGATGCCGGCGCGCTTGTAGATCAGCGCCCGGACGCGCTCGAAGTCCTGCTGCGTGAAGGGAAATTCCTTCGTTCCATCCGGCCTGTGTTGTCTCGCCAATGCCATGTCCATCTTTTCCCGTCATCGAAGGCCGACACGGCCGCCGCTGTTCCGAATCAGAATTCTTCCCATTCGTCGCCGCCGGGCGTGGCCACCGGATTGACCGGCTTGCTCACCGGCTTGGGCTCCGTCCTGGCCACCATCTCCTTCGACCGCGACGGCGCCGGCGGCCTGCTTGCCGCCACCGCCCGCGGCGCTTCCGCC